>JAIPGD010000008.1 GCA_021736305.1 Candidatus Izemoplasma sp.
CCAACAGCAAACATTGCGTATAAAAACCTACCAAAGACTCTCATTCGTGAATCCCGAGATTATTTTCTTCAGCAAATCTCTGAGCCTCTTGGAACCATCTATAAAGATAACGCTCATTATAAACTAATAATGAATCACTGCTAAAATAATTATATGAAAAGCCATTTAATACCAAATGGTAATTTAATAATATAACGCCAGTTAAATCTTCTGTTCTTACAACAACATCATCACTATTTTTGATTTCTACCGTTAAAACATCGGTACCTAAATCAATCCAAATCAACCCAAGATGTCTTCCGTATGTTTCTGTATAACCTTGTTCTGGATCACTTTGAATATAAATAGTTTTATTATTATTTTTAGCATAATTTAAAATTAAAGTTGTATATGCTTTTGCTTCTAATCCCCAATCATCAACAACAGGATAAGTTTCAGGTGTATCAACTCCTAAAAATCTTACGCGTTCAGCTCCATCAAAACCTTCTGTGAAACCAGCTGTATCACCATCATTTATTGAAAGAAGTTCAACTTCGGTCATTCCGCCTAATTCATGATCAAATTCTCTTGGAATAAAAACAAACTCAATTTTTTCTGGTATATCAGTAGGATGAGCACCTAATACTTCATGATAATCCGGTACAAAGCCCACCCACTCATTAAATACGTAACTTCTAGATCCAACTTGAACATCAGGATTTCTTACAAACACTTCATCATTCATAACGAAATCTCTATTGCCTATTTGATAAATTGTATCTATATAAGTGTCATTCTTATACCTTAATTGAATTGTATCGTTACCATCAAATAATAAATCAACACTAGAAAGATCAGTTTCAGCAAGAATTGTTGCTTCTGAATCTTCGTGAGCAATTACATAAACCTCACCTGGTAATAAATCAACTTCATCAAAGTCAATTCGATAAGTAACATCATATGAGCCATTAGAATAAATAACTAAATGATAATCATTTAAATCAATTGCTGAATCAGTTGGATTATATATTTCTATAGCGCGATTTGAATTATCATTTCCACCATCTATATAACTCGATATAAACAAACTAGTTTCTGCCTCAGTAAAAGTATTTTCAAATAAATAAACTGTTACAACATCTTCTTGATAAAAATCTCCTACTTCATAATCTTTATATCCGGCGAAACTATCTTCAGGATAGTCATCATTAGTAACATATTCAAATTCATAAGAAATATTTTTATCATCAAGCAATAAACTTATTTCTCTTAAAAGCATCCCATCTAAATCTGGCATAGTTTCAGAATTATAACCAATAATTATCGTAAATGTGAAGCGATCAGAAACAGTGTCTCCGGCCTCTAAACCATCTCCATAACCAACAAAGGTTTTATCTTCAACTGTATTATCTGTAACGATTTCATAGGTAAAATTAGTGATTTGTTTTCCTAATAAAACATCGAAAATTTCAGATTCTGTTAAACCTTCCAAATTTGGAAGAACTAAATCTTCAGTAGAAATAATCACTGTAATAACTTCATCCGCAGAAACAAAATCCCCAGAATTGTAATCATCACCATATCTGATAAAAACATCTTCAGCTTGAGCATCATTTGTCTCATATTGGAATTCATAATCAATCCCTAAATCATTTAATATTGTTCTTATATCTAATTTGTTTTCACCAGATAAATCAGGCAATATAGGATCATTTATCGCAACAACGACAATTACTTCTTGTTCAGACGAAATTCTATCGCCAGCAGTTAAATCATTCCCATATCTTATAAAATAATCTTCATTAATATCATTATTCAATTCTTCTTCAATACTGTAATTAATACCCAAGTCATCTAAAATAGTTATTATTTCTGTTCTGCTTTCGCCAGATAAATCAGGTAACATAGGATCATTTATTGCAACAACAACAATTACCTCTTGTTCTAATGATACTTTGTTGCCGGTTGATAAATCATTCCCATATCTGATAAAATAGTCTTCAGTAATTTCGTTATTCAATTCTTCCTCAAAACTGTAATTAATATTAAGTTCATCTAGAACTGAAGCAATTTCTGTTCTATTTTTATCTGTTAAGTCCGGTAATACGGCTTCATCTTCACCACACGATACTAAAATAAGCAAACTAAAAATAAGTAAAAACGGTAAAAATATTCTTTTCAAATTAATCGGTCCTTTCTTCTAAGACAAAATAACTTGAAGATTATAATATAACCTTCAAGATATCGTTAAGTATGTCTGTTTTTGTATAAATGATATATACTGCTCCACCGAGTACCCCTAATACAATAAACGCTTTTATAAATTTTTTCAAAACTACAAAGAAACCTATTAGTAATAAGATAGCAACCCCTAAGAGAACTAAACCGGCTGCCCATGGAGCTATATTTTCCAAGTAAAAAGTAATATCGTCAATTAAAGATTCAAAAAAATTATTAACTGGATCCATTAATGCTAGCGTTTTAAGAAAACTAACTTGATGCATAAAAGCACCTCCTATACTTTTTAAAAATATAATTTTTGTATTATATATATGAATTTATATATTGTTTTATTATAATAGCATATTTTACAACTTTTTTTAAGTTAATTTTTTTTATTTCTTTTAAAGTTTCTTCCGGTTTTCGATAGCTTTCGATAAAGTCAGGTTATCTGCATATTCCAAATTAAGTCCAACAGGTACTCCATATCCAATTCTACTAACCGTAATATCTAAGTCTTTTAATACCCTTTTAATATAAAGTGCAGTTGTTTCTCCTTCTTGTGTTGAAGAAGTAGCAATAATAATTTCACTTACTTTTTTGTTAGTAACTCTATCCCATAATGACTTAATATTTATTTCTTCGGGGCCAACCCCATCTGCAGGAGATAATACGCCATTTAATACATGGTACAAGCCTTTATAATCAGCGGTTTCTTCAATAGAAAAAACGTCTTTAGGACTTTCAACAATGAGAATTGTTGATTCGTCACGTTTTGGATCACTACAAACAAAACAAATTTCATCATCAGTCAAATTATTACACACTTTGCAATGATTAATATTATCTTTCATATTAACCAAGGCTTCTGCGACATTTTTTGTTGATTCTTTATCCATTTTATTAATGGTATAAAAAACGAACCTTTCCGCGGTTTTTCTTCCAACCCCAGGATATTTCATAAATTCATTAACTAAAGTCTCTATACTTTTAGGAAACCCCATTAAAATAACCCCGGTATATTAAGCCCTTGTGTTACGGTTTCAATTGCTGATTGTAATTCAGAATCGGCTTTTTTAATTGCATCATTCATTGCTGCAACAACCATATCACCGATTAAATCAAAATCTTCAACATCAACTTTTTCTCTATCTATATCAACAGAAACAACATGTTTATTTCCTTTTATTGCTACTTTAACAACTGCACCACCTGATTGCCCATAAAATGTTGATTGATAGACCTGGTCTTGTACAGCTTTTATATCTTTTTTCATTTTGCTAAAATTTTGCATCATTTGTGGATTAAACATTATATCCCTCCTTATTTTTTGACTCTCACTAAATCACCAAAAACATTCTTAGCCTCAGATACAACCTTTGATTCTTTATTTGCTTTAGTATTATTTTCAATTTGTGATACATCTTTCAAACCTTCACAATAGATTTTTGATAATTTAATATCTTTTTCACCTTTATGATATAATTCCATAAATTCCTTAGTAATATCATCAAATACTTCAACTGGTAAAGCAATATAATCAATATCACGTTCAAATTTATTATAAAGGATTCTATGAATTGTTCTTTTATTGTCAGGAACCATCAGTTTATTACAAATTGTTGCGCTTGAAAAAGTTAAAATAATTTTATTCTTTTTTGAAGCCACGACTTTTCCGGTTTCTAATAATGAAGCAAGATACTTTTCTTCTTTATTTGTAATACCTCTTTCAAAACCTTGCCACTCATCTAGTAAATACAATTTATCATTTCTATCGCCATTATTTAATACTTCTTCTACAAAACTAATATCATAAGTTTTTGATATATCATCACAAATATCAGCTTTAATATTCTCTTTAGTATTTACTGGTGTTTCTTCTTGTTTTTGTTCTTGTTTTTGTTCTTGTTTTTGTTCTTCTTTCGCTTGCAATTCATTTGGCTTTTCATTTGTTTTTACTTCATCTTCATTGTCAGCTAATTTCTCTAAATCAATGTCAGATTTAGTTGAAGTTTCTTCTTTAACTATATTAGGCTTAAAAGACTTAGATTCCTCTAAAGAATCCTTGTCTGAAACCATTTTGTCTTGATTATCTTTAAGTTTCAAATCGACTGATTTATTATTGCTCTCTAAATAACTTAAACGATCTTTTAAAGATTGTAACTGTTCATCTAATTTTTCTTCAATCGCTTTTTCTTTATCAGTAATTTTTAAAAAAGCTAGTTCTAAGTATGTCTTTGGATTACCGCTCCAGTTAATATCATTTAAAGCTTGATTTAAGATATTTAAAATATTAAATAAACGGGTATTTTGAATTTTTTTAGTTATATCTTTGAACTCTTCACTATCTTCAAAAACAGTCACATCATTAAATGAATTTAAGCTTTTATACATTAAAATATTTTTAAAAAATTCAATTAAATCTAATGTAATTTTTTTAGTTTCTTTTCCTTCTGAAATCAAACTATTTAATAAATCAATTGCATCAGCTGGTTCTCTATCTATTAAAGATTGCACTAGACTTACTAAAGTTGTAAATGAAACTGTTCCACAAATTTCATTTACATCATCAACACTAATTGCTTTAGGACTATAAGCGTGTACTTGATCTAACAAACTAATTGCATCTCTAAGTCCGCCCTCTGAATAAGTTGCAATTTGTTTTACCGCTTCTTCAGTTACTTCAATTTTTTCTTTTTCAGCAATCTCAAATATTTTGTCAATAATATCGGCGTTACTAATTGCTTTAAAATCGAATCTTTGACAACGAGAATGAATCGTTGCTGGTATTTTTTGTGGTTCAGTTGTACATAAAATAAAGATTACATGTCGAGGCGGTTCTTCTAACGTTTTTAATAAAGCATTAAAAGCGCCTGTAGATAACATATGAACTTCATCAATTATATAAACTTTATATTGAACATAACCAGGTAAATATTTAACTTTATCTCTTAACTCACGGATTTCATCTACCCCATTATTACTAGCTGCATCAATTTCAATAACATCGCTAATTGTATTATCTGATATTCCAAGACAATTTTCACATTTATTGCAAGGGTTATCTATTGGAGCTTCAACACAATTAACCGCTTTAGCTAATATCTTCGCTATTGAAGTTTTACCTGTCCCTCTAGGACCGCTAAATAGATAAGCATGAGCTACACGATTATTCTTTAAAGCATTTTTTAATGTTTGTGTAATATGTTTTTGTCCAGAGACTTCTTCGAAGCTCGCTGGACGATAGATTCTATATAATGCTTTATAACTCATAAATTATCCTCCAAATTATTATATATTTTTCACATTTATTATAACTTATTTTCAGGTTTTTTTCCATCCTTATCTAGATTTTCTTCTAGATAGTTAATCACATATTTTATTGCTCTATCTTCTAAACTGCCTTTACTAAATTTGCGTTTTAATTTTTCAATATTGAAAACATCATCTTCGCCATCTTTATAGATTTTATAAGCGATTCTCAACGATGATTGAAATTTCTCATTTATTTGTAATCTCCGATAATCTTCAATTAAAAATTCCTTGCCTTCACGCATTTTATCGCCAATTTCATCAAGAAACTTACCTTCATAATCAATCTTCTTTTTACGATTAAATATTTTATCTAACAAACTGTCACTTCCATAATATATCAATATAAAAATAACCGGTAATATCCAGATAGAATACAACTCACTAACAGGTAAATTATCATTAATAATTCTATATATTGAATAAATACCAATAACTAGAACAGATAACAAAAACAAATAAATATAAAATTTGATAGGTTTTTTAAACTTTTTCAAATGAAACACCTCACTTTTATAATATGTATATTATACAACAAAACTAGAAAATATGTTAAAATAATTAAGGTAGCCTTTTCGAAAGGAGGAATTAAGTTTATAACTTAATACATTCATATGATATTCGATACAATAGTAGCAAAATCAACAGCTGATGGAATCAGCGCAATTAATATAATAAGAGTATCTGGAGATGAAAGTTTCACGAAAGTTAACGAAATTTTCAAAGGTCCTGATTTAACTAAAGCAAAATCTCATACAGTTCATTATGGCCATATTCATAATCAAGGTGAAATCATTGATGAAGTAATGGTATCTATTTTTAAAACTCCAAAGACCTTTACTACCGAAAATATTGTCGAAATATCTTGCCATGGTGGCAACTTTATTGCAAATGAAATCATTAAAATATTAATCTCAAATGGTGTAAGATTAGCTCAAAGAGGAGAATTTACTAAACGAGCATATCTTAATGGTAGAATTGACTTAACTGAAGCTGAAAGTATTATGGATATGGTTAATGCAAAATCTCACAACCAATTAAAAATAGCCAACGAACAACTACGTGGCGATGTAAAGGTTTTAATAAACACTTTACAGGAGAATATTCTAAATATCATCGCGAACATTGAAGTTAATATTGATTATCCAGAATACGATGATGTAGAGGAACTAACCAATACATTAGTTATTCCAAAGATAACTGGTTTGCTTGACAATATAAATAAAATAATCAAAGAGTCTGAAACCGGACAAGTTATTCGTGAAGGAATTAAAACGGTAATTATTGGTAAACCAAATGTTGGTAAATCAAGTTTACTAAATTCTTTACTAAAAGAAGATAAAGCAATTGTTACAGATATCTCTGGAACAACAAGAGATTTAATCGAAGCTGAGCTAAATCTAAATGGCGTTATACTAAAGTTAGTTGATACTGCAGGTATTCGTTCAACTAAAGATATAATTGAAAGAATTGGAATAAATAAATCTAAAAAAGCAATTTCTGAAGCTGACTTAATATTACTCGTTCTTAATCAATCTGAAAAACTAACGGAACTTGACAAAGAACTCTTAGAATTAACAAAAGGAAAAGAAAGAATTCTTATTGGTAACAAAATGGATCTTGGTAACAAACTTAACTTAGAGGGAGAATCAGTAATTAATATTTCCGCAATAAAAAATCAAGGACTTGACCAACTAGCAAATAAAGTTAAACAATTATTTCTCAATGAAAAAATACTTAATAGTGACACAACAATTCTCTCTAACGCCCGACATATTGGTAAACTACGAGAGGTAAAAAAAGCTCTAGAAGATGCAATAAAAGCCGCTAAAGATAACTTGCCTATAGATTTTATTGAAATCGACCTAAGAAAAGCTTGGGCAAACTTAGGGGAAATAACCGGTAAAGCAACAACTGATGATTTACTTAATAATTTATTTTCTAAGTTTTGCTTAGGTAAATGATGTTTCATGTGAAACCTTATATTAAAGGCATTCAATTAAGAATGCCTTTAAATATCTAATATTCGTCTAAATAACTCACTTTTTCATCATTCTTTATATAACCTAAAACACTATCTAAATTAATGTTTTCTGCAGATCGAAAAATATTAATATCTATGTTTTCGTAAATTTTTCTAAAGGATTTAATTAATTCCTTCATCTCTTCTCTTTTAGTGCCAATTTCTTTTTCTTGGAAAAGACAACCTTTATGACTAATATTAATATGATGATACTTAATAAAATTGTTGATGTTATTTTCTTTAATAAGATACATAGGTCTTATCAACTCTAACCCTTGATAGTTTTTTGATTTTACCTTTGGCAACATCGTTTTAAACGTTCCTGTATAAAACATGTTCATTAACGTTGTTTCTATTACATCATCAAAGTGGTGTCCGAGCGCTAATTTATTACACCCCAATTCTTCTGCTTTAGAATATAAAAAACCCCTTCTCATCCGTGCGCATAAAAAACAAGGAGCTTTTGGGTTCATTCTATTCGCAACTTCATATACTTTAGAATCACAAATGATTTGTTCAATTCCTAATTTTTCAATATTTTTCTTATGGTTTTCTAAAAATTCGGATTTAAAGCCCGAATTCATCATTAAGTAAATTACATCTATATCATTATTATAGTGGCTTTTATACTCTTCAAATAAAGCGGCTAATAACAAAGAATCTTTTCCACCACTCATAGCTACGCAAACTTTATCGCCTTTTTCAATTAACTTGTACTCATCAATTGCCTTTATAAACTTAGCTAATAACTTGCTTTTATACTGTTTATTTAATGACCTTGAAATTTCTAAATTATATTTTTCCATTTTACCACCTAATTTATACTACATAATTTTTTAATATTTAGCAAATATAATCAAAAATAATTTAAAATAATTATGTATAATTATTGATAAATATCAAGTTGCGTGATATAATTAGTAATAATTATTTAATGTAATATAATAAGGGGTGAACTATGAAAAACTTTGAATGGGTTTCAAGAAAAAAGGTGGATGAAATAGCTACTATTTATGAGACAAATATTACTTTAAATAAATCAGCTACCACTTATCTCGAAAAGGCCTTTATAGTTTTACTTGGCTTGGACAAAGAAAGGCACTTAATTGCAATTAAGCCAATAAGAAAAGGACAAACAGAATTAGAATATATACCAAAAGAACAACGACATAATATAACAATCAAATCAAGTTATTCTCGAATAAGTAACAAACGCTTTATTGAAGAAATATCACAGTTAATTAAATTAAATTTTGAAAAACAAAACTACTATAAATTTGGTGCTTATTGGAGTGATTCTGAACAAGCTTTAATTATTGATTTAAATAAAGGAGAAATGTAAAATGATACTTGAAATTACCTTAGCTCAATCTATGATATATATTTGGTTTTCAGTAATAATAATTGCAGCTATTATTGAAGGTATGACAATGGATTTGTCAAGCATTTGGTTTTCAGCCGGAGCATTCGTTGCTTTGATTGTTTCAATTTTCTTACCTGAAGCATATTGGCTCCAAATCATTGTATTTATGGTTGCTTCTGTTTTACTATTATTAAGTTTAAGACCTATATTCAAAAAATATATGGATCGAAATGAAGTAAGAACAAATGCATCTAGCTTAATTGGCGAGGAAGCTACCTGTATAAAATCAATTCTCGATAACGAAAGAGGCGAAGTTAAAATACAAGGTAAAATTTGGACAGCAATTTCAAACGAGAACATTTATGAAGGCGAAAAAGTAATTGTATTGGCTATAACAGGTGTTAAATTGGTTGTTAAGAGGAAAAAATGAGAGCCGGTTTCTTTCGAAGATTAACTTCTGCTTTAATTGATTTAACAATTGTAATTCTCATCGCTTATTTTAGTTTTGTGCTTTTTGGAAGAACTATTTTGCAAAACCAAGTCACACATTTTGATGATATAGATGAATATTATCAAGAAGTCATCGATGCTTACAATGAAGACAATAATTTAATCCAAGTACAATACGAAGAACAAAGAGAGTTAGCAGGCGATGATGAAGAAGCCAGAATTGATGCTTTAAACTTATTTAAAACTAGAATGGCTGTTTTAAACAGACAATATGCTTTAGATTCAAGCGTCTATAACCGGTTATTATTAGACTATAATATGGGTTTGATATATTACTTTACTATCGGAGTTGGTTTATTACTCGCAATACTAGTATTAACAACTAGCGGAAACACTATCGGTAGAAGAATATTGAAAATTAAACTCGAAGGCCAAGTAAACTTTGTTAATATTTTTATTCATGATTTATTATTAAAATATTTCTTAGTCATTATGCTAATATTAATTAGTCCGTATCATGCATTAATTATTATACCAATATATTTCTTAATTGATTTAGTATTAATCTTAATCACAAAAGACAAAACAACTATCAGAGATAATTTGTCTAGAATCATTATAAATTACCAATCGAAAAAGAAAACTAATTATTAGGAGGAGATTTTATGTTAAGTTTTGAGTTTTTAGCTGTAAATACAACGGCTATAATTGTCTTAGTAGCACTATTGTTAATTATTTTAGTCTACTTAGGCACAAGAATTAAGATTGTTCCACAAGCAACATCATATGTAGTTGAAAGATGGGGTAGGTACCATACTACTTGGCAAGCCGGAATGCATTTCCTTGTTCCTTTCTTTGATAGGACAAAAAGGACTTATGATGTAAGAGGCCATATTAAAGATTTTATTATTTTAAAAGAACAAGTATTAGATTTTCAACCACAAGCAGTTATTACAAAAGATAATGTTACAATGCAAATTGATACAGTTGTCTTTTTACAAGTTACTGATTCACATCAATATGTATATGGTGCAGAAAACCCTGGTTTTTTAATTGAACAACTAACCGCAACTACACTACGTAACATCATTGGTGAATTAGAATTAGACCAAACATTAACTTCTAGAGATTTAATTAATGAAAGAATGCGTATTATTTTAGATGAAGCAACTGACCCATGGGGTATTAAAATAAACCGCGTAGAAGTTAAAAACATTACTCCACCAAAAGAAATCCGTGAAGCAATGGAAAAACAAATGCGCGCAGAACGTGAAAGACGTGAGTCAATTTTAATTGCTGAAGGTAAAAAACAAGCAGCTATTTTAACAGCACAAGGTGAAAAAGAAGCAAACATCTTAGAAGCTGAAGGTAAAAAAGAAGCAGCAATTAGAGAAGCTGAAGGTCGTTCAGAAGCGATATTAAAAGTTCAAGGTGCTACAGCTAAAGGTATTGAATTGATTAAAAGCGCTAAAGCTGATCAAGCAGTTCTTACTTTAGAAGCATACAAAGCTATGGAAAAAGTTTCTCAAGGACAGGCAACCAAAATTATCATACCTTCTGAAATGCAAGGTATCGTAGGTTTAGCAAGTGGCTTAGTTGAATCTTTAAAAGATACTAAAGAAGTTAAGGACACAAAAAAAGATAAACCAAAAAAATAATTATGTAACAAAAACAAAAGACTATAGAGTGAAAATCAACTATGATTATTAACTTTATAGTCTTTTTTATATGCATTTTTATTAATTATTTTAAATATTTCAAAAAAAAATAAAAGTTTTTTTCTAAAAAGAGCCCTTAAATTAGACATAATATAATTTATTATCAAATAATTAGATATTTATCTAATTTTATGCTTGACATTAGATAAATTTTGTAGTAGAATAAAATCATCAAAGCTTAGGAGGCTAACATATGACAAAAAAACTTTTAAAAAATAAAAATTTCTCGATACTAATTATTGGTAATTTTATGTCACTACTCGGTAGTAATATCCAACAATTTGTCTTATCCTTATATGTATTAGACAAAACTGGATCAGCAACACTGTTTGCCTCTATGTTAGCTATTTCAATTTTACCTAGAATTATCTTCTCACCAATAGCTGGAGTTTTTGGAGATTGGTTCGATAAGAAAAAATCAATTGTTTTATTAGATACCTTAAACGGAGTACTTCTTTTAGGATTTGCTGCAATCTTCTTCTTCGATGGTGATTTATCATTAGGGTTGATATATTTATTAGTCATCTTACTTGAGGTTACTGAAATATTCTTTCACTCATCAATGTCAGCTGTATTACCAAGTGTAGTTGAAAAAGAAGATTATTTAGAAGCAAATTCATTAAGATCAATAATTGTATCATTCGGACAATTAATGGGACCTGTTTTAGGAGCATTAATATATGGCGGGTTTGGTTTGTTACTAGCAATACTAATTAATGCAATTAGCTTTTTACTGTCAGCTATTAGTGAATTATTTATTGAAATACCTAAAATTAAACAAGCGACTAACAAAAAGAACTTTTCGAGTTTTAAAAAAGATTTTGTATCAGGATTACAAATTATAAAAAACAGCAAATCAATCAGAACAATTATCGCACTCGCAACAATTATAAATTTTAGTATCTCGCCTTTTTATGCAATAGGAATGATTTATGTTCTAAAAGAAATTTTAACTGTAGGAAATATTCAAATCGGTTTTTACCAATCCTGCTTAACTGCTTCAATGATTATTGCACCAATTATTGTAACTTCTAAACTTAAAAAAGCAAAATTAGGTAATGTATTAAACATTTCGTTTATCGCAGTTTCAATATTAATTGCATTAATTTCTTTAAGCACAACACAATTTATGCTAGGACTTGGCAACAACAATAATGTTTCATATATTTATATCATTGTTTTAGTCTTCATAATGGGATTGTTTATTACTACTGTAAATATTGGAATATACACTTTAGTTCAAAAAATTGTCCCTTTGGAATATATGGGAAGAACTTCAACCGTTTTAGGATTATTAGCAACTATAGCGATTCCAATTGGACAAATCTTATTCGGAATCTTATATGATAATTTACATTCGAGTATAGTTATACTAATAAATGCATCAATTATATTAATCGCAGTATTATTCTTTTACAATAGTTTAAAAAATATTAAATCAGAAGCAGAAACTGATTTCCAAGAAATATCAAATCGTAATGGAGGTGAATTAGCTAATGAATTTTAAAATTAAAAATAACTTAGACAAGGTATATAATTTCTTAGATATCTCTAATGTAAATTCCAACTCAAATCAAATAGAATGCATATCTTGTAATAAGTTTTATAATTTAAACAATCTTAAATAAAAAATAATAATGTATAAAACTTGGCTAAATATATTTATGTAAATTAGATATATTTTCATAGCCAGGTTTTGTATATGTTATAATGAATTGAAGAGTATTAATGAAAATAAAAACAAGGAGACTAATAGTATGAAATTTATATATCAAAAAGAAACAAGTAAAATCTACGATTATATATTGTTCCCGAGATTATATTATATAGACAATGAAATCGAAAAAGTTGAAGAAAATTTTTATGAAGGAATTTTAGATAAAAAATATATAGAATTAGCAAAATCCGCAAAAGAAAAGCTTTCCCCATATAAAAATGTAATTGATAAATTTTATCATGAAGATATTTATAGTAATTATGATTTTGTAAATATTTTATTTTACGCCTTCCCTTTAGAAGACATAAAAGATTTCGAAGAATATTTTGAAAAAATTAATTCATATAATGGAACTGACTTAAAAAGAATTTTGTTAAACGCAATTATTAAAGCCTATGATGAAGAAACTACTAAAATTGAAAATTATTCAAACGATGCTGATGTATTAAATTTTATTAATAAATTAGAAATTGAACCAAAGTATAAGTGGACACTTCTATTAATGATGCAAAGCCCACAAACTTATGTTAAGGATTTTTTTGATTTATTAACTTCAGTTAAACCTATTTTTGATTCATTATATAATAACAAAGATGTAAACCTCATTGAAATCGGAGAAGAATTAGTAACTAAGCTAAAAGATAATCCTGAAGAAACTATTAAAGAAATCACTTATGGTTCAGTGAGTTTTAATGTTCTTGATATGGATGTTACATATGTATACGTTTCTTACTTTTTCCCATATACATTAAGAGTTATAAGCTTAGAAAAGTATAACTACTTTATTTGGGGATATACCCTAGAAGAGACATTTAAAAAAGTTAATCAAATAAATCAAGATAAACAGATCCAAAGAGTAAAAATATTTAAAGCTTTAGGTGACAATACTCGTTACAATACTTTAAAATTAATTGCAGAAGGTACAAGTTCAACTAAAAAAATTGCTAATGCTTTAGATGTTTCAAGTGCGACCATTTCTTATCATCTAAATGAATTCGTTAATACAGGTATTATTAATATTGATAATCGAAACCGAAAAGCTGGCTATGTTATTAATTATGATTTACTAAACAATATTTTCGAAGATTTAAAAAATGATTTATTATTTCCTAATAAAAAGACTGATTAATTAATCAGCTTTTTTATAATCACCTATATTAAAAAACCACCAAAATTGGTGGTTTTCTTTTTTTTATATATCCATTTTATTTAAACTGTCTTTAAGTATTTTTGCAGATTTCTTAAGTTTTTCATCTTCATCTTCTGATAAATTTAACTTAACTACATGGTGAATCCCATCTCGGTTTAAAACCGCTGGTAATCCAATATATAAATCTGGATCAATATCATATGCGCCGTTATTATAAGCTGATACTGGCATAATTCTATTTTCATTATTGAAAATTGCCGCAGTAATTCTTACTAACGCCATCCCGACGCCATAATAAGTTGCTTTTTTGCGTTTAATAATTTCTTGAGCCGCATCTCTAACCTTTAGATAAATTTTATCTAAATCTTGAAATTCAATCTCATCCATAGTGTTTATTACATCCTTAATTGGTTTCGCGCCAACAAACGCATTTGACCAACACACAAATTCAGTGTCCCCATGTTCTCCTAAAATATATGCATGGACATTTCTTGAATCAATATTAATATATTTAGATATTTCATAACGTAAACGAGCAGTATCTAAACTCGTTCCACTTCCCAAAACTCTTGATGAAGGAAGTTTTGATTCTTTCCAAGCAACATAAGTTAGTACATCTACTGGATTAGAAGCTGTTAATATAATACCATCAAATCCAGAATCCATGATTTGACGAACTACACTTTTAATTATCGAAGCATTACGATTAAGCAAATCAATTCTAGACTCTCCAGGTTTTTGATTAACCCCGGCTGTAATAACAACCAAACCAGCATCCTTACATTCTGAATAATCTCCGGCTTTTATAGTCATCTTTCTTGGCGCAAAAGCTAAACCATGATTTAAATCCATTGCTTCGCCTTCAGCTTTATCTTTATTAAGATCAACCAAAATTAATTCTTCGACTGTTCCTTGATTTAATAATGCATAAGCATAACTCATACCAACAAAACCAGTTCCTATTATAACCACTTTACTTTTACTCATAATTTCTTCACCCCTTAATTATATTATACCTTAATTAACAAATATAATATATTAATAAGACATTGGCATTAATGATGATTTAAAATTCACAGTGCTTAGGAGTTCTTGGAAAAGGTATAACATCTCTTATGTTATCTACACCTGTTACATACATAATCATTCTTTCTAATCCTAAACCAAATCCAGAATGTTTATTTCCTCCATACTTTCTTAAATCCTTATACCACCATAAATCTTTATCGCTTATATTCATTTCTTCCATTCGTTTTTCTAAGTAATCTAATCTTTCTTCTCTTTGAGATCCACCAATTAATTCACCAGCAAGCGGTACTAATAAATCCATTGCCGCAACCGTTTCATCATCATCATTTAAACGCATATAAAAAGCTTTTAAATCTTTTGGCCAATCAGTAACAAACACTGGCCCTCCAAAATGTTTGGTTAAAAATTTCTCATGTTCAGTTGCTAAATCATTGCCTTCAGCAGCTTTTATTGTGAATTTTTCATTGTGTTTTTTTAAAATTTCAAGCGCTTTTTTATAAGTAATGCGTATAAAGGTCTTAGTTTGGACATTTTTTAACTTTTCAATTAAACCTTTTTCCACAAATTTATTAAAGAATTCTAATTCACTTTGACAATTTTTAAATAGATCGTCAATTATGAATTTTATCATTTCTTCAGCCAATTCCATGTTATCTTTCAAGTCAAAAAACGCTACTTCTGGCTCTATCATCCAAAACTCAGAAGCGTGCCTTGGAGTGTTAGATTTCTCCGCTCTAAAGGTTGGACCAAAGGTATAAACTTTGCTAAAAGCTAAAGCAAAGGCTTCCGCCTGTAATTGGCCAGTTACGGTCAAATTCGTCTTTTTACCGAAAAAATCATTAAAAAAATCTTTTTCTGGCTTTTCACTATCTAGTGTGCTTACTTGAAATAACTCCCCTGCACCTTCCGCATCATTTGCAGTAATTAAAGGAGCGTGTAAATAAATAAAATTACGCTCTTGAAAGAAGCGATGTATTGCAAATGAAACAACAGATCTCACTCTGAATACTGCATTGAATAAATTAGTTCTTGATCTAAAATGAGCATTCTCTCTTAGAAATTCTCGTGAGTGTCTCTTTGGTTGAATTGGATAATCTTCAAGTGAACCACCCTTTAATAAAATAGTTTCAGCTTTAACCTCAAAAGGTTGTTTCATATTTGGTGTTAAAACCAATTTCCCCTCAACTGAAATAGCCGAACCTACATTGAATTTTGCGACCTCTTTAAAGTTTTCTAATGCTTTATCTTCATAAACAATTTGTATTGATTCAAATGCAGTTCCATCATTTAAATCAATAAAACCAAATTCTTTTTGTGAACGATTGTTTCTAATCCAGCCCTTGAGTTTAATTTTTTTATCGACAAATTTCTTTGTATCTAATAATAATTTTTTTACTTCTGCATCCATTTGAAATCTCCCTTCAATATTCTTTTTCTTTCAGTTTCATTATGTTTTTCTATCGCATATCTTAAAGTCGTCCTAGGAAAACTATTATAGTTTTCTTTAATAAAATTATTTAACAACCCAATATTTTGTTTTCCTATTTCTCTTAACATCCATCCATTAGCTTTATGAATTAAATCATGATTGTGCTCTAATAATATTGAAATAATTTTTATAGGTAAAGTTAACTCACCTTTTTTTATTAAATATAAGTTAGAAACAATTGCTATTCTTTCTTGCCATAATTTATTTGAATAAGCTAATTCATATAAAATATTTTTATACTTTGTTAAATATACATATTTGCCAACAATATTAGGAGCTGATATATCAACCAAATCCCAATTGTTAACGTAGTCGATATACTTTGTATATGTTTTATAGTTTTCTTCAATGATTTTTAAATCCGGTGTTTTGTTTCTATAAGTTAATATCATTAAAGCCACAGTTCTATATTCGTGTATTTTATTTGTTATTAACTTCACTAATTCTTTTTCAGTTATATTTTTATAATTTGTTTTTGCAATATTTCTTAAAGTTGGAGTATCGATTTTTAAAAAATAATCAACTTCATTTTCAATGTAATTTTTTTTATGATATTTCGTAATATTAGTAATTTCACTATTTTCTTTTAATTTATTTAATTCATCTAAAATCATATATCCTCCTATAAATACAAAACGCCCTTTTATACAAAGGACGAATTTTTCGTGGTACCACCTTAATTCCGATAAACGGCACTTAAACTCTTTAACGCAGATTATACGGACAGGTCTACTAAATTCTTCTGTCTCTCACGGTGTTTTTTAAGCAAATGTATGTAAGGTTCCACCAACCCCTTACTCTCTAAAAAATACATTATTGCTTTACTCTTCCGATCAACGATTTATTTTATTATACCATAAATTAATTAAATATTATTTATTCGCTAAATTTTTTTGTAAATAGAGAAGAAACTCCTCTATCATCAATTATATGAATAATACCTTCTCCAATTAATTCTGAGATTGTTAATTGAACAAGTTTAGGAAATTTTTTACTTTCTGGTAATTGAATTGTATTAGTACAAATTATTTCTTTTATTTTTGAATCATTTAATATTTGTGGAGCATTTTTCGAAAATAATGGATGAGTACAACATGCATATAAGTCTTTAGCTCCCGCTTTTTCTAAAGCTTTAGCAGCAGCAACTATTGAACCGCCTGTATCAATCATATCATCAACGATAATACAATTTTTCCCTTTTACTCTACCAATTATATTCATTACTTCAGCAACATTTGGTTCTGGTCTCATTTTATCAATAATAGCAATTGGAGATTGTAAAACATCAGCTAAATCTCTTGCTCTAGCAACACCACCATGATCTGGTGAAACAACGCATATGTCTGTTAATTCTTTTTTTAGTAAATACTCAGCAATTATTGGTTGAGCTCTAAAATTATCAATTGGTATATCAAAGAACCCTTGAATTTGTGGTGCGTGTAAATCCATAGCTAAGACTCTTGTTGCTCCGGCTTTTTGTAATAGATCAGCGACTAGTTTCGCCGATATAGGTTGTCTTGCTTTCGCTTTTCTATCTTGTCTCGAATATCCGTAATAAGGCATTACGATATTGACTTCTCTAGCTGAAGCTCGCTTTAATGCATCAATCATAATTAAGAGTTCCATTGTGTGTTCGTTAACCGGTTCGCTTGTTGATTGGATTACAAAAACTTTGTGTCCTCTTACAGTCTCCGGTATATCAATACTAATTTCACCATCAGAAAATCTTGTAACCTCAGATTCGCTTAAAGGAATCCCGATATGTTCAGCTATTCCTTCAGCTAATTCTTTATTAGAACTTAATGAAAATAATTTAACCTTTGAACCATGAAATAAAGCCATAATTTATTTGCAATTTGTTAAAAAATTGCATTCCTTTCTTTCATTGATTTAACCATAAATATTATACAACATTTGGTATGAACATTAAAGACAAATTTTCAAAAGAAAAACACTAACTTATTCGTTAGCGTCTTCTTCTTTTTCCTCTTTTTCTTCTTCTACTTCATCTTCATTTTCTTCTTCAGTTTCTTTTTCTTCTTCTTTTTCTTCTTTTTTAGGTTCGTCATCTTCTAATTCTGGAAGAGCATTAAAAGTATCTAATACTTCTTTCTCTATCATGCTTCTTGTTTCGGTGTTAATTGGATGTGCAACATCTTTATATTCACCATTTGGCATTCTTCGGCTTGGCATTGCTACAAACAAACCGTTTTTACCATCAATAATTCTTAATTCATGAATTACAAAGCATTCATCGATAGTTATCGCTGCAATTCCTTTCAAACGATTATTCCCCTTAATTCTTTTTGCTCTAACTTCTGTAATTTTCACTTTACCACCTCTTGGACAAATTATACCACGTTTATTTTTGATTTTTCAATAGCATTGATAAAAATTAGTTTGATTTTATTTGATTTTATAGGCTCCAACAAAGTATTTATCCTTATTTTCATCAATAAAATCAATAATTTTGTTGTCTTCTTGTTTAATTATCTTTATAAAAGTTGAACCAGAACCTGTCATTACAAGGCCTTCTTCACCTAATTCAGATACTAATTCAGTTTTAAACTTACTCATTCTTTCATCCTTTTTCATAACAATTTCTTCTAAACTGTTAAAAAGTGAATGTTGAATTAAAGCAAAATCATTTTCTTTTATTGCTTTAATAATTTTGCTGATATCAGCGTGTTTAAAACCAGATTGATCTCCTTCATCAAAAATAGTTTCAGTCGAAACATATATTTTAGGATGAACAATAAGTATAAAATAATCACTTAACTTGTTTTCAAATTGATTAATTGTTTCTCCTTTTTCAGTTACTATAGCGGGATAATCAACTAAACAATAAGGTATATCCGCTCCAAACATAATACCAATTTCTTGCATTGTTTCTAAACTAAGATTTAAATTTTCTAGTTGATTAATGCCTTTTATAACTGAAGCTACATCAGTAGAGTTTCCTCCCAAACCTGCTCCATAAGGGATTCTTTTATCAATTGTAATTTCAATCCCTGAATTTAAGTTATATTTTTCTTGGATAAACCTTGCGCATTGTAAAACAATATTATCTTGATTAGATAAAAACATATCGTTTGATTTAATTATTACACCGCTTGTCATATGGCATTTTTTTATTTTGATTTCATCATGCAAATTTATTTTTACATTTACCATTTCTAAATTATGATATCCATCTCTTCTCTTATCTAAAACATTTAAAAATAGATTCACTTTTGCATAAGCTTTTTCTTTAATCATTTTTTTCATTAAAGCCAAGGCTTTAACTCCCTCCCTATGACTTATTTACTTATATTTTATCATATCTTAATAAATAATTATAATTAAGTAAAAGTTTAACTCGCAATCTCTAGGCTTAAAACATCAATTGCAGGTATTTTTTCATTAGTAGAAAGTATCAATAATTTATGAATAAAATCAAGTTTTTTTATTTTTCCAAAACCATATTTAATATAACCATTTTCATAATATTCAATCTCAACTTCAAGGTTTTCTCTAATTGCTTGTTGAATATTTAAATTCAAAGTTTGATATTCATCATCACTTAAAATTGGCTTTTTGTTTTTTCTTGTGCGAAATTTCATTTCTTTTAACATTGTGCTATAACCGTTTAAAGCATTAAAAGGAGCCCATTTAATAATTCCTCTATCAATATATCGACTAGGCATTGTGACCACCTATCATCTTGTTCCTTGATTTCAAAGTTGAAGAATCTAATTCACTAGAGGCTCTAGTCACACTATTTTTCCCATATTTATCTTTAATTTTATCCACAGTAGAAAATAAATCATGTTCTTTAATAACCGCATCAATATCTTCAAACAAACTTACTTGATAACCTTGCGCTTCTTCTAAATTTGTTGCGGCAACTCTAACTGATCTTATTGGTGAATTATCATAGAACTTATCCATTAATTTCACGCAAGCTTTATAAACATGCGAAGCGATATCTGTTGATTGTGGTAAAGCTATTTGCCTAGCAAACCCACCACCAATATCCTTACTATAACCTAATCCAAAATGAATAGTTCTTGCTCGTTTTTTATGAATTCGCAAACGCCGACTTACATCATCAACCATTTCACGAATGATTTGGTATATTTCGGGTTTATAATAATCTTCAAATAATGTTTGACCAATACCATAACTTTTAGCATTCGGTTTAAATTTCATTTTTTCTTGTAACTGGCTCATATCAATTCCGTGTGAATGATAGTATAATTCTTCGCCAATAATGCCAAATTCTTTTTTTAATTTTTTAACATCATAATTAGCTATATCGCCAATTTTTTTGATGGCTAATCGATTTAAGTTTCTTTCCATATTAGGGCCTATTCCCCACATTTTTGATAAGGGTTCAACGGGCCATAATTTTTTCGGTATATCTTCATAACTCCATTTTGCAATAAAATCCGGACTATGTTTTGATTCAATATCTAAAGCTAATTTTGCAATAAGCATATTAGGTCCAATGCCACAAGTTGAATATATTTTGGTTTGCTTGTAAATTGAGTTCAAAATCATTTTTGCAATTTGATAGTCTGTTTTTTTATAATAGTTAAGATAACTTGTTACATCTAAAAAAACTTCATCTACTGAATAAATATACATATCTTCCCCAGAAACATATTGCAAATATATTTGGATTATTTTAGTAGAATATTCAAGATATTTTTCCATTCTTGGTTTTCTAAAAATAATATCGATATTTTTAGGAAGTTCATATACTCTACATCTATTTGGTACACCTAATTTTTTTAAATAAGGTGTTACAGCTAATACAATTGACCCGCCACCTCTAGACTTATCCGCAACAACTAATGGTGTTTTAAAAGGATCCAAACCAGAAAGAGCACATTCAACTGATGCATAAAAACTTTTTAAATCAACACATAAAATATTTTTATGTAATTTATATTCTTCCATGTTTGCCTCCTTTTCTAATATTATTATACAACTAAAAAATCAAAATAACTATATTGAATTCAAGTTTTTTTCTATAAAAAAAATAACAAATTTTTGTTAATTAATGAAAAGTTATATATAAAAATAAGCCCTAAAATTAGGGCTTATAACTATATATAACAATATATTTTATTGAACAATATTTTTATAACATTTTAATGTATTTTGCAGTAACATTGCAATTGTCATTGGCCCTACTCCGCCAGGTACTGGAGTAATATAACCAGCCTCTTCCTTAACATTTTCAAAATCAATATCACCATATAATTTACCATCGATTCTTGAAATACCAACATCAATTAATACCGCTCCTGGTTTAATATATTTTTTATCAATCATCTTTGCTTTACCAACAGCTACAACTAAAATATCGGCTTGTTTAGTTATTGAAGTTAAATCCTTAGTTCGTGAATGTGTAATTGTAACTGTTGCATTAGCTTTCAATAATAAACTAGCCATTGGTTTTCCTACAATTTGGCTTCGCCCCATAACAACTGCGTGTTTTCCTTCAGGATTAATATTATATTCAGATAATATTTCCATTATCCCTAAAGGTGTACAAGGTACTAATGCATCTAACCCTTTATTCAATCTAGCTACATGATAATTTGAAAATCCATCAACATCCTTTTTAGGGTCAATCATATTAATTACTTTTTCACTATCAATGTGTTTTGGAATTGGTAATTGCAATAAAATTCCATGGACACTATTATCTTGATTTAATTCTTCGATAATCTTAATTAATTTTTTCTCAGAAATATCAGGTGATTTTTTTATTATCGTTGATTTAATCCCCGCTCTTTTTGAAGCTCTTTCTTTTGAAGCAACATAAGTTTCACTAGCTGGATCGTTGCCAATTAAAATAACTGCTAAATGTGGAATAAGATTATATTTTTCTACAAGTTCTGCCGTTTCAGTTTTTACTTTACTTCTTATTTTTTTTGCCAATGCTTTTCCATCCAATATTTTACCCATCGTTTTTCTCCTCAATAATATATTGGTCAACAATTATGCCATAATATACTGTATGATATCCTTCGCCCTGATAATATTTCTTTTTAACATCAGGAATTACATTTGATTCTGCTAATTTTTGTTTATAGTTTACTTTACATTCATAATGTATTTTAGCTTCTTTAATAACAGGAGTGTTTATCTTTCTCGCTTTTAATGCTGTAATATTACATTCTTCAAACTTATCAATATCCCTTAAAGATTTGGTTCCGCAAATCGATAATTCTATTTTCATTTTATTATCTTCAGGGACACTAATAGTAAATTCCATACTATTTTCGATTAATTTATATGTTGCTCGTGATTCTCTTACCAAAACGATAAAGTATGGTTTTCCCCATAGCCTAAAAATTCCTCCCCAGCCTATTGTCATTGTATTTATAAGATCTTTATCTTTAGTTGTTAAAAAAACACCTGAATTCATATGTTCAAGAACATTTTTTGCGTAATCATAAACTCCTATTTCTTTATACATTTTCATCCCTCTCTTTAAATTTATTATAACATAATCTTAATAATCAAAAAAGTTTTGCCTACAGCAAAATGTTGTATATTAAGTTTATTAACATTTTTTGCGTTTTTATGATAAAATATATTAAACAAAAAAAAGGAGAAATCTATGAATATAGGGATAATTGGTTTAGGTTTAATTGGTGGAACAATCGCAAAATCTTTAAACAAAAATCATAAGATTACCGCTTATGATATTAATAAAGATGCTATAAATTATGCTATAAATAATAATATCATCCATCAAGGTTATTATGATATCGAAAGCTTTCTCAAAGATAATAACTTAATCTATCTTTGTTTATACCCAACTGATATTATTAATTTTTTAAAAAAATATAACGATATAATAAACAAGAATACACTTCTAATTGAAATTTCAGGTATCAAAACTAACCTTATAAATGAGATTAATAAAATAAAAAATAAATCCTATGATATTGTTTTCACGCATCCAATTGCAGGTAGTGAAAAAATTGGTGTAAAATATGCAAATGAAAATATATTTAAAGATGCAAATTACATCATAACCCCAATTAAGTCAAATAAAAAAACAAATATTGAATTAGCAAAAAAACTTGCCAAAGGAATGAAATTTAAAAATATTTCAATTATCTCAAAGGAAGAACATGATCAAATTATTGCTTACACTTCCCAACTAACACATATCCTATCTTTATCGTTAGTTAATTCAATTGATACAAATTTAAACCTTATAAATTACATAGGAGATTCTTATCGTGATTTAACAAGAATTGCTGAAATCAACACAAATTTATGGCCACAATTATTTGTTGAAAATAAAGACAATCTAATTGAAAAAATCTCAAAATTTCAAATTGAGTTAGATAACTATAAAAAAGTTATACTAGCTGGAGATGAAAAAGCGTTAACAACCCTTATGGAAAAATCAAAAATCATCCATAAAAAAGCTATGGAGGAAAATAATAATGAAAGTTAAAATTCATCCTGGTTTCGCTAAAGGTGAAATAAATGTTCCCCCATCAAAATCAATGCTACATCGAGCTATAATTTCTGCTTCATTAGCCAACGGAACATCAAAAATTTCTAATGTTATTTTTTCCGAAGATATCAAGGCTACAATTGCTGCATTTAAGCAATTAGGTGTTGATATAAAAACAAACAAATACACATTGGAAATATCCAGAAATAAGTCTTTAACGTATTCCGGAAAAGAAATAATTAATTGTAATGAATCGGGTTCAACCCTAAGATTTCTTATACCTATTTTGGCCAATGAAAAAGGTATAAGATTTACAGGTAAAACCACTTTAATGACTCGACCTTTGTCTGTATATGAAACTATTTTTAAAGAAAATAATTATGATTTTATTAAAAAAAATAATACACTATATTTAAATAACGAATTTAAAGCTGGTAATTATATAATCCCCGGTAATATTAGTTCACAATTTATCACAGGATTATTATTTGCATTACCGCTTAAAAAATATGATTCTCAAATAGAAATAACTGGTGTTTTTGAATCACAAAATTATGTTGAAATGACCATAGATATTTTAAAAAAATTTGGTATAGAAATAACAAAAGATAATAATATTTTTTATATAAAAGGTAATCAAGAATATAAAGCCACTGATATTATTATTGAATCCGATTATTCTCAGTTAGCATTTTTTGCTGTAGCAGGAGTTATCAATGGAGACATTAAAATTAATAACGCAAAATTAAATTCCTTACAACCCGACAAGGCAATTATTAAAATTATAAAACAAATGAATGGAAACATCACTATAAAAGATGGTTCTTATCATTTTAACAAAAGCGAAACAAAAGGAATTGATATTGATGTAAGTCAATATCCTGATATTGCTCCTATATTATCTATATTAGCCGGCCTATCAAATGGAAAAACAAATATTTTAAATGCAAAACGCCTTAAAATAAAAGAGACTAACCGTTTAGAAGCAAGTTATGATGTTTTAAAAAAGCTTGGAGTCAATGTTAAAATCGGTGATGATAGTTTATCTATTATTGGCCAAAATAAATTTATTGGGAACGAATTTAATTCATATAATGACCATCGCATGGTGATGTCTATAGCAATAGCTTCTTTAAGAAACAATCAACCAATAACAATAAATAACGCTGAAGCTATTAACAAGTCATATCCTACTTTTTTTGAAGATTTACATTCTCTCGGTATTAAGATAGAATATATGTAGAGGTACTTATGAACATAAATGTAAAAGGCAGTAAAGATAATTATGATATATTTATAAAAAATAATCTTTTAGATAATCTAGAAGATTATTTAGATGCGAATAAAAACTATATTATTATTGCTGATGATCAAATTCCAAACATATATATTGAAAAAGTCAAAAAATTTTGTATAAACAACTTTATCATTAGATTTCCAGCCGGAGAAAAGTCAAAATCAATTAAACAATATTCTATAATTATCGATAAACTAATCGATAATTTAGTTAAGAGAGATTCTGTTATAATTGCACTAGGTGGTGGAGTGACTGGAGATTTAGCTGGTTTTGTAGCTTCAACTTTTTATAGAGGTATTGAATATATTCAAATTCCAACTTCTTTATTAGCACAAATAGATTCTTCTGTTGGTGGAAAAGTTGCAATAAATTCAAATAGCGTTAAAAACGCTATTGGTAGTTTTTACCCACCAAAAAAAGTTTTGATTGACCCTACCACATTAACCACTTTGCCAAAAAGACATTTTAATAATGGTATGGCTGAAATGATTAAATATGGAATGATTTATTCTAAAGATTTCTTTGAAGAAATTAAAGCAAATAACGTTTTAGAAAATATTGAATATTATATATATAAATCATTAAGAATTAAAAAACATTTTGTTGAAAGCGATGAGTTTGATCGTTCTATTAGACAAATTCTAAACTTTGGTCACACCTTTGGTCACGCCTATGAAGCTTATTACAATTATGATAAATATCTTCATGGCGAAGCAATTAGTTTAGGCATGCTAGAAATTGTAAATGAAGAAATAAAACCTTCTTTGCTTGAAATATTGATAAAATATAATTTACCAACAAAAGATTCAACCAGCAAAAAAGTCCTAATAAAACTAATCAAAAACGATAAGAAAAATACTTCTAATTATTTAAATCTTATTTGTGTTGATGCTATTGGTAAAGGCTACATTAAAAAAATTAAAATTAGTGAATTGTAAGGGGAATTTTATGAATAATATTGGAAATAATATTAAAATAACTTTTTTTGGCGAATCACATGGAGAATATTTAGGTATAGTAATTGACCAATTACCTGCGGGGTTAAAAATTGATACAGAATTACTTGATTTTAACCTAACCAAACGTCGGCCTAAAAAAAATATTTCCACGCCAAGAATTGAAAAAGATAACTACAAAATAGTGTCTGGTTTTCACAATGGTTATACTACAGGTGGCGCATTAACATTTTTGGTCCCAAACGAAAACGTTCAATCAAAAAGTTACCAATCAACTGAAAACATTCCAAGACCATCTCATGCAGATTATCCTGCAAGTATTAAATATAAGAATTTTAATGTTAAATCTGGTGGCGGATTTTTTTCTGGTAGGTTAACGGTTTTATGGACTATAATCGGATCAATTTCTCAACAAATACTTGAAAAGAAAAATATATTTATTGGTTCACATATTAACAGCATTAAAAATATTTATGATAATAATTTTGAATTAAACAATATTTCTTCCGATGTGTGCAAATCGCTAAATGAAGATATTTTTCCGGTTTTAAATAAAAAAATTAAAACTGAAATGTTAAATTTAATTAAAGAAACAAAAAACGATTCATTAGGTGGAACTATTGAATCAGCAATAGTAAATTTACCAATTGGCATCGGTGAACCTTTATTTTTATCAGTTGAAAGTTATTTATCTCAACTCCTATTTTCTGTGCCAGCAATTAAGGGTATTGAATTTGGCAAAGGTTTTGAAATTACAAAAATGTATGGATCAAATGCAAATGATGAATATACTATAAAAGAAAATAATATAACTACATTATCTAATAATAACGGAGGCCTTTTAGGCGGTTTATCAACAGGTAGGCCTGTAGTTTTAAGATGCGCAATTAAACCAACTCCTTCGATTGCAAAAAAACAGCATTCAGTTAATTTACAGACCAAAGAAAATACTGAATTAGTTGTGAATGGTAGACACGATCCACAAATTGTTTCTCGAATAGTTCACGTTATTAATAGCGTATTAAATTTTGCTATATTAGATTTGTTATTGTTTGAAAATAAAGATTGGGTGTAATAATATGTATGGTTTAATAGGTAAAGATATTAGTCATAGTTTTTCTAAAAAAATTCATAGTCATTTTGGCAATAGCCATTATGAATTGTTTAATATTGAAAATTTAAAAAATTTTATTAACAATAATTATTTGTTAGGATACAATGTTACAATGCCTTACAAAACTGAAATAATTCCTTTAATTGATGAACTTGATGAAATATCATCAGCAACAAATTCTGTGAATACCGTAATTAAGAAAAAAAATAAGTTATATGGATATAATACTGATTACTACGGTTTTTCTAAACTACTTGAATTCAACGATATCCAAGTAAAAAATAAAAAAATATTGATTTTAGGTAATGGCTCAGTAGCAAAAACAGTTGCTTATTATCTAAAAAATAATCATACACATATTTATACAAATCTAGCTAGAAAAATCAAAACTAAAAATGATGATTTACTTAATAATTATGAGAATTACAACGATTATGAAATTATCATTAACACTACTCCTGTTGGAATGTATCCTCACAATGAAGATGAATTATTAATTGATATTAAAAAATTTAAAAATTTAGAGGTTGTAATTGATTTAATTTATAATCCGTTAAATACAAAATTATTATTAGAAGCCAAAAAAAATAATATTAAAGCAATTAATGGACTATTAATGCTAGTAATGCAAGCAAAAAAAGCACACGAGATATTTTTCAATCAGGAAGTTTCCTTGGATTCTACAGAAGAAATATATTTAGATTTGTTACATGAGTTATATAATATTGTTTTAATTGGCTTACCACTAAGTGGAAAAACAAAATATGCAAAAATATTAAATAAAGAAACAGATAAACAACTTTATGATTGCGATGATGAAATTGAAAATCTAACAAAAATGAAAATCCCTGAATATTTTAAACAATACTCAGAAGAAATTTTCAGACAAGTTGAAACTAAAATTATAAGAGATATTTATAAAAAAAATAATTATATTATTTCAACTGGTGGAGGAGTCATAAAAAATAAATTGAATATGGAGTTATTAAACCAAAATGGAATTATTGTTTTTCTAAATAAAGACCCACAACTAATCTCTCAAAAAAATATTACTGGAAGACCTTTAATAAAAAACTCTAAAGATATTTTAAAACTTGCTAAAGAAAGATTACCCTTATATAAAAAACACTCAAACATTATAGTTGATATTACTAATGATACCGAGTATCATATAAAAGAACTAAAGGAGAAAATTGATGAATATATTAGTAATCAATGGTCCGAACATTAATTTTATTGGTAAAAGAGAACCAAAAATATATGGTAATAAAACATATAATGACTTAGTTAATTATATTTTTGATTATGCCAAAAAACATAATCACTATATTGAGATATATCAGTCAAATCATGAAGGCGAGGTAATAGATAAAATCCAAGATAATTATCAACGTTTTGACGCGTTAATAATTAATCCTGGTGCTTATACTCATTATTCCTATGCAATCTATGATTGCTTAAAATCTATTAACATTAAAAAAATAGAAGTTCATATGTCTGATATTTATAATCGCGAAGATTTTCGAAAAATATCAGTTACTAAAGCAGCCTGCGAAACACAAATATATGGTAAAGGTTTTGAGAGTTATATTGACGCGATAAACTATTTACAAGAAAGAAGTTAAATTATGATAATTAAATTTAAAAATGACGTTAAAGAAAAAGAATTAGATAAAATTAGAAAATATTTAATAAATAAAGGCTTTGAATTACATGAAAGTACTGGAAAATCAACTAAACTTATCGGTGTTATTGGTGATACGATTTCTTTTGATCCAGAAAGTTTATATGCTTATGACTTTGTCGATACGGTTTTAAGAGTACAAGAACCTTTTAAACAAGTAAACCGAAAATTCAAACCTGAAGATACTATTGTAGATGTATCAGGAGTAAAAATTGGGGGAAAAAATATTGTAATTATGGGCGGCCCATGCGCCGTTGAATCTGAATCACAAATTGATGAAATAACACCTATAATTCAAAAAGCTGGTGCTAAAATACTTAGGGGTGGAGCTTATAAACCAAGAACAAGCCCTTACTCTTTTCAAGGTCTTGGTGAAGAAGGTTTAAATATTTTACAAAAAGCTAAAAATAAATACAATATGCCTGTAGTAACTGAAATAATGAGTGTTGAAGACTTACCTAAATTCATTGAAAAAGTTGATTTAATCCAAGTTGGAACAAGAAATATGCAGAATTTTGCTTTACTAAAAGAACTAGGAAAAATAAACAAACCTATACTTCTAAAAAGAGGTTTATCAAGTACAATTGAAGAATGGTTAATGTCAGCTGAATATATCCTAGCAGGTGGAAATAAAAATGTTATTCTCTGTGAAAGAGGAATTAGAACATATGAAACATCAACAAGAAATACTTTAGACATATCTTCAATCCCAGTTATAAAAAAACTAACACATTTGCCTATTATTGTTGATCCATCACACGCGGCCGGAAGATGGGAATATGTTGAAGCTTTATCTTTAGCTGCAATTGCTGCAGGTGCAGATGGATTAATTATTGAAGTTCATCAAACTCCTGAATCTGCATTAAGTGATGGCCAACAATCACTAAAACCCGAAAGATTTACAAAATTAATCAAAAAATGCAAGAAAATTGCTCAAGCAATAGATAAAAATTTATAAAATTAAACATAATTATCTAATACTAAAAAACAGTGTTATAATAAACATATAAGGAGGTATTTTATGAAAGAATATGTTAAATTTATTGACGGTTTACCTTTTATAGTTCGTTTAATTTTAGCTTTTCCTGCTTTAGATGGAATAGTTTATGGAATTTATCGAATCGCAAAAGGACATATTATTGCAGGTTTAATTTGGATATTTGTAGGAACATTCATTACATGGATTATTGATATTTACACTTTATTAACAAATGGGAAAGTTACTTTTCTTGCTTAAAACAAATAAACAAAAAAGAAAATCATTCAAGATTTTCTTTTTTTTTATATGTTTTATTTAAACGTGTTTTTTTAATTTTCTTACAAGTTCAGGAATATCTACTAAAGGCAAAGATGAAATTGCAACTCTAATTAAACCTTGCATAGGAATAACAAAAGCATGATCTTTCTTTAAATCATTAAAAATATTTTTATTTTCAGTTAACATACTTATAAAAAAACCACCACAATAAGGTAAAATTTCTAATCCTATACGATCAGCTTCAGCTAAGAAAAGTGCTGCGCGATCTTTTAATATTTTACGAGCATCTTCTAATTCTTCTTTATATCTTTTTTTGAGTTTTTCATCATTATATATTTTATCAATCACATTCATACCTGGTGAAGAAACGCTTGAAAATCTTCCTCTAACAGAATAATCTCCAACTCTAGTAAAGTTATCAATAACTTTTTGTGATTTCGAAACTCCAATTTGAGCTCCTACTCTAAATCCGTATAAAGAAAAACTTTTTGATCCAGAATAAACAACTACTGTTAAAATTTCATCATTCAAGTCTTTATATGTGCTAAAAGTTTCTCTTGAATAATTAACATCTTTCATTTGATAATCAATATAAGCTATATCATGAATTAAAATAACAGGTATACCCATATCATCAATTTCATTTAATATTTTAATAACCTCAACCCAATCTTCTTTTTCCATACATAAACCAGTCGGATTATTACAAGGATCATTTATTAAAGTACATAATCTTCCTTGCTCTTTAGCTAAAGCAAAGGCTTTTTCTCTAAAAGCAGGAATATTAAACCTTCCTATATCATCATACATTTTATAAGTTTCTAACTCTACATTAGCTTCTAATGCAAAGTTGTTATATGGGCTCCAATAATAATTTGGCAACAATACCTTTTGACCAAAATCATTAAAATTATAAAAAGTATTACTTATAGCTCCACTTCCACCAGTAGTAGGAATAATACTATATTTAAAATCTTCTCTAATCATTTTAGCATTATCATCAAATACCCAATCTAATACACCCTCAGTAAATGTTTTTTTACCTCTAACAGAAGCATAATTATACATATCTTCATCACTAAGGTTTTTTAAAGCTTTTTCGACAACCTCAAATTTAAAAACGTTACCATTTTCATGGTGAAGCATACCAACTGTTGCATCAATAACATCTTTATATTTTCTTTTTTGTTCTTTTGCTTCTTGAGAAATTTGCAAGATGTTAGATTCTAGTTGTTTGTATTCAGCATGACTTCCTACAATATTTTTACTCATTTTTTCACCCTTTTCTTTAAAATTATTTATATTAAAAGTTAAAAAACTTTTATATTCAAAAGCGACAAGTAAATTATAACATATTTGATTTTTATTAAAACCACAAAATTACAATTATTAAAAAAAAGGATATCTATTATTCAGATATCCTTAAATACGTAAAATTTTATTCAGTTCTAACTGGAAGAATTAATTGAATTAATCCTTTATCTTTAGAATTTTCAATAATGAATGGTCTAATTTCTCCAGTAAATTTTACAAAAACTTCATTAGAATCAAAAGTTTTTAATGCATCAAGAAAATATCGAGAACTAAATGCTATTTTAAGTGTTGATGATGCTTCAACTTCTATTGGTTTTATTTCTTCAATAACTTTACCTATTTCTGGTGAATTTGATGTTATTTCTATTTCATTATTTGCTTTTAAATTTAATTTTACTATACTACTAATACTATCTTTAATTGATAACAATGAAGCTCTTTCAACAGCAATTGCTAAATCACTTGTTTTAAATTTTAAAACAATTGGAAATTCATTAGGAATTAATCTTGAAGTTTCAGGAAAACTTCCATCAAGTAATCTTGATTGAAATAAAATATTCCCATATTCAAAAATAATTGATTTTTTATCTAAATGAATTAATATTTCTTCTAAATCAAGTTCTAATATTTTATATAACTCATCTAAACTCTTCCCTGGTATAACTACATTCATTTTATCAAAGTTTTTAGTTACATTTATCTTTTTTTGACTCAATCTAAATGAATCAGTTGCGATTGCAGTTAACTCATCATCACTTACTTTGATATTAACCCCTGTTAGGATCGGTCTGTTTTCAATTGTTGACGTTGCGAAGGTAGTTTGTTTGATAACAGATTTCATTAGCTTAGATTCTAATTTAATCGGTTCATCTTTTAAATTAAAATCAATATTAGGATAATCTTCAACATTCAATAAATTCAATGATAAATCAGTATGTTTAGAAGTGATTTTTAAAACGCTGTTATCAATAACTGAAAATTCAACGATACCTTTATCTAATTTTCTAACAAATTCAACAAATACTTTACCAGGTATTAAAACTTCACCTTCATCTTCAATATTTAAACTTTCATCTTTGATAGAAATTTTAATTGATATATCTGAATTACTTGTCAATAAAATAATTTCATTATCATAAACTTCTAATTTAATACCTTGTAGATAAGGTGCTGGTGTTTTTGTAGATAAAGCTTTTTGTGAAATAATTATATTATTTAACAAAACATCGGTATTGATTGAAAAATTCATAAATAGCCTCCTATATTATTTATATTAATTAATTATTATTTAAATTATTATTATTAGGGAGTGTTAACTTGTGGAAAACTATCATTCTAGCATAAATATTATACCATATTTAGCGAAAAAAATACATTATTTATAAAGTTTATAACTTATTTTTTTCCACATTTAATTAACAATTTTTCAATGTCATTTTTGACACTATTATCGGTTTGTAAATAGTTAGAAATTTGTTCAATACTATAAATAACAGTAGAATGATCTCGACCATTAAATATTTGTCCAATTTTTTTAAAAGTAAGGTCATACATTTCCTTAATTATATACATAGAAACTTGTCTAGCAAAAACATATTTCTTTTGTCTTCTTTTAGATAATAAATCAGTAGTATTAATATTATAATAATTACTTACAATATCAATAATATTTGTATAATTTGTTCTATCTATCGGTTTATTAGTAGCGTTTTTAGAATTAATAAGGTTTTTTAAAGCTTCTCTTGTATTTTCTATTGTAAAATCATAATTAAAAGCAGTACAATAGAATAGAACTCTTTTTAAAGCACCTTCTAATTCTCTAACATTATTATCAAAAATACTAGCAATATATTCTAATATTTCATCAGATATAAGGTTTGGATCAGAAGTTTCAATATTTAATTTTTTCTTTAAAATTAATATACGATGTTCTAAACTAGGTTTATTAATATCAACTGATAATCCCCACTCAAATCTAGAGGTTAATCTTGACATGATATCAAACAATTCTGAGGCTGGTCTATCTGAAGTAATAACTATTTGTTTATTGTTGTCTTTTAATTTTTCAAAAATCTTAAAAAATTCTAATTGAGTTTTAGTTTTACCAGCTAAAAATTGAATATCATCTACTAATAAAATATCAATGTTTTCATATTTTTCTGAAAATTCGTTAAAAGATTTTTTTTGAGCTGCATTTCCGTAATCTTCAATAAATTGATCAGTTTTTACATAAAGAACTTTTTGGTTTGGGTTATTTTCTAAAGCAAAATTACCAATACATTGCATTAAATGTGTTTTACCTAAACCAACGTTACCAAATATATATAAAGGATTAGCAAATGAAGCGGGTTGATCCGCTACTTTTGTTGCAGATGTATAAGCTAATCTATTACTTGGTCCAACAACAAAATTATCAAAAGTATAAGTATGATTTAAACCAGTTTTATATTTATTTTCAATATCTTCTTCAGGAGTATTTATCTCATATTGAGTTTCTTTTTTTAATTCTTGAGTTGCTTGATCTTTAGTAATAATTTTAAATAGATATTGTTGGTCAACATATTCATTTAAGATGTAATTAAGTCGATTTAAATAAAAATTATCAATTTTATTTTTTATGTATGAATTTGGAGCAATCAAATAAATATAATTATTGGAAACTTTGAAGATATTATCAATAACGGCAAAATGTTCGTTATAAGTGTCATCATCAAATGTTAACTGTAATTTTGATTTTACTTGATTCCAAATATTTTCAAAATTTTCCATAGATCCTCCTGCTTAATATAAATATATCATATTATAATATTAAAAATGCAAATAGTTTTCAACAAAAAAATGTGGAAAACTTTTTGTTTAAACAGTTACTAACACATAAAATGTGGAAAACTTATGTAATGCTAACGCGATAACCTTAACTTTTCCACATTTTCACATAATACTTATTCTTACAAAATGTTAAATAAATATTTATCCACATGGAAAAAATAAAAAATAAATTTAATGAATGATAACTAAATTTATGATAAAATAGAGTAAAAATAAAGAAATTTTTGATTTTTTAAACTCAAAAATTTGTAAACTGAAATAAGTTGACATAGTCTATAAAATTAAGTATAATGTTATAGCATGGTTTTTGAATACAGTTAGGAGGTGTTGATAATGAGTCAAACATATCAACCAAGTAAAACAAAAAGGGCAAAAACTCATGGCTTTAGAGAAAGAATGTCTACAGCTAATGGGAGAAAAGTTCTATCAAGAAGAAGAAAAAAAGGAAGAAAATCTTTAACAGTATCTGACCGATAAAAATTTAATAGAATTACACCAAATATATATTTATACTTGAAATCACCGGACAAATATATTACTGGTGATTTTTTGATTTTTTGAGGAGGACATTTTGAAAAAAAAATATCGTATAAAAAGTAATAGCGAAATCCAAAGTTTGATGAAAAAAAAACAAACAGTAGGAAATAGTTATTTTGTTATTTATTATTCTAAAAACCATGAAAATAATAATTTTAGATTTGCGATATCAGTTCCTAAAAAATATGGTAATGCAGTTAAAAGAAATTTAATGAAAAGAAGAATAAGAGAAATTATAAGAATGTCTGAAATAAAACCAGAAGTTGATTTCTTTTTAATTGCAAAATTAAAATCTAAAAACCTTAATTTTAACGATATTAAAAAAAATATAGAAAATTTATTTGAAAAAGCAAAAATTTTAAAAGGCGGTAAAATATGAAAAACAAAAATAAGATATTATTATTATTAATGATTGTTGTTTTATTGTTTGGTATGACTTCATGTAGTGGAGAAGTTTACGAAACACCAATTGGTGAATCTAGTGGTATTTGGGCTCAAATTATTCAAGGTTTAGGTTGGTTTACTTACCAAGCGAGTAACTTTTTTGGTTTGTTAGGAGATACATATTTTTATTGGTTAGGTTTATTAGTTATGACTTTGGTTATTAGAACCTTAGGATGGCCAATTTATGCCAAAACGAATGATATGACTATTAAGATGCAATTAGCTCAACCAGAATTAAATAAGGTTCAAGAAAAATATCGAAACAAAAAAGATCAAGCTTCGCAACAAAGAATGCAAATGGAAACAATGGAAATATATAAAAGATATAAGATAAATCTTTTGGGCTGTTTTATGCCATTATTACAAATGCCAATCTTTATTGCGATGTATCAAGTTGTAAGACGTTTTCCTCTTGGTGATGAGTTTTACACTAACGGCGAACATACGATTAATTATAACTTTTTATGGACCGATTTAGGTAATGAAAACTGGGTAACTAATTTACCTTTAGCTTTAATAGTTGCTGGATTAATGTTTTTGAGCCAATATCTTGTTCAAAAACGTAGTGAAGCTAATCAAAAACATACAGGTTCACAAAGCGCAAAAACTCAACAAAGTCAAAAAACGATGAAATATTTTATGTATTTCATGGTTGTAATGATGTTCTTTATTGCGATTACTAATGCTGGTATCGCTTTCTATTGGATTATTGGTACAGCATATCAAATTTTCCAAGGTTATATTAGTCACAGAGGCATTGACAAAAAAAGAGAAAAATTTAGATCAAAAATGTAGCAGAGGAGTTTTATAATGAAGAAAATACAATTTGAAACAAAAGCATTAAATGATCAAGCTCTAGCTTACGCAGCAAAGGAGCTTAGAGTTAATAAAGATTTTATTGAATTAAATGTTCTTGAAGAAAAAAAATCAATGTTAGGTCTAAATAAATCTTATGTTGTAGAAGCGAGAGTTGATTTTGATATTATTGATGATGGTATAGAATATTTAAAGACGATGTTTAAAAATATGGATATTGAAGTTATTATAGAAGCTAAAAGATTAGATGAAAGACATGTTTTGTTTAGTGTTGAATCAAAAGAAAATCCTATTTTGATTGGAAAAGCTGGTAAAACTTTAGATTCAATTCAAACAATATTAAAAAATTATATTAACGCTTATATAGAAGATTATCATATTATTTTATTAGACATTGGTGGATATCGCGAACAAAGAAAAAAACAATTAGAAATTTTAGCAACTAAAACTGCAATGGAAGTTATTAATTCAAAAACTCCTACACGTTTAAGTAAAATGAATTCTTATGAAAGAAGAATTATTCACACCAAATTATCTGATTGGCGTGATGTATCTACTAAATCTGAAGGAGAAGAACCGAACCGTTACGTAGTGATTGAACCGAGACTAAAATAATGAAAAAATTAGTTGTTGGGTTAGGCAATCCAGGAAGAAAATATAAAAAATCTAAACATAATATTGGTTTTTTAGTGCTTGATCATTTTGCTAAAAATAACAAAATTAAATTTAAAAAGAAAGCAAATTTTAATTCTGAAATTGCAGAATTAAATGATGCCATTCTTTTAAAACCTATGACTTATATGAATAACTCAGGATTAGCTGTTAGAAAAGTTGTTGATTACTATGATATTGATATTAATAATATTCTTATTATATTTGATGATGTAGATTTGCCTTTTTCTAAATTAAGGTTAAGATATAAAGGCGGTTCTGGTGGGCATAAAGGAATAAAATCGATAATAAATCATTTAGATAGTCAAGATTTTAATCGAGTGAGATTTGGTATTGATAAACCCAAAGAAAAAGATATAAAAGATTATGTGTTAAGCGATTTTTCAAAAAAAGAATTGAAAGATTTAGATGATGTATTAATTGATCTTGATAGAATTATCTCTGATTATATAGATAATCTAGATTTCAATGATATTATGAATAAATACAATTAGGAGAAAATCAAATGATTTTCTCCTTTAGTTTATAAAAATTTATTGTTCTACCATAAATTAAATATTGCGTTTAATTTTATTTCTAATATTTTCATAATCTTCAGGATTAAATTGTTCTTGGCGATTAATGAAGTTAATTTTAAAATTGTCGTCACTATATCTTGGAATTAAGTGAATATGAAAATGATCAACTGATTGATGTGGTTTTTCATTGTTGTTGATAACATTCAATCCGATTGGATTATAAGTCTTTTTAATAGCGTTAGCTATTTTAGGAACAGCTACAAAAACTTTAGAGGCTAGTGATTCATCCATTTCATAAACATTTTTCACATGTTTTTTAGGGACAATTAATGTATGCCCTTTAGTAATTTGTGAAATATCTAAAAAGGCAACAACATTTTCATCTTCATAAACCTTGTAACTAGGGATATCTCCTTTAATAATTTTACAAAAAATACAATCCATTTATATAACCTCCTTATTATATTTATTAATAATTGGTATTAATTCTTTAAAATCAGATATCCAAAAATCCGGCTTAGTTGCTTTTAATTTTTCTTTTTTTAAAGACCATTCAACGCCACAAGTCAATATATTAGCATTTTTACCGGATAATATATCACTTGGATTATCACCAATCATCATTACTTGCTTTGTGTTTTTGAGTGAATGTTTAGCGTAATAAATGGGTTCTGCATTTGGTTTAGGATGTTTTACATCATCTAAATAAACAAAAACATCCATATATTGATCAAAATTAAAATGTTTAATCGAGGGGATAGCTGATTCTTTGAATTTTGTTGTTACGATACCCAACTGGAAGTTGGCTTTTTTTAACTTATCTAATGTTTCGATTAAATTAGGATATATCTTAATATATTGATATTCATTTTTTAGATAAAATTCTCTAAAATATTGAATCATTTTCTTGACTTTTTCATTGTTATTTTCTAAAATTGAAAAAGTTTCTTCGAGAGTAGGACCAATCATATGAACATAATCTTGATATGAATTATTATTGTTAGGGTAAAAACATTTGAAAGTTTCTTCAAAAGAATCTATTAATAATTGGTTTGAATCAACTAAAGTTCCATCTAAATCAAAAAGAATAGTATTTATTTTCTGCATATTATCACCACAATTATTATAACAAATAAATGAATAAAAGTAATCTAAAATACAGATAATATCGTATTTAAGATTAGATTTAATTTTAATTTTTACTATGGTATAATTAGTTAGGTGAAAAAAATGAAAGCAATGTTAATATATAATCCTAAAAGCGGTAAACAAAAATTTAAAGAAAATATAAAAAATATAGAAGATAAATTAAAAACTAAGTATTCTAATATTTTGATTAGAGAAACTAACCACCCTATGCATGCCCAAGATATTGCTAAAGAAGCATGTGATTTAAACGTTGATTTATTATTAATTAGTGGTGGGGATGGCACTTTTAATGAGTGTGTTAATGGCATAATGAAACAAGATTATAAGCCTAAGATTGGTTATATTCCATCTGGAACTACTTGTGATATTGGAATGAGTTTAGGCCTTACAAAAAATATCGAAAAATCTTTGGGTATTATATTAAACAATGAATCAGTTAAAATGGATGTTGTTAAAACAAGTGACAGATATTCTTGCTATGTAACTGGTACAGGAGCATTTATTGATATTAGTTATGTAACCGACTCTAAACTAAAGAAAAAAGTTGGCCATTTAGCTTATATTTTTAAGGCAGTTCAAGAGTTTTTTTCAATTCCTAAGATGCGTATGAGTGTTTATCATGATGAAGGTAAAGTTAATGGAATTTATTCGTTGATGTTAATTATTAATTCTAAAAGGGTTGCTGGATTTAATATGGTTTATAGACCTGTATTGGATGACGGTAAAGTTGATGTTTTAATGTACAGAAGTTTCTTCCCTTTCAATAGTCTTCTATATTTAATATCTTTCCTTTTCCCCTTTTGGTCAACACCTTTGATTGAAAAATTTAAAACAACAAAACTTGAGGTAAGAACAAACTCTAAAGAAAACTGGAATATTGATGGCGAATATGCTGGTAAAGGAAACAAAATTATCGAAGTTGAACAAAAAGCTATAAATATTATTGTTCCTAAAAAAATTAGAAAACGTTATTTTCTAAACCAATAAAATGAATAAACAAATAATCGTTGTAGAAGGAAATCATGATCAAGTTAAAATTAATTCAATTTATCCTAATCTTCAATGTATAACTACTAATGGAAGTGAAATTTCAGATAAAAAACTAAACTTGATTTATCAATTAAGCAAAGAAAACGAAGTAATTCTATTTTTGGACCCAGATACTCCTGGGAAGAAAATCATGCAAAAAATTTTAAATACTAATGGAAAATATACATTAGCATATATTAAGAAAGAAAAAGCTATTAGTAAAAATAGAAAAAAAGTAGGAATTGAACACGCTAAAGAAAACGATATAAGAGACGCTCTTGAAAATAAAATTGAGATTAATAATCAGGAAAGCTACATTAAATTATCTGATTTATATAATCGAGGTTTAGTAAATAAGAGAAATGCAAATATCAATAGAATTAAAGTTTGTGATAGTCTTGAAATTCCCGTGTCTAATGGAAAAACATTTCTTAAAATGATAAATTTATTAGATATTTCCTTAGAAAGGGTCGATGAAATTTTAAATGAAAAAACATAATGATTATGTAAATGAAACAGTGAACAAAAATAAATTTTTTGTTAAAAAAAAATATAGTCAGAATTTTTTGTTGGATGAAAACATAATTCGAAAAATAATTCAATCAGCTAAAATTGACAAAAATACATCCGTTATTGAGATTGGCCCCGGATTTGGAGCTTTAACCAAATATATAGTTAAACAAGCTAAAAAAGTGCTGTTATATGAAATTGACAAAGAATTAATTCCACATTTGAATAATTTATTTCAAAATGAAGAAAATATAGAAATAATTAACAAAGATTTTTTAAAAGTTGAGGATATTGATAAAGATATTGAAAATTATTTTGGTGATATAAATGATGTAGTGATAATTAGTAATTTGCCTTATCATATTACAACACCGATTATTATGAAAATATTAGAAGAAAGTAAAAAAACAAATCGATTAATAATAATGATGCAACTAGAAGTAGCAAAACGACTAACTTCAAAACCAAACTCAAAGGATTATAATGCTTTAAGTGTCATTATACAGGACCAAACTAAGGCAAGTTATTTATTTAAAGTGCCAAAAACAGTTTTTCAACCAAAACCTAAGGTTGATTCAGCAATTATTGAATTAGAAATTTTAAAAGGGAAAGAAA
>JAIPGD010000009.1 GCA_021736305.1 Candidatus Izemoplasma sp.
GTCTATAAAATATTCTTGAGTGTTCATACTTATATTTTACCATATAAGTTTGAAAAAAAAGGAACAGGTCAGCATTTTTACATGCTTTTCCTGTTCTTTTTTTATTTTTCTTTATTTAGCTGTTTTCCGACAGCCCCTTAATTATTAATCTAACATTCGGTCTTCTAAATTTCTAAAGAAGAATACAACTAAATCAGATAACATAATTTTAATTTTATATGGATTATCAATATTGTTTTTAAATATAATGAAAATTGCCTCAACGAAACTTCTCGAGATAACTTCTAAAAAGCTTCGTGTAAATTTACCTGGATAGTACTTACTAACCTTAAGTAAAATTAATTCTTCTAATCGATTTTTAATTTTTTCATGATGAGTACCATAGGAATTAAAAATCATAATAAATATCTCTTTTGTATAAGGTGTGATTGTATCCATAACATAATTGATTAAATTATCTAGTTCAGCTTTTGTGTCTACTGATACTTTTGTATGATCAGTATCAATTTCAGCTAATTTATCAATGGCTCTTTCTGCCGGAAGTAAAATTGTATTAAACAATTCTTTTTTATTTTTGTAATATCGGTAGATATTTCCAACGGTTATATTTGCTTTAGTTGCAATATCGCGCATATTAGCATCTTGATAGTTCTTTTCAAAAAATTCTCTTATAGCACTTTCAATGATGGCTTCTCTTACACTTTCTTTTAGAACTTGCATATAAACCTCCTTTAACAGTTTAAGTCAATAATGACTAAACATTTTTGATACACTTTCATTATACAAAAATATTATAGTATATGCAATTAATTTAGCTTTAGATGATTAAGCCAAAAATATATCAACAGTTTATTTAACAAATTGTGGGGGTATTATTGACATGGGTCAGTTTTAGTTATATAATTTAATATATATTGAGAGGTGAGTTTATGAAGAGATTTTTTGGAAATTTATACATCATTTTTGCCCTGATTTTAGTTTCACTGGTGGCTGTACCCTGGAATAACTTTTCTGTGTGGGGCTTAGAAATTAGTTTCTTAGATTTATTAACGAATAATGAGTTTGTTTTGAAGTTTTTAATCGGCGCTGTTTTAATTATTATTAGTTTTATTTTTTTATTGGTTAGCAATAGAGAATATAAAAATGAGGATAAGGTAAGTCCTTTAAGTTCTCATGCTACTTTGTTTCCGATTAAAGGTTTCGCTTTTGCATTTTTTATTCATACAACTTATATGATTTATACTGATACTGATATTGGAGCCGGTTTTGGAGTAAGCAATTTATATTCAATGTTATTAATTGCAGGAGGATTAATAATAATTAATATTTTATTGTTTTCTCATTTATTCATTAGAGCTTTTCGAAAGGTAGGTAATTTTGGTAGATTTTCATTCTTTATTTTAGCAGTTGAATTTGCTGCTTTGTCAGCTGGATTAGCTTATTTGTTTAGAACTTATTTAGCTGTTGATTATTCTGGAATGAGTGCTAAATATGTTATTTTCATTATTCCGATTATGGTATTATTTTATTTGTTCCATATATTTTATATTTCTAGGAAAAGAAGCAAAGGAAAGAGTTTCGATTTTGCAAATGAAGAAGAAGAGGAAACAACTGATGAAATGATTGTATCACCAAATCAAGACATTTCTTCTAAAATTAATAAAGTAGACCCAAAAGATACATTATATCAAGAAGTAAGTGTCGATCCAGAATTTAGCAAAGTAAGTAATCAAAGAAATAAACCAAACTCTATCGAATATTATATTGAGAAACCAAAAATGTTTAAGCCTTTGAATCCTAGTTTTGATAAGTTAGTTGCTCATGTACGTGAGTTACCAAACGTTATAACAAAATTAGATGATGAGAAAATTACTTTTTATGTTAATCGAAGACCATTTTTAGTTTTAATGAATTATGGGGATTATTATCGAATGGCGTTTAGATATGGACTTGAAGAAGGAATAAGGATGATTATAAAATATCCAACCATATCTAAGAATAAATCAACTCGAGATGAGCTTTGGTTTAAAGCAAATAATTATGGCGATTTACCAAAAGATGTAGTTTTCAAAATTGTTAAGTACGCTTATGATGAAGTAGCTAAATAATAATTTATAGTCAATAAGACATTTCTTATTGACTATTTTTATAGTTTTACAACCAATATCATTAGAAAAAATGTAGTATTGAAAGCGTTTTTATGGTATAATATACTTTAACTATTTTAGTATAATCTAATACATTTAAGGGGATTATTATGGTAGACGGAATTGTTTTAGCTGGTGGATATTCTTCTAGATTAGGCATCAACAAAATGAGTATATTTTATAAAGGTGAACCTGTGATTGTTCATACTATTAAAAATATGCAAAAAGTTTGTGATCGAATTATTGTAGTAACTGGTTATTATCATAAAGAGATATCTAAAATCATTCAGGATATTGATTCCGTAGAAGTTGTTTACAATTCTAATTATCAAAAGGGAATGTTTTCGTCAATTTTAACTGGTATAAAAAAAATAAACAATGATTTTTTCATCATACCCGGGGATTATCCTTTAGTTTCAGAAACTATTTATAAGAAACTATTAACAGGAAATAAATCAATTAGAGTTCCTAGTCATAATCATAAATTAGGTCATCCAATCTTTTTTGAAAAACAATACCGTAAATTATTGTTGAATACTGAAAGCGATAATTTGAAATCTTTTAGGAATAACTATGACTATGAAATAATAAACGTTGAAGATGCAAGTATTTTATTTGATGTAGATACTAAAAATGATGTAAATAAACTTAAAAATAGGGAGTGATATTTTGGAAACAAATCAATTTATTGAGGTGAACTCATTAGAAGAAGCTTATATTTTAGCCTCAGCAGATAGACTTAATAAAGTTATAGGCGGAGGAGCTTGGCTTAAAATCTCACTGAAGAAGGCAAAAACTTTAATTTCTCTGGATAAACTTAATTTAGATTTTATAGATTCTGAATCAAGCTTTATTGAAATTGGAGCACAGGCAACTCTTCGTGAAATTGAAACTAACAAAGATATTAAAAAATTGTCTTCAGGTATTTTGAATCAAGCAATCGGAAAAATTATGGGCGTTACAATTAGAAATTTAGCGACTATTGGTGGAAGCGTTATGGGGAAATTTGCTTTTTCTGATTTGTATCCAGTTTTATTAGTCATGGATGTAAAACTTAAATTTTATAAACTCGGTGAAATTTCTTTTGCGGATTTTGTTGAGATGCCAAGAATTAATGATGATATTTTAATTAGCATTAAAATCAACAAGAATAATTCTGTTGGCTATTTTAAAAAAGCGGCTAAAACTGCTTTAGATTTTGCTATGATAAACTTAGCTATTACCAAAGGCGATGATTTTAAAATCGCTATTGGTTCTAAACCATCTATTGCAAAGTTAAATTATGAGGCAATGAAGTATTTAAATTCTAAAAAAGATATTACAGAAGAAGTGATTGAAAAAACTTGTGCTTTAGCAATTGAAGAGGCAAAAATCAAGGATAATGTAAGAGCAACTAAAGAATATCGAGAAGTATTAATTAGAAGTTATTTAAAAAGAGGAATTAAGCAGGTGATACAATGAAGATTAATATAAAAATTAACGGACAAAATAAAACTTTTGAGGTCGAACCTGGAGAATTCATGTTGGATGTATTAAGAAGAAATAATTACTTAAGCGTAAGACGTGGTTGCGATAATATAAGTTGTGGTGTTTGTACAATTTTACTTGACAATAAACCGGTTCCTTCATGTTCTTTATTAGCTGCGAAAGCTAATAATCACGAAATTACTACCGTTGAAGGTATTCAAGTAGAGGCTGAAAAACTCGCTAAATGTTTTGGCGAATTTGGAGCTGATCAATGCGGTTTTTGTAATCCTTCAATGGCTTTAACTGTCTATTCTTTAAAACAAGAGAACGTAAATGCTACAGAAGAAGAAATAAAAGCATATTTAGTTGGAAACTTATGTAGATGTACAGGTTATGTTTCACAACACCAAGCTATTAAAAAATATTTAGGTGATTCTAATGAAAATAGTTAATAATAAAATTCCATCTGTAGATGGTGTGGGCATTATGAAAGGTAGAAAAGCCTTTACTGATGATTACGCTGATAAAGACTCATTAATTATAAAAGTTTTAAGGTCACCATATCCTTTTGCAAGAATTAAACAAATTGATGATTCTAAAGCAAAGGCTTTAGATGGTATTGAAATGGTCTTAACATATAAAGATTTTAAACGAATTCCATTTACAAGAGCTGGTCAAGGATATCCCGAGCCTTCACCTCGTGATAAGTTTGTTTTGGATGAGTATGTAAGATATATTGGTGATGAAGTTTGTGCTGTAGTTGGAACAAGTGAAACTATCTGTGCAAAAGCGTTAGACTTAATTACAGTTGAATACGAAAAGCTTGAACCAGTATTAGATTTTGAAAAGGCGATTGATAATAAATCTATTATTCATGATGAACCTGAAGCAAAACAAATGTTTGAGATTGGTTTCAAACCTAAAAAGAATATTGCGGCGAGTTATAAAATGCATATTGGCGATGTTGAAATAAGTCTTTCAGAATGTAAGTACACTATTAGAGAAACTTTTTATACTCAAGCACAAGCTCATGTTATGCTTGAACCGCATGCAGTAAATACCCATATAGATTATCAAGAACGATTAATTATATATTCAAGCACACAAACTCCTTTTCATATTAGACGAATTATTTCTCAAGCATTAGAAATACCTCTATCAAAAATTCGCGTTATTAAGCCGCGAGTTGGCGGAGGATTTGGCGGTAAACAAGCTATTCATGGCGAAATGTTAGCGGCTTATGTTACATATAAGACGGGCAAACCAGCTAAATTAGTTTATACCAGAAGAGAAGTATTCGAGTCTAGTTATTCAAGACATCCAATGAAATTTGAAATGGCGCTAGGTGCAGATGAGAATGGCAAATTGAAGGCAATCGACTGTAATGTATTATCTGATACTGGGGCTTATGGAGAACACGCATTAACTGTATTTATGGTTGCTGGTTCTAAAGTTCTTCCGCTTTATAACAAAGTCGATTCTGTACGCTTTTATGGAGATGTAGTCTACACAAATCATACTCCAGCAGGAGCTTACCGAGGCTATGGTGCAATCCAAGGCAATTATGCTTTAGAGTCTGCGGTGGATATTTTATGTCATAAAATGAATATGGATCCAACTGAATTCAGAAAAAAGAACATGATGAAAGAAGGTGAAACTTCACCTATATTTGCGATAATGGGTGAAGGTACTGAAGGAACACCAATGAACATGGATACATGTAAACTTCAAGAATGTGTTGAGCGTGGCATGGATTTAATTGATTGGAAAAATAAATATCCTAGCAAAGATTTAGGAGATAAAATTAAAGCTGTTGGTATGGCTATTGCTATGCAAGGTAGTGGTATACCACTTATTGATATGGGAAGTGCAACGATAAAGTTAAATGATGATGGTTTTTATAATTTGATGGTTGGTGCAACAGAAATTGGCCAAGGTAGCGATACAGCTTTATCTCAAATAGCCGCAGAGGAACTTATGACTACTATGGATAAAGTGATTATTTACTCATCAGATACAGATCTTACACCTTTTGATGTGGGAGCTTATGCGTCAAGTACAACTTTTGTTTCGGGTAATGCAGTTTTTAAAGCTGCTAGAAAATTAAAAGAAACAATGATTGAAGAAGCGGCTAGAATATTTGATGTAGAAGTAGAAAAAGTCACTTTTGATGGAAAAACTTTTAAAGTAGAATCAAGTGATAAAGAAATATCATTAGTTGATTTTTCTAACGAAATAACATATTCTGAAGCACAAAAACAATTACAAGTTACTTCAAGTTATGTTGGTCCTAAATCACCACCCCCATTTATGGCTGGATTTATTGAAATTGATATTGATAAAGAAACAGCTGAAATTGATATTATCGATTATGTAAGTGTTGTTGATTGTGGAACTACTATAAATCCAATGTTAGCCAAAGGACAGGTTGATGGAGCTATTGTACAAGGTTTAGGAATGGCAATGTTTGAGGATGTTAAACTTGCTAAAAATGGTAAGTTGATTTCTGGAGACATGTTGAATTATAAAATACCTACAAGATTAGATATAAATAAATTGACAACTATATTTGTTGATAGTTACGAAGAGAGTGGCCCATTTGGGGCTAAATCAGTTGGTGAAATCGGAATTGATACACCACCTGCAGCACTTGCAAATGCAATTGAAAATGCATTAGGTGTGAGAATGAATTCTTTACCAATCACACCAGAAAAAATACTACAAAAATTAAAGGAGAATAAAAAATGAAAAGAACAAAATTAGAAATGATATCTTTAATTATATTTTTTGGAGCAGTTTGGGGAATCTTAGAAGCTAGTTTAGGTTATGTATTGCATTTAATTCCTGGATTTATTGCAGGAACCATTATGTTTCCTATTGTTATGTTTATTTTATATAAAGCATACAAAGCAATGGGTTCAAGAAAAGCAATTTTCTATGTAGCAATGGTTGCGCTTTTTATTAAATCAGCGAACTTATTAATGCCGCTACCAACACCTTTTAAAGTAGTTAATCCTATGATTGCTATGGCGATTGAGTCATTATTAGTTTTTGCAGTTATTCCACTATTTGAATCAAAAAAACCAGCAAAAGTGGTTACAGGAGTTGTAATTGCGAGTATTGGCTGGCGTTTAGCTTATGTAGGTTATCTTGGAATTAACTTCTTTGCAACCGGTTATTTATCTAATCAAATAGCTAGTTTTTCTGCGGGAGTAAACTTTGTTTTACTTAGTGGTTTATTAACAGCTCTAATTGCAATGTTATTTGTTGCGGTTAGTCAAATTAAAACTATTAAGAAATTAGATAATATAAGAATTAATCCAATAATTTCTTTTGCAACATTAATATTGGCTTTCGTATTAACATTAACAATTTAAGGGTTTATTAATGAATATCTATAAGCTAATTACTGAATTTAAGCAAAAAAACAAACCAATGATTGCGGTTACTGCTGTTGAAAAGGAAGGTTTTGGACCGGTTGAAGTTGGTAAAAAAATGATTGTTCTTGAAGACGGAAAATCTTATGGGACTGTTGGTGGAGGCGCGATTGAGTTAACTGCGCAAAAGAAATGCAAAAAATTGCTTGAAAATCGAGAAAACTTATTAGAAACCTACCTCCTTGATGAAGGAAAAGTAGTTGAAAATTCTAAAACTTTACCTATGGCCTGTGGTGGCAAGGTTAAATTATTTTATGAATATATTGGTCCAAAAGAAACTATATATATTTTTGGAGCCGGGCATGTTGGCCAAGCTTTAGCTAATGTGCTAAAGACAATGAATTATCATGTCACTGTGATTGATGGAAGAAAACCTGTTATTGAAAAATTTGAGAATGCAGATATAAAAGTTTGTAAACCATTTGTTGATTTTATAGAAGAAGATGGTATAAGAAAAAACAGTTTTATTATTGTTTGTACTCCAAGTCATAAATATGATTATCATGTTATTAACAAATTATTGGAATTAGAAATTAAACCGAAATATCTTGGAATGCTTTGTTCTCCAGACAAAATAAAAGCATATTTAAAGTCTACTTATGAAAAATTTGGAAAGAATATCGATTTAAGTTTCTTTTATTCACCAATTGGTTTAGATATTGGCGGCGGAAGTCCAGAGGAGATTGCAATATCTATTAGTGCTGAAATTCTAGCGATTTCACACAAGAAAAAGGGACATATACATATGAGGAATGTTTTAGATGGTAAAGATTGTTACTGGAAAGATTAATTCGTATAAAACCACAAAATTAAAATCAATATATAACCAAAAAAAAATCGGAGATGGTTTCATTGCAAAAAAGACTATGGAAGGTGATTTGGTTTATGGTTATACATTGATTAGATTAAGCAACGATAAAGAAATGCCTTTTGTTATTCGTGATATTTACTATGATGGAAAAAAAGAAATAATTTATAAATTAGGTCCGTATCTGTTCTATAAAGATGCTTTTATATATATTGAAAATACTGTTAATGAGTGGATTAATACTAAAATCAGTCCAATATATTTGGATGAAATATCAATTTTGGAATTAGAGGGAAAGGGATATTATCATGCATTAACAAATCTTTTAGAAATAAATATAGATTTGTATTTAGTTGTGAGACGTGATTTGCTAGAAAAGGTAATTGATAAATTCAATATTAAAGAGTATCAAATAATTGGAGGTTAATTGAATGTTTGATAAACGGATTATCAATGGAAAAGTATATTTAGATAATGAATTTAAAGAGGTAAACTTATATCTTGAAGGTGAGCTAATTGTTGGCATTAATCAAGAGCTATTTGAAGCAAAAGAAACCCTTGATGCTATGGGCAATTTAGTATTGCCAGGCTTAATTGATCCGCACGTTCATTTTGATTTAGACTTAGGGCATATCCGGTCTAAAGATGATTTCTATCACGGAACAAAAGCGGCTGCTTATGGTGGTGTAACAACAATTATTGATTTTTTAGAACCGGTTGATAATCCAGACGAGTTACAAAAAGCATATAATGCGCGTTTACTTGAAGCTGAAGATTCAGTGATTGATTATTTTTTTCATGCGACGATTAAGAATCCTAAATGTGATTTAGAAGATTTTGTAAAAAAGATGAAAGAATTAAATATCCATTCTTTAAAGCTTTTTACAACTTATTCTGACTCGAATCGAAGAACTTATGATAAAGATATTATCGAATTATTAAAACTTTCTGAAAAGTATAAATTTTTATTGTTAGCACATATAGAAAATGATGATTTAATTGATTTAGATCCTAAATTTACATATCATGACTTACTAAAATCTCGACCAACTAAAGCAGAAACAAAAGAAGCCTTAAAGTTAGCTTCTTATGTTAAAAAGTTTGGTGGATATTTATATATGGTTCACTTAAGTTCTGGTACTACGTTAAAGGCATTAAAAGAAAAATATAGTGATATTCTAAATAAACGGTTTTTCATAGAAAGTTGCCCACATTATTTTACTTTTACAAATGATTGTTTAGAGTTAAATGAAGGTAATCTCTATACCCTTGCACCGCCGTTAAGAACTATAGAAGAAAAGGAATTATTGATAAATAATTTTTCTGATGTATATACAATTGGTACTGACCACTGTGCATTTATGACAGAAGATAAACAAGCTGAATTTCTTAAAGATATTCCTTTGGGAATCGGTGGAGTTGAATTTTCTTTTGATGTTATGTTTCAACTATTTGGAAAAGATACAATACCTAAAATGAGCAGACATATAAGTAGTTTATATCCAAATTTAGGAAAACACGGGAAAATTAAAACAGGCAATTTAGCAAATATATTCATTTATGAGTTATCAGAAAATAATATCAAAACTCATCACGGATTTACTGATTATACAATTTACAAATATCTTAAACGAAAAGGAAAAGTTATCCATACTTTAAATCGTGGTAAATTTATAATCAAATCAGGTGAATTTGTTAAACCAAACAGTAAAAAGATTTGAGGTGGCAATAATGTATGCTTTGATAAATGCGAATATTTATGATTATAAGAAATATATTGAAAATGGATTCATAGTATTTAATGAAAAGATTATTTTTATTGGAAAAATGTCTGAATATCAAAAAAATCCTGCTTATAAAGAAATTGATTGTAAAAATAAGCTAATTTTACCGGGGAATGTTTCAGGTCACACACATTTTTATTCAACTTTTGCCCGAGGAGCTAGTTTTGATTTCAACCCACAAAACTTTCTTGATATTCTCAAACAAATGTGGTGGAAACTTGACCACTTTTTAGATAAAGATATGATTTATTACTCAGCCTTAATGGGTGGATTGGATCAAATGAAAAAGGGAACAACTTCATTTATAGATCATCATGCAAGTCATCAAGTTGAAGGAAGTTTAAATGCAATAAAGTCTGCGATTAATGATAAACTAAATTTGCGTTCTATTTTGGCATTTGAAACGAGCGATCGCTTTGATATTAGAAAGTCAATAGAAGAAAATATGTCTTTCATTAATAATAACCATACCAATAGTAGTGCTGGATTATTTGGAATGCACGCTTCTCTTTCTCTAAGTAATGAAAGTTTGGATATGATTTCTAAAAATATTGGCGATGAAGGGATTCATATTCATGTTGCTGAGAGTTTAATGGATGAAGAAGAATGTGTTAAGAAATATGGTATGCGAGTTGTAGAAAGATTAGATAAATACAATTTAATAAACAGTAAAAGTTTATTAGTTCACTGTACGCATATTGACGAAACAGAAATGGATATTATTAAAAATAGAGGAGCAACTATTGCAATAAACCCTACTTCAAATTTAAACAATGCTGTAGGTATAAGCAATGTAAAGAAATTTTTAGATAAAGGAATAAGAGTGATTGTTGGTAATGATGGGTTAATGCAATCACAAACTTTTGAGTATTTGAACACTTATTACTTGAGCCATTTAAAGACAAAATCACCAATTGAATTTGGCCTAGATGATATTAAAAAAATAATAAATAATACCTATGAATATATTAATTTGTTTTTAAAAACAAACTTAGGAAACTTCTTTCTAGGTAGTGAAGCCGATTTGTTGGTACTTCAGTATGATTCTTATACTCAAATGACGAAAGACAATATATTTGGTCATGTTTTCTTTGGAGTATTTCCTGGATTTCTTCCTGAGAAAGTATTTGCGAACGGAAAAATTATGATAGATGATTATAAATTAACAAATGATTTTACTAAAGAAAAAGCAGAAGCTTTAAACCAAGCTAATAAGCTTTGGAGTATAATTGAGAAAGAAGGTAGTAATCTTGAATTTAAAAACTAGTTTTGATGGATTAACATTAGAAAACCCTTTAATGCCTGCAGCAGGGCCATTAAACGGCGATTTAGAAAAACTTAATTTTTTAGTTGAACAAGGCTGTGGTGGTATTACGACAAAGACAATTTCAGTTAAAGAACCTAAAATACCTAAGCCATGTATTTATGGTGATAAAACTTTTATTATGAACTCTGAATTATGGAGTGAAATTCCTTATCAAACATGGATTGATGAAATTTTACCTGAGTTCGCTAAAAACAAAGATAGACCATTGATTATTTCTTTGGGTTATTCGAAAGAAGATATGGAATTTTTAGTTCCGAAAGTGGAAAAGTTTGCGGATGCATTTGAAATCTCTACTCATTATGTTGGTACGGATTTAAAAGTTATCCAAGATACAGTTAAGGCAATAAGAAAAAACACTAAAAAACCAATATATATGAAAATTAGTCCGCATATTCCTGATCCGGAAGGTTTTGCTAAAGCTATTAAAGAAGCGGGAGCTAATGGAGTTGTAGCAATTAATTCATTAGGACCAACTATGAAAATTGATATTGATAATAGAGAAATTGTATATGGAAATGATAAGGGATTTGTTTGGACAAGCGGACCGGCAATTAAACCAATAGCTTTAGCTACTGTATATAAAATAAAACAAGCCGAACCTTCTCTAACAGTTATTGGCGTTGGAGGAATTAAAACGGCTGATGATGTAATTGAATTTTTATTGGTTGGAGCTAGTGCTGTACAAATGTTATCTAGTGCTCTATTAATGGGTAAAACCTTGTATTCAAAAATTATCAAAGATTTACCTAAAGCTTTAGAAAAATACGGTTTTTCAAGCATTCAAGAAGTTATTGACACAACTTTAAAGAAAAATTTAAGATATAAACGTTCTACACCTGTACTCGATGAAGATAAATGTATTGATTGTATGTTGTGTCAAAAGATTTGTCCTTATTTTGCAATAGATTATCCAGGTGTTATTACTTTTAATCCGAAAAAATGTTTTGAGTGTGGTCTTTGCATTGCAAAATGTCCAACTGACGCAATTAGTTTTAAAGAAGAGGGATAATTGATGAAAGATATTTCTAAATCAATAAACAAAGTTGATAATGAAGAAAAAATATCTGGTTCAGCGGAATATATTGCTGATATAAAAATGGATGGCATGTTATATGCCATGACTTTAAGAAGTTCTATTGTTAAGGGAGAAATTATTAAAATCTCTTATCCAAAAATTCCAGATAATTATTATGTTATTGACCATAAAGATGTTCAAGGCAAAAATATAGTTAAGATTATTTATGATGATATGCCAATCTTTACAACAAAAAAGATTTCATATTTACATGAGCCAATTGCTTTAGTTATTGGCCCTGAAAAAGAGAAGATAGTTGAAATACTTGATAGCATAGAGATTAAGTATAAAGAAGAAGAACCACAATTTGAATGGGAAGATAGTGTAGTCGATTTTCATTTTGATAAAGGCGAAGGTGAAAGAGTGTTTGATCACGCTGATAAAGTTATTTCCTATGATTATGAAACTGGCTATCAAGAACAAGCTTATATTGAAACACAGGGTTTTATAGGTTATCAAGATGGCGATAAAACAACTTTGATAGGCTCAATACAATGTCCTTACTATGTTAAAAACGCTTTAATTCAAGCGCTTGATTCAGAACCTGAAAATGTTAGAGTTATTCAATCAACAGTTGGTGGTGCGTTTGGCGGAAAAGAAGAGTTTCCTTCTTTAATAGGCTGTCAATTGGCTGTTGCGGTTAAAAAGATTAAGAAACCAATTCAACTTATATATGAACGTGAAGAAGACATGTTAGTTACTACAAAACGTCATCCTGCTAAAATTCATTTTGATGCTGCGATAAAAGAAAATAAAATAAAAGGTATTAAAGCTCATGTTGGTATTGATGGTGGGGCAACAATTGGACTAAGTGGTGTGGTTTTATCTAGAGCAATGCTAGCTTGTTCAGGCGCATATACCATTGATAATTTAGATATTACTGGAGATGTATACAAAACCAACACAGTTCCTAATGGTGCATTTAGAGGTTTTGGAGCACCACAAATGATGTTCGCGATTGAAATGTTTGTTGAACACATTGCTAAAGATTTAAATATTGATCCATTAGAGTTTAGAAAATCAATTTTAGCAAAACAAAATGATCACACATCAACTAATGGGGTTTATCGTGATCCGATTTTAATGCCTGAAATGATTGAAAAAGCTATGAAAGAATCAGATTATCTTCGCAAGAAAAAAGCTTACGCAAATCCTAATATTTTTAAAGGGATTGGAATGAGTTTCTTTTTCCATGGGTGCGGTTTTACTGGTTCTGGAGAAAAAAAGATAATTAAAGCTAGAGTAAGACTAAGAAAACATAAAAATAATAAAGCAGAAATTCTTATTGCTGCAGTTGATATGGGGCAAGGCGTTAAAACAACATTTAGAAAACTAGTAGCTAATATTTTAGAGATTGATATTGAAAATGTTATTTTTAATAACCCTGATACAGATTATGTTCCTGATTCAGGGCCTACTGTTGCCTCAAGAACTATGATGATTGTTGGTGGATTAGTTGCTCGTGCAGCTAAAGAAATGAAACAAAGATGGCGAGAAGATGAATTTGTTGTTGAAAAACAATATAAACAACCTGATTATATTAAATATGACGAAGAAAATTTTATTGGTGATGCTTATCCCGCTTATTCTTGGGGAGTTAATGTAGTTGAAGTTGAAGTTAGTAAAACTACTTATCAAGTTAAATTAGTTAAGACATGGTCTGTGTATGATGGTGGAAAAGCAATCGATGAAAAAGTTGTTTTAGGACAAGCTGACGGTGGATTAGCTCAAGGTGTGGGTTATGGATATTTAGAAGTAATGAACCATAAACAAGGAAAAATCCAACAAAAAAATATGACAGATTATATTATTCCAACTGCTAAAGATATGCCAGATATGGAAACTTATTTGTATGATAATCCATATGCCTTTGGACCCTATGGCGCGAAAGGCGTTGGTGAATTAACTTTAGTTGGCGGGGCGCCGGCTGTTGCTAAAGCAATTGAAAATGCAATAAATAAGCGGATTTATAAAATACCGGTAACACCAGAATATATTATGGAGTTGATTAATAATGCCAAAAATTGAATTTAAATTAAATGATAAGTTAGTAACAGTTCATTCAACTGCAAATAGAAGATTATTAGATGTTTTGCGGGAAGATTTTAATTTAACAGGGCCTAAAGAAGGTTGTGGTGAGGGTGAATGTGGTGCATGTGCTGTGCTTTTAAATCACAAGATTGTAAATTCTTGTTGTACCCCTTTAGCAAATGTTGATGGTCAAGAGATCGTTACAATAGAAGGCTTTTCAAAAACTAAGCGTTATCAAATTATTAAAGATGCGTTTGCAGAAATGGGCGGAGTTCAATGTGGTTTTTGTACACCAGGGATGGTTATTGCAACTGAGAGTTTATTAAATAAAAATCCTCATCCAAATGATGAAGAAATAAGAATTGCTCTTTCAGGTAACTTATGTAGATGTACTGGTTATAATATGATTATTAAATCAATTCAAAAAGCCGCTAAAGATGGTGATGGAATATGGTAGATGGTTTAATAGCTAAAAGTTTAAATGAAGCTTTAGAAGCTTTGGATAATAAAGAATATCAAATTGTTGCTGGTGGAACAGATATGCTTATTCAAAACCGTTCACATTCAGGAATGAATATTGATTATAAGAAAGATGTATTATATATTAACTTAATAGATGAATTGGATTTTATCAAAGTTGATGAAAAAAATCTTTATATTGGTGCTAATACTCGTTTAGAAACAATTTTAGAAAGTAAATTAGTACCACAAATTCTTCGCGATGTTGTTATTGAAATGGCTTCGCCAGGGATTCGTCATACTGCGACCTTAGCCGGAAATATTGGCAATGCTTCACCAGCTGGTGATTCTTTGGTAGTGCTATATTTATTGGATTGTGAATTAGAGATAAAAAGTTTAACTAAAACTAGAAAAGTTTTGTTAAAAGATTTCATTACAGGCGTAAGAAAAATCGCATTGAATAAAAATGAATTAATAACTAAATTAATTATACCTAAAATCAATTTAACAGATTGTTACTTTCATAAGGTAGGACCGAGATTAAGTGATGCAATATCTAAGTTAAGTTTTGCCTGTGGATATTCAGTAGAAAACAGCATAATTAAAGACTTAAGAGTTGCTTTTGGTGCTGTTTATGTGACTGTGGTTAGAAGCAGGGAAGTTGAAGGGAAGTTTATTGGTCAATCAGTTAATGATTTAAAAGCAAATTTAGATGATATTATAAATGCTTATGAACCTTTAATTAAACCAATTGATGATCAAAGATCAAATAGAGTTTACCGTAAAAATGTTGCAATAAATCTCTTAAGGGAGTTTATTGAGAATATAAAGGAGGATTAAGGCTTGGATAAAAACAAATTGTTGGCTGTTGCAAGAGGCGATTCTTTGGCGGATTTAGTTATTAAAAACGCTAAGATAATAAATGTTTTTTCAAAAACAATTGAAGAAGAAGATATTGCGATTACTGATGGCATTATTGTTGGTGTGGGTAATTATCATGGAAAGAAAGAAATTGACTATAAAGGTTATTATGTATCACCTGGTTTCATAGATGGACATGTACATATTGAATCATCAATGTTAACACCTAACCATTATGCATTATCTGTAATGCCAAAAGGAACAACCTCGGTAATTGCTGATTGCCATGAAATTGCAAATGTAGCTGGTATAGATGGTATTGATTTTATGTTAAAAGCTTCACAATCAAGTCCACTTGAAGTTTTTATGATGATTCCTTCATGTGTGCCTTCAACTGAATATGAAACAGCTGGTGCTAAGTTATTAGCTAAAGATATTAAAAAATACGCAACTAACGAACAAGTGTTAGGATTAGGCGAAATGATGAACTACACTGGTGCAATTCAGGGAGATTTAGAAGTCTTATCAAAGATAAATTCCTTTAACAAAAAGACTATTGATGGGCATGCTCCTGAAGTATATAATAAAGATTTAAATGCATATATTTTAGCGGGTGTTAAAACCGATCATGAATGTACCAAACCAGAAGAACTATTAGAAAAAGTAAAAAGAGGAATGTATATACATTTGCGTGAAGGATCACAAACAAAGAATGTTTTGGATTTATTGCCCGGTGTTAAACAGCCATTTTATGATCGAATTCTATTTTGTTCAGATGATTTACATCCAAGTGATATAAGAAAATATGGTCATATTGATAATAATATTAATTTGGCTATACATTATGGTGTAGAACCAATATCGGCTATTTCGATGGCGACTATAAATGTTGCTAATTGTTATAAGTTAAAAGATATTGGTGCAGTAGCTCCTGGATACATAGCGGATTTAGTTTTCTTTAAGGATTTAAATCATATTGATGTAGAACATGTATATAAATCAGGAAAACAAGTTGTTAAGAATAAGAAAGTTTTATTTGAAACCAAAAAAATAGATGCTTCAAAAGTATTAGATACAGTGTCAGTGGATTTTTCTAAAATTGATTTAACTTATAAACTTAGTTCTAATCTAGTTAACGTAATTGGTTTAATAAAAAATAATGTTACAACTAAAAAGATTGTTGAAAAAGTAAATTTAGATAAGGGAAAGTTTGAAGCAAATATTAACGATGATCTGTTAAAGTTGTGTGTTATAGAAAGATATCATTTAAGTGGTAATATTGGGAAGGGCATTGTAAAAGGCTATGGTTTGAAAAATGGAGCGTTAGCAATGACTATATCTCATGATTCGCACAATCTTGTTTGTATAGGTGACAATGATAAAGACATGTTATTAGCAATTAAAAAAATTACTGATATTGGCGGAGGAATTGTTCTAGCTTCAAGGGGAGAGATAATTGAGTTATTACCTTTAGAAGTTGGTGGATTAATGTCGCTTAAGCCAAGTGAATTTGTTGAAGAAAAATTAAATCGTTTAGAAATAAAGATACGCAAACTTGGAGTTAAAAGAGAAATTGAAGATCCTTTCTTACAACTAGGCTTTTTATCTTTAGCTGTAATTCCAGAAATAAGAGTAACAGATAAAGGTTTATTTGATGCAAAACAATTTAAGATTATTCCTTTAGAAGCGAGTGATAGTAATGAGTTATAAAACGAGTTATCGCTGTACTAAATGTAATGAAGTTTATTCTACAAAAAAAGAATTATTAACATGCCCAAAATGCAAGGATTTAGGCATACTTGATATTGAATATGACTATGAAAAAATAAAGAAAGTGATGAACAAGGATTATTTTAAAAATAATCAAGATTTATCTATATGGCGCTATTTACCGTTATTGCCAGTTGAAGAAAAATATACAAAAAACACTTTGCGAGTCGGTTGGACACCCTTATATCCTAGCAATCATTTAAAGGAAATGTTTAAATGTAAAGAAATATATTTAAAGGATGAAGGATTAAACCCTACTCAATCATTAAAAGATAGAGCTTCAGTGATTGCTTGTGTAAAAGCGTTAGAGTTAAATAAAGAGGTTATTTCGTGTTCATCTACAGGAAATGCTGCTTCGTCACTTGCAGGCAATGCAGCAAGACTAGGGCTTAAAACAGTTATTTTCGTTCCCAAGAGAGCACCAATTGGTAAATTATCTCAGTTATTGGCTTTTGGTTCGAACTTAATAAAAGTAAATGATGATTATAAAGGAGCATATAATTTATCAAAAGCAGCAATTGATCATTATAATTGGTACAACCGTAATGCAGCTATAAACCCTAATTTAGTTGAAGGTAAAAAAACAGTTGCTTTAGAAATAGCCGAACAACTAAATTTTAAACCAACTGACTGGGTAGTTATTTCTGTTGGAGATGGATGTAGTATTGGTGGTGTATATAAAGGTTTTTATGATTTACTTAAGCTTGAACTTATTAAAAACATCCCGAAAATTATCGGTGTTCAATCTGAAGGATGCTCACCTTTTTATGATGCTTTTCATGGGAATAAAGAGTTAGAAGAAACCGATGAAAACACTATTGCAGATAGCATCGCAGTTGGAATTCCAAGGAATCCAATTAAAGGGTTAGAAGCTGTAAAAAAAAGTAATGGAACTTACATAAAAGTTTCTGATAAGAAAATTATGGAAGCTATGCTTTTACTTGGAAAAAATGAAGGAATATTTGCTGAACCTGCAGCCGCAGCTAGTTTAGCTGGGTTTATTCAGGCTAGAGAGAAAAATATAATTAAAGAAAATGATACTGTTACAGTAATTGTTACTGGTAATGGTTTAAAAGATACAAAAAACGCATTAAAAGTTGTTAAGGAACCAATTCTTTTAGATGCAAATTTAAAGGATTTAATAGACTATATAGAGGAAAGAGGAATAACAAATGAGTAAAATACCATTTGGGCCAACTTATGATGAGATGTTACATCCAGCAAAGATTGATCCAAAAATTAGAAAAAAAGCATTAAACAAGAAAAGCGAGGAACTAGATCCAATTAATCTATTTAATATTAACTGGAAAGATGAAAACAACAAAGTTCATAAAATTGTTCTTCCAAAAGAATTAACCGGAGTAGACGCTAATATTGTAGTTTTATTAGGAAAATATTTTCCATCGGGATCACATAAAGTTGGGCCTGCATATTCAACTTTAATTGAGGGATGTGTTGATAGAACAATTTTACCTGGTGAACATACTATTTTAGGACCTTCTACAGGTAATTTTGGTATAGGAGTATCTTATATTTGTAATTTAATGAAATATAATTCGATAGTCATTATGCCTGATAACATGAGTAAAGAAAGATATAAAAGGATTGAACAATATGGGGCTAAACTTGATTTAACACCAGGAACCGAATCTGATGTTATTTTAACTCTAGAAAGAACATTTAAACTAAATGAAGACCCAAAAAACCGTTCTTTAGCTCAATTTGAGTTGTTGCCAAATTACCGTTTTCATAGACATGTAACAGGGAATTCTTGTATTGAAGCTGTTAAAGAAATTGGTAATGGGCGAATTGCTTGTTTTGCTTCTGCACCTGGCTCAGCCGGAACTATTGGAGCTGGAGATCAAATAAAAAAGGTTTTTCCAGAAGCTAAAGTAGCTGCTTTAGAACCATATGAATGTTCTACATTAATGAATGGCGGTAGAGGACAACATCGTATAGAAGGTATCGGCGATAAAATGTGTACACTTATACATAATGTATTAAATACTGATTTTATTGCTTTGATAAAAGATGAAGAAAGTGTTCAAGGATTGAAAATTATTCATGACGGAATTGATGTATTAGTTAAAAATGGTATTAATCGCAAAGATGCAGAAGCAATGAGAGAACTATTTGGTGTTTCTGGTATTTGTAATATCATTGGAGCTATAAAAATGGCGAAATATTTAAAACTTGGACCTGATGAGAATGTTGTTACAATCGCTACGGATGGTTTTGATCGTTATGAAACTGTATTAGAAGATTTAAACAATCGATATTTAGAAACTGAAGATTTTGTTTTGAACAGATGGTTTAAAGATGTATTTATAAATGCTGATACTGATTATATTGCTGATTATAGACCTATAAGCCAAAAAGAAAAGTTATTTAAACAAAAAGAAAGTGATTGGATTAAATTTGGCTATAAGAAATCTTATTTAGATCAAATGAAAACTCAAGAGTTTTGGGATACTGAATATGAAAAAGTTTTCCATTATGATAAATTAATTAAAGAAATGCGTGAGGAATAAAATGAAAATGAATTTTAAAAAAATCTTAGAATTAAGTAATAAATATGAAAAAGATATGACAAGATTTCTTCGAGATATGATTGCTATACCAAGTGAAAGTTGCAATGAAGAGAAAGTAATCCAAAGAATTAATCAAGAAATGCAAAAAGTCGGCTTTGATGAAATAAGAATTGATAAAATGGGAAATATTATTGGCCGTATTGGATCTGGAAAACATATCATCGCTATGGATGCTCATATTGATACAGTAGGTGTGGGTGAAGAAAAAAATTGGAAGTTTGATCCATATATAGGTTATGAAGATGATACTTCTATTGGAGGACGTGGAGCTTCTGACCAAGAAGGTGGAATGGCTTCAATGGTTTATGCAGGGAAAATAATTAAAGAATTAGAACTTGAAGATGATTATACATTATTAATTACTGGAACTGTTCAAGAAGAAGATTGTGATGGTTTATGTTGGCAATATTTGATTGAAGAAGAAAATATTAAGCCTGAATTTGTTGTGATTACCGAACCAACAAGTTGTAATATTTATCGAGGACATCGAGGTAGAATGGAAATCAAAGTTTCTACAATAGGAACTTCATGCCATGGTAGTGCCCCTGAAAGAGGCGACAATGCAATTTATAAGATGGCTCCAATTATTCAAGAGCTTGAAAAACTAAATGCTAAATTATTAGATAATGAATTTTTGGGGAAAGGTACTTTAGTAGTAAGTGAAATTTTCCACTCATCACCGTCAAGATGTGCGGTAGCTGATGGTTGCTGGATTTCGATTGATAGAAGATTAACGGATGGAGAAACTTTCCAAACAGCTTTAGATGAAATAAAAAAATTAAAATCAGTTAAAAAAGTAAATGCTACAGTAGAAATGTACGATTATAAACGTCCATCTTATACTGGATTAATTTATCCAACTGAAGCTTATTTTCCAACTTGGGTATTACCAGAAGAACATGTAGTATGTCAATCTACGATTGATGCTTACGAAAATATCTTTGATGAAAAACCAAAGGTAGATAAATGGACATTTTCTACTAACGCTGTATCTATTATGGGAAGACATAATATTCCTTGTATTGGGTTTGGTCCTGGAAATGAAGATGAAGCTCATGCGCCAAATGAAAAAACATTTAAAGAACATTTAGTGAAGGCTTGTGCTATGTATGCTACAATTCCTTCAATGTATTTAAAAAAATTAAAAAAATAGGAGAGATAATATGAAACCATTATTTAAAGGAAAACATTTTATTACACTAGATGATTGGAAAAAAGAAGAAATTGATAAGTTGTTAGAGGTGTCTTTTGATTTAAAAGACAAATTTCACAATAACAAAGATACTACTTATTTAAAAAACAAGTCTGCATTCTTAATGTTTTTTGAACAATCAACTAGAACTAGAAATTCAATGGAAGCTGGAATCGCACAATTAGGAGGTCATGGAAATTACTTAGATACTTCAGGAATGCAAATATCACATGGTGAAAGCGCTAAAGATACCGCAACTATTCTTTCAAGTTATGGGCACGCAATTGCATGTAGAAATTGTTTTTGGGGAATTGGTAATAAATATTTACGTGAAATGGCCGCTAACTCAACAGTTCCTGTTATGAATTTACAATGTGATTTATACCACCCAATGCAAGGTTTAGCAGATTTGATGACTATTCAAGAGGTGGCTAAAAAAACACAAAACTTAAAAATTTCAATAATTTGGACATATGCAACTACACATAAAAAACCGATAAGTGTTCCATTAACACAAATATTATTATTTCCACGATATGGAATGGATGTTACTTTAGCTTATCCTGAAGGGTATGAGTTACCAGATTGGGCAATTGAAAAAGCTAGGAATTATGCAAAAGAAAATAATGGAAGTTTTAAAATTACCCACAACATGGAAGAAGCTTTCCAAGATGCTGATGTTGTGATTCCAAAAAATTGGGGTTCATGGGTTACTAATCAAAGTGATGCAGTGGTTGATGATTTATTAGAATCATATAAATCATGGAAATGTACTGAAGAAATGATGTCAAAAGCAAGTAAAAATGTTTATTATATGCATGCTTTACCTGCCGATAGAGGAAATGAAGTTGAAGACAGTGTTATTGATGGAGAACATTCTATTGTTTATCTAGAAGCGGAAAATAGACTTCATACTGCAAAAGCAGTTATGGCTATGACAATCGGCGATAAATAAAGAAAATGAGAATCTTTATTGCTTTACTATTTTCTAATGCTGAAAAAACGCACTTTTATCATCAGATTAAAAAAATAAGTGATAGACATTCAGGTAATTTTACTACTTACAATAACTTACATCTAACGTTGCATTATATTGGTGAAGTAGACAAACAATTATTAAACAAAATGAAAACCGAAGTTAATAAAATTAATTTTCCAAGTTTCAATTATAAAACTGAAAAGTTGGATTGTTTTAAAAATACTGGGAATCATTGTTTAGTTCATATGAAAATCAACAACAATCCTATGCTAAATAAACTCTATAAAAAAGTTATTAATTCTTTACAAGATTCAGGTATTCAAATAATTAACCAGAAATTTACTCCACATATTACTTTAGGTAGAAAAGTAAAAATAAACTATGAAACTATATCTCAATATAATTATAATCCTAGAGAGATTTCAGCTAACAGAATAAGCATTATGGAATCCAAAAGAGTAGATGGTGAGTTGATTTACGAAGAAATTAATTTTTGTTTGTTAAAAGATTAAATTACAGAGTAGAACATTTTAAAATGTTCTACTCTTTTAATATAAAAAAAACAGTTCAGATAAACTGAACTGTAGTAATTAATATAACTTCTTGTTTTTTTCTTTATACTCATTAAAAAGCGTTAAACAGGTATCTCTTTCTTTTTCTTCTAAACCCAAAATTGAGATATTTTTTCGTTTGTTTTCAATAAACTTATATATAAAATCATCTCTAAAACCGATCTCATCAGCATCACTTTCAATACAACCATAATAAACTTTTTTAATATTGGACCAAATAATAGCTCCTAAACACATTGGACAAGGGTATGCCGTAGTATATAAGGTGCATCCAGTTAAATCGTGTGTGCCTAGTTTTTTTGTGGCGCTTCTAATAGCATTTATTTCAGCGTGAGCAGTAGGATCGTGATCTCCTAAAACAGTATTAGATGTAACAGCCAAAATCTCATTATCTTTATTAATGATTAATGCTCCAAAAGGTCCACCAATATCTTTATTCATTGTTTTTCTAGCTTCTTTAATTGCTAATTCCATTAATTCTTTGTGATTTAATTTAGTCATTGTTCGCCTCTTTCTATGTAAATATTATAAACAAAACTTGCAAATTTGTAAATGCTTGAAAAAAAGTATACAGCTTAATATTTGAAATTTTGAATTTTAATGTTTTTAGTATTATTATTATACCATTATGAGATTATTTTAAACAAAAAAATAAAAAAAATAATTAAAAGTAGTTTTTCGTTATTAAAAATATATTTTAAAATTTATATATGTGTTTTAAATCAAAAATACAAATACTATATCAATAAATAAATGTGATAAAATTTTGACTAAATCAATTGAATGAAAGGGTTTTCTATGGTATTATTTTTATGAGGTGATAAATATGAAGTTAGAAGAGGTAGAAGCGCTTAAACAGGAATTAAAAGCGAAGAAAAAATCAATGTCTAAAGAAGAAATATCAAATAAAGAAGATCAGTTTGATACTCTTTATATTTATGAATCTACTAGTTTTGATAATGATGAATTTTCTTATGAAGATGTTGAATTTCTTTTAGAAGATCACTCTAGACAGTTTCCCGATAAGAAACAAAATAGACGCAAAGCTATTGTTAACAATTATCACGCTTTACAAATGGTACATAGACTTGCATCAAAAAAAATTGCATTTGATGAAGAAATAGTAAAAGATTTGCATCAGGCTTTAGTGGATGGCATTATAAATGGCGGTGTGTATCGAAGCCGAGATCTTTTTATACTTGGAGCTAAGCACGTTCCACCTTCTTATCTAAAAATATATAAGAAAATGGATGATTATTTTGAAACTTTGAACAAGTCTGATTTACAAGGGCTTGAAAAAGCAGCTTACGCTCATTTACAATTTTTAAAAATCTATCCTTTTGTTGATGCTAATGGAAGATTGGCTAGATTATTACTGAATTATGAATTAGAACTTCAAGATTATTTGCCAGTATCAGTTTCAAAGGAATTGCAAGATGAATATTTTGATGCAATTGATGAATATAAAATTAATAAAGACATTAAACCATTTATTGATTTTTTAATTAAAATTGAGTCAGAAAGAATTAATGAATTTATTAAGGGAGAATAATTTTCTCTCTTTTTATGAAAAGGGGGCAAAGATGAAATACGTAAACTATCCTTTTAAGGAAACAAAAAGATTAAGTTTTTATTTGGCTACTGAAGAATATTTAGCAAAAAACTATCCTAAAGATGAATATTTCTTTATGTGGCAAGTAAATCCCACAGTAATTATTGGGAGAAACCAATTGATCGATAATGAAGTTAATCTTAAATATGTTAAAGATAAAAAAATTGAATTATATCGAAGAAAATCTGGTGGGGGTTGTGTCTATGCAGATTTTTCTAATATTATGTTTTCTTTTATCACACCTAATTTTAACAAAGATTTTGTTTTTGAAACTTATCTTTCAAAAGTCGTTAATATCTTAAAAAAGTTAGGGTTAAATGCTTATTTCTCGGGGAGAAATGATATTCTAATTGATGAACTAAAGGTGTCTGGTAATGCTTTTTATCAAGTTAATTCTCGATCTGTTGTTCACGGAACAATGCTTTATAACACAGATTTAGAAGAAATGATTAAGGCAATTACTCCTGATAATGAAAAACTTATCTCTAAAGGAATAGATTCGGTTCGTAAAAGAGTTACAAATATAAGAGATCATTTAGATATTTCAATTGAAGATTTTAAAGCTTTTATAAAAAGGCATATTGCTAATGAAGAAATTATATTAACCCAAGAAGACGTAGAAAAAATAAATAAAATAGAAAGAAATTATTTAACAAAACAATTTATTTTTGGCAAAAATCCTAACTATACTATTAAGAAGAAAGGTAAAGTAAAAGCAGGTTTAATTGAAGTTAGTTTAGAATTGAAAAATAACTTAATAAAAAAGATGAATATTTTAGGAGATTACTTTATTATTAAGGACGAGGATGAACTAGTTAAATTGTTAATAAACAAAGAATTTAATGAACAAATAATTAGAGATGAACTAGATAAAATTAACATCGGAAATTACATATATAATTTAACTAATGATGATTTTATTAATCTATTATTTAAATATTAATTTATGTTATAATACAAATGAGGTTGATTATGGAAAATTTAAAGAAAACTAGTCTTTATAATAAACACCTTGAATTAGGTGCTAAAATGGTCGATTTTGCTGGATATAATATGCCGATTTTATATACTAGTATTAAAGAAGAACATCAAGCCGTTAGAAATAATGTTGGTATGTTTGATGTATCTCATATGGGTGAAATTATTATTACAGGTGCGCAAGCGCAAAGCTATCTCGAGTATATCTTTACTAATAAAGTATATGATTTGAATCCTGGTGAAATTGCTTATGGAATGATGTTGAATGAAGATGGAACAGTAGTTGATGATTTATTGGTTTATAAGTTTAACAAAAGTGAGTTTTTATTAGTTGTTAACGCAAGTAATATAGCAAAAGACTATAAACATTTGGTTGAATCAAGTGATGGATTTGATATTTTAGTTAAAAATATTAGTGAAGATTATTCCGAAATAGCAATTCAAGGGCCAGAAGCAGAAAAGACGGTTAATAAGTTACTAAATATTAATCTTAAGGAATTAAAGTTTTTTAATTATGATCAATATGAATATGGTAGTCATCGTTTATTAATCTCTCGAACTGGTTATACAGGTGAAGATGGTTTTGAAATATATGGTTCTAGTGAAGCAATTAACCAGTTATGGGATATATTTATTGATGGCGGAGTTACTCCATGTGGATTAGGATCAAGAGACACATTAAGATTTGAAGCTAATTTACCGCTTTATGGCCATGAAATTTCAGGAAAAATTACTCCAATTGAAGCAGGCCTGAAATATTTTGTCAAGTTAAATACGGATTTAGATTTTCTTGGTAAAGATGCATTGCTTGATCAAATAGATAATTCATTATCTAGAAGAGTTGTTGGTTTAGAGTTATCCAAAAAAGCAATTCCTAGAGAGGGATATAAAGTATATAAAGATGAAATCGAAATTGGATATATTACAACAGGTTATTATTCGATTTCAATTGATAAGCCTATTGCCTTAGCGATGATTAATCGTCCATATACTAAAAAAGGCACAAAAATAAGTGTTAAGATTAGAAACAAAATGGTTCCTGGTTTTATAAGGGATAAAAAATTTTTAAAGGATAGAAAATAAGAGAGGAGAAAGCAATGAGTAAAATTTTAAAAGATCTTTATTATTCTGATGATCATGAATGGGTGAAAGTATTAGAGAATGATGTAGTTTTAATAGGTATTACTGATTTTGCGCAATCAGAATTAGGGGATGTAGTATTTGTTGATTTACCAGAAGAAGGCGATGAACTAGTTCAAGGAAATGAATTTGGTGCAGTTGAATCTGTAAAAGCTGCTTCTGATTTAATCGCTCCTATATCTGGTGAAATAATAGAGGTTAATGAAGAATTAGCTGCTGAACCGGAAAAAGTTAATCAAGAGCCTTATGAAGCTTGGTTTTTAAAAGTGAAATTAAATGATTCAAAAGAGTTAGATAATTTATTAGATCACAAGGCATATAAAGAAGAAATTTCTGAGTAGGTGAGAAGATTGTTTAAGTATTTCGCTCATACTAAAGCTGATATCGAGAAAATGCTTAAGAGTTTAAACATTGATTCGATGGATGATTTGTTTGATGAGTTACCAAAAGAAGTAATTCTCGACTCGGATTACGATATTCCAAGCTTTATGTCAGAATCTGAATTAAGAAGTTATTTTGAAGAATTAGGAAATCAAAATAAAGAATTAACATTATTTTCTGGACTAGGAGCATACGATCACTATCAACCAGCAGTTATAGATGCTATAACATCACGTCAGGAATTTATGACTTCTTATACACCTTATCAACCCGAAGTTGCACAGGGTACATTACAATACATTTTCGAGTATCAATCTATGATTCAAACACTAACTGGTATGGATGTCTCTAATGCTTCAATGTATGATGGGACGACTTCTACAGCTGAAGCGTGTTTTATGGCAGCTGCTATAAGAAAAAAAGATAAAATTCTAATTTCTAGAACTTTAAATCCTAATACTATAAATGTGATTCAAACTTATTTAAAATTTAAAGGTTTAGAATGGGATTTTATTGAATCTAAAGATGGAGTTACAAACCTTGAAAACTTAAAGAAAAAACTTGATAATGATATTGCTGGAGTTGTAGTTCAAAACCCTAATTTTTTTGGTATTATTGAAAATTATGAAGGGTTTAGTGAAATAATTAAAGATAACAAATCATTATTTATAATTAATGCAGATATATCAACTTTAGGAGTTTTGAAAACGTCTTATGAATTAGGTGCTGACATTGCCTGTGGTGAATGTCAGAGTTTAGGTATGCCTGTAAGTTTTGGTGGACCATATTTAGGATATTTAGCTACTAATAAAAAATATGTTAGAAAAATGCCGGGACGAATTTGTGGCTATACTAATGATTTAGAAGGTAATAGAGCTTATGTGTTAACTTTACAAGCTAGAGAACAACATATTAGGAGATCAAAAGCTAATAGCAACATTTGTTCGAATCAATCATTAATGGCTTTGTTTGTTACTATTTACTTGTCTATCATGGGAAAAAGAGGTCTTAAGAAAGTTAATAACTTATCTTATCAAGGTTCACACTATTTATATGATAAGTTAATTGAAACAGGAAAATTTTCGGATCCATTTAAAAAACCGTTTTTAAAAGAGTTTGTTTTAGAAACTTCGTTGTCTCATGATTTAATTAAAGAAGCATTATTAGAGAATAATATTTTCGGTGGTTTTTCATTAGCTTCTTTTGGAGAAGAATATGAAAATCTGATTAATTTTGCAGTTACTGAAAAACGAACTAAAAGTGAAATAGATAATCTTATTAGGATTTTGGAGGGATTATCATGATAGAGTATAATAAATTAATTTTTGAGTTGTCAATTGAAGATAGAATCGGTTATTCTCTCCCTGATACAAAATTTAATAATTATAATATCTCAGATTTAGATGAAGTATTTCTGAGAGTGGATAATCCTGATTTACCTGAAGTATCGGAACTTGATGTATTAAGACACTTTACTAATATTTCAAACAAAAATTTTGGAGTTGAAAATGGATTTTACCCATTAGGATCTTGTACGATGAAATATAATCCGAAAATCAATGAAGAAATTGCTAATTCTAGAAATTTCAAAAGACTTCATCCTCTACAGCCCATTTTTACAACTCAAGGAGCTTTTAAAGTATATTATGATTTACAAAAAATATTATCGGAAATTTCTGGTTTAAGTGAGTTTTCTTTAAATCCTTACGCTGGAGCTCATGGTGAATTAATTGGTTTAATGATTATAAAAAAATATCATGAATCTCGTGGAGATTTTCATAAAAATAAAATAATAATACCTGATTCTGCACATGGAACTAACCCAGCGTCAGTAGTGGTTTGTGGTATGGAAGTAATTGAAATTGAATCAAATGAACGTGGAAGAGTTGATGTAGATTTCTTGAAGGAAACAGTATCTAATCGCGATGATATAGCTGGTATGATGTTAACAAACCCTAATACCTTAGGTATGTTTGAGGATGATATATGCAAGATTTCAAAATTAATCCATGAAGCTGGAGGATTGATGTATAATGATGGGGCTAATTTAAATGCACTTTTAGGTAAAGTAAGACCTGGTGACATGGGCTTTGATGTTATGCATATTAATTTACATAAAACATTTTCTACACCTCATGGTGGCGGGGGACCTGGTTCAGGGCCTGTAGGAGTCACTGAAGAATTATCTGATTTTTTACCTAATCCTAGAGTCAAAAAAATGGATGATAATTTCTATGTTGAAAACAGTGATGAAGCTATTGGACAAATATCATCATTTTATGGTAATTACTTGGTTTCTCTGAGAGCACTCATATATTTGTTGACCTTAGGGAAAGAAAATATTAAATATGTAGGTAGATATGCGACTTTAAATGCAAATTATATTAAAAATGCACTAAAGACAGTTTATGAGTTACCAATTTCAGGTAATTGTATGCACGAAGTTGTTTTCAATGGACTTATTAATAAAGAAAATGATGTAAAAACACTAGACATTGCAAAAAGATTACTTGATTATGGTATGCATGCTCCAACGATTTATTTTCCACTATTATTTTCACAAGCTATAATGATTGAACCAACAGAAACTGAATCCTTACAAACTCTTGACGAGTTTATTAACATAATGCATAAAATAGCTATTGAAGCTAAAGAAACACCTGATAAATTGAAAGATGCACCAACAAGAACACCAATAAGACGCACTGATGAAGTTTTTGCTGCTAAACAGATGATTTTTTCTTATAAAGATTATTTAAACTATATAGATAAGCGAGATAACTAATGAATATATTAAATTTATTTGGACTTATTGATATTCTCATTGTATTTAGTGTTATTGCAATGATTATCTTAGGTTGGAAAAAAGGTTTTTTACTTAAAATCGTTGAGATTGCTTCAGGACTTTTTGGTTTGATAGCTTCTTTGTTATTGGCTAGAACGTTTTCTAAAGTTCTTGATAGTTGGTTTGGAGAAGGTATTGAAGAAAGAATCAGAAATTATTTTCTTGAAACAAATCCTAATTTAATTAACAATTTAACTGAGGATAGTTTAGAGACTGCTTTACAAGATATGAGTATGCCAGATTTTATTGTGAGCTGGATAAGTAATTCTGTGAATTATGATGAAGCGGCAATGTCAATAATAGATGGAATAACACCAATGCTAAAATCTTTAGTTTTACTTGTATTAGCCTTTGTTTCTTTGTTTATAGGCTCTATGATAATTTTCTTTTTCTTAAAGATATTATCACGTCTAATAACAAAGATACCTGTTATAAAGCAGGTAGATAAGTTCTTAGGAGCATTATTTGGCTTGTTTAAAGCAGCTATGATAATATTTACATTACTATTGCTACTGAGTTTAGCTCTAGCTATTCCAGCAATTAACAATCTTATTGCCGATTTTGTGTTAGAAGATATGCAACTAGATACAGAAAGTTTTAGGCTATCCAAATGGCTTTACAATAATAATATATTTAGATTTATTATAAATATATTTGCTGCAGTATTTAGATAAAATAAAAGCACAAGATTTAATTAATCTTGTGCTATTTTTTTGGATTTATTTATTAATATTCGATGATTTTTTGTTTTAAAACCTTTACTAGATCTACTTGTTTTATTTTACTAACTTTTTTACCATCAATAAAAAGTAATGCTTCGTTTTTACCACCAGCTACAGCAATGTTTGCTTCTTTAGCTTCACCAGGTCCGTTAACAATACATCCCATAATTGCGACGGTTATATCTTTGTTTATTGTCTCTAAAAACGTTTCAATTTCTTTTACAATTGGAATCATATCATATTGAATTCTTCCACAAGTAGGGCAACTTATAAGTTTTGGCTTAGAAAAAAGCTTTAAGTTTGAAAGAATTTCTTTTGCAACCGCTATCTCTTTTTCGGGTTCATCAGTTAATGATACTCTAATCGTAGAGCCAATGCCTTCGTACAACAATATTCCAAGTCCAATAGAAGAAGAAATCGCGCCAGAAAAACTGGTTCCCGCTTCAGTTATTCCTAGATGGAGTGGATATTTAAAAATCTTCGAAGCCAACCTATTAGCCTCAATTGTTGTAGAGATATTTGATGATTTCAAAGAAATAATTATATCTTCAAAACCGAATTTTTCTAATAAACTAACATGGTATTTTGCTGATTCAACCATTGCTTCAGCTGTAGGATGATTATACTTACTTAATATATGTTTTTCTAGTGAACCTGAGTTGATTCCTATTCTTATAGGAATATTTGCCCTTTTGCAAGCATCAACAACAGTTTTTATTTTTTCTTCAGAACCGATATTACCAGGATTAATCCTGATTTTGTCCGCACCTGATTCTATTGACTCTAAAGCAAGCTTATAATCAAAATGAATATCAGCTACTAGAGGAATTTTAATTCCTTTTTTTATTGCTTTTATTGCTTTAGCATCTTCTAAATCAAGAACAGCCACTCTAACAAGTTGACAACCGACGTTTTCTAAACGGTTAATTTGAGCAATAGTATTAATTATATGTTTTGTTTTCGTGTTAGTCATTGATTGGATGATAACCTTGTTATTACCGCCAATTACAATATTATTTATTTTTATTGATTTAGTTTCTTTTCTATTATACATTTTAGCTCCTCTATATTTACATTTTATTATAACAAATAAATTTAAAAATAGGAAAATAACAGAATTTTTATTTTTAATTTTTAAAGTACACTAATCCATCATACAAGGGATGTATAATAAAAATGAATTATAGTTCACTAAAGAGGTGTGTGTTATGAAAAGTAAAATTATTATAGCTATTTTTGTAATATTAGTGATAGTGTTTGGGTTTTTAATTCCTAAGGTAAACATTAACTATAATCTACAGAAATATTTGCCAGATGATTCTTTGTCAGCAAGAAGTATTGAAGAGTACGGTTCTCAGTTTGGAGATTCATCTAATTTAATTCTAGTTTTTGATGAAGAATCAATTGAAACAGCAAAAATCATTAAAACTAATATAGCCGAAAATGATGTTGTGAAAAACGTTGTTTTTGTTGATGATTATTTAAATGAATTTACTTATTCATTGATAAGAGAACAGGCTACAGATACTCAAAAAGCTCAGTTAGATGGTTTACTAAATATGTATATATCACAAGGATACTCATATGAAGAGGCTTTGTATAAGATTAGTTTTTATTTCCCGGAAGATTTCGCTGAATCTACAAATCAACTACAAACGAATTATGAATCTTTTGTAAGTGAAGATGAGGTTTTATTTAAAGTTATATTTTCAGAAAATTCATATTCAAAAGATACAGAAGCGGCGTTAAATGATATTGAATTATTGTTAGAGAATGAAAATTATGAATATTACTTGAATGGTGAATCGGCTAGCACAATTTTTACTGAAAACGCAATTGCTAGAGAGACAACTATTATTACTTTAATGATCATTCCAATAATATTAATCCTGTTATTGTTTTTGAGTACATCTTACTTTGATTTAGTTTTATTTGGTATTGTTGCCGGTGCAGCGATAATAATAAATTTGGGAACTAACATCTTTATCCCAGAAATATCATTTATTACCCAATCTATGGCAATTGCTTTACAGCTTGCTATTTCGCTAGATTATATAATTTTTATGTTAAATGCTTATCATAATGAAAAAGCTGATAATGCAACTGATGAAGAGGCGCTTAGTAAGGCTGTTAGAAAGTCTAGAAAACCTATTATAGCATCAGCGTTAACTACAGGTGTTTCATTCTTAGCTTTGATTTTTATGAAATTTTCAATTGGGTTAGACATTGGACTTGTATTTTTCAAAGCGATTATGATATCTTTACTAACGACTATTGTCTTATTACCATTTTTAATAAAAATATTCGCTAAAATAATTAATAAAACAAGAAAAAAAACCAGAGTATTAAAAACTGCTTTTTTGGGAAAGTTTGCTATAAAGATTAAAAAATTAAGATATATATTTTTAGTTATTGTAATTTTAGCTATTGTTCCGATTATATTACTTCAAGGAAATACTAGTTTCACATATGGCGCAAGCAGTTTTTCAGCTTCGGAAGGTACAAAGTATTATGAGGATACTGTTCATATAGAAGAAGAATTTGGTGTCAATAACAACTTGATAATTTTAGTTGAAAAAGATACACAAAAAGAATTTGAATTATATTCATACTTAAGAAATTTAGATACAATTAAAACAGTTGAGGCAGGCGCTTACTATAAAAGCATATTAACAGATCCTGCTCAAATTCAGTATTTAACTAATGCATTTTATTCTGAAGAATATGCATTGTTTAATTTAGTACTTGAAACTGAGTCAGAAACTGAAGAATCATATATAACTTATGAAAATATTCAAAATGAAATTAATAATATTGGATTTGAAAACGCATATTATTTAGGGCAAACTCCTATTGCATATGATTTAAGAGATATCATTAAGACCGACTTTATGGTTGTAGTATTAATTGCCTTAGTTTCTGTTATGTTAATTATTGCAATTTCATTCAAGAATTTACTATTACCTATTATATTAACTTTAGTTATTGAAGTTTCTGTATTCCTCACCATGTTAATACCTCAAGCTTATAATCAAGACTTAATATATCTATCTTATCTAATTGTTTCAACCATATTATTAGGTGCAACAATTGATTATGCGATTCTATTTTCTAAACGCTATATGGAAGATAGATTAAAATTTAATAAAGAAGAATCCTTAAAAAGAGCGATAAAAGAAGCTTCTCCATCTATAATAACTTCTGCTTTATTGTTTATCGTAGCAGGATTTGCTATCTATTTTGTTTCTTCGATATTAGCGATTAAGCAGATAGGTTTACTCATTGTAATCGGAGTCACAATGTCATTGTTATTTGTTTTGATTATATTACCTCAATTAATATTTGTTTTTGACAAATGGATTATCAAGGCAAATATTGATACTGAAAGTTAGATAATAATAATTATATTTTTTATTGTTTTATTCTTCAGAAATATTATTTGTTTTATTTATGTGTTAGACTTGAAGTAAGGGCTTTCATAGTCTATAATATTAATTAGAATAATAAATATACTGGAGGTTTAAATATTGAAAAATTATAAGGATTTAGGTTTTAAAGTTGTCGATACAAAAGGTAATTATATTTCTTACTACAAAGATGGTAAATGGGATGATGGGAAGATTCAAAAAGACGATACAATTACAATCTCTGCTTTTTCTACAGCGATTCATTATGGGCAACAAGCCTTTGAAGGTTTAAAAGCGTATAGAACTAAGAGTGGTAAAATCCAAGTATTTAGAATTGAGGATAATGCTAGAAGGCTTCAGTCTTCATGCGATAAGATTTTGATGCCTAGAGTACCTATTGAAAAATTTATTGATGCAGTTAAGCAAGTAATTAAAGTAAATGAAGAATTGATTCCCCCTTATGGGCATGGTGCTTCTTTATATATAAGACCATATGTGATTGGCGTTGGAAGAAATTTAGGAGTTAAACCAGCTCCTGAATATTTGTTTGGAGTTTTATGTTCTCCTGTAGGAAGTTATTTTGGTGGTGGTTTAAGACCTGTAAACTTTATGGTTACTGATCGAGATAGAGCGGCTCCAAATGGAACAGGAGATGTAAAAGTTGGTGGAAATTATGCTGCTAGCATGTTGAGCCATCAAGAAGCTGTTGATAAGGGATATGCTGATTGCATTTACTTGGATCCTTTAACACATACAAAAATTGATGAAGTGGGAGCTGCAAATTTTTTTGGAATAACAAAAGACAATAAATTCCTTACTCCAGAATCAAAGAGCATTTTACCGAGTATTACTAAAAAAAGTTTAATTTATTTAGCAAAGAATAATCTTGGCATGGAAGTTGAATTAAGAGATGCTTATATAAATGAATTAGATCAGTTTAAAGAAGCTGGAGCTTGTGGTACAGCTGCGGTTATTACACCTATAGGGAGAATTGATTATCATGATAAAAAACATGTGTTTTATAGTGAAACAGAAGTTGGTCCTATAACAAGAAAGTTATATGATACTTTAATTGGGATACAGTTTGGTGATATTGAAGCACCTGAGGGCTGGATAACAATTATAAAATAATCTTTCAAAAGCCAGTTTTTACTGGCTTTTTTATATGGATTATATATATTTTATTAGATATATACAGATAATCTAATAAATTCAAATTTATTCAAAATAATATGAAATAACACTTGTTTTAAAAGCGCTTTCATTGTATAATCATAAATGGTTGTTTGCGAACATTGAATAATTTTTATTGTTAACTAAAAAGTTAATTTGAATTTTAATTTTTCAATGCTTTTTTTACGAAAACAATAAGCAACTTTTGTTGTTTAAATATATAATAAGTGAGGCGAAAGAATTGTTTAAAAGTAAATATTTGAAAGAATTATTTGATGCAACAAAAATTAGGTATTCAAATCAACCTGAATTTTTACAAGCTGTTGAAGAGTTTTTTGATGCTATGGATCCAATCGTTAAAGAAGACCCTAACATTGAAAAACACGGCATTATGGAAAGATTGATCGAGCCTGAGAGAATAATTAAATTTAAAGTTACTTGGGTTGGAGATAATGGTAAAGTTAATGTCAACAGAGGCTATCGTGTTCAATTCAATTCAGCTTTAGGACCTTTTAAAGGTGGTTTGAGATTTCATCCATCAGTTAATGAATCTATTCTTAAATTTTTGGGTTTTGAACAAACCTTTAAAAATTCATTAACCGGACTTCCACTTGGCGGAGGAAAAGGTGGTTCTGATTTTGATTCAAAGGGAAAAAGTGATGGCGAAATTATGAGATTTTGTCAAAACTTTATGCAAGAACTTTATCGTCATATAGGGCCTGATACTGATGTTCCTGCTGGAGATATTGGTGTTGGATATAGGGAAATAGGTTATTTATATGGAATGTATCGTAAAATACGTAATGAGAATACTGGTGTATTAACTGGTAAAGGTTTGGCTTATGGAGGATCTTTAGTAAGAAAAGAAGCTACAGGTTATGGTGTATTATATTTTACTGAAGTTATGTTAAGTAAATACCGTGATGAATCAATCGAAGGAAAGAGAGTAATAATATCTGGTTCTGGTAAAGTCGGTATGCATGCGGCCTTGAAAGCTAGGGAGTTAGGCGCTAAAGTTGTTGCTATGTCTGATGTTAATGGTTATGTATATGATAAAAATGGTTTAGATCTTAGTTTAATAGCAAAATTAACAGAAGATTTGCCTGAGTTTTCTACACAATATAAAGATTATCATCAATATTCTGAATATGGAGATAATCCAACAGGGATTTGGGAAAAACCTTGTGATATAGCATTACCATGTGCAACTCAAAATGAATTACCTTTAGAATCTGCTAAAGCATTAGTTAAAAATGGATGTTATTTAGTATGTGAAGGTGCAAATATGCCAACTACATTAGAAGCAACCCATTATCTTCAAGAAAAAGATATATTATTTGCTCCTGGTAAAGCAGCTAACGCTGGTGGAGTTGCTGTTTCTGGATTTGAAATGACTCAAAACGCTATGCATGCTCCATGGACATATAAAGAATTGGATGAAAAACTCAAACATACTATGAAAAAGATATTTTATAAAGCCTATGAGTCAGCTGAAAAATATGCCGATCCTCGGAATTTAGTTGTAGGAGCGAACGTAGCTGGATTTTTACGTGTATATGAAGCAATGGTTGACCAAGGAGTCATCTAATGTCTTACATAGTAACACCAAATGTATTACTGCCAGTAAATACAATTGATAAAGAAAAGTGGGCAGTAATAGCATGCGATCAGTTTACTTCAGAACCTGAGTATTGGGATCAGGTAAAATCGTTAGTTGACAATGTACCATCAACTTTTCATATCATATTACCAGAAGCTTATCTAAATGAAGATTCAAGACATAAAATTGAAAAAGTGAATTATAATATGAATTTATATATGAAAAATCACTTATTCAAAGAGCATAAAGGCTTTATTTTAGTTGATAGACAGACACCATATGTAAAAAGAAGATTAGGTTTAGTAATTGCAATTGACTTAGAAGCATATGAATATGAAGAGGGAAAAACTGGTAAGATAAAAGCTACTGAAAAGACTGTTCCTGAAAGAATCCCTCCTCGTGTTAAAATAAGAGAAAATGCACCGATTGAATTACCACATATTTTAGTTTTAATGGATGATTTAGATAAAGATATCATTACTAACTTATATAAAAAACGATCTAAATTTAAAAAAGTTTATGATTTTAGTTTAAATATGGATGGCGGGCATCTTAAAGGCTATGAAATAAAGAATACTGAACCTATTATTGAAGAAATTGAGAACATGACAAATGAACTTAATTTGATTGTTGGAGATGGAAATCATTCACTAGCTTCAGCTAAAGTTTGTTGGGAGAATCTGAAGAAAGAACTTACAGATGAAGAACAAAAGAATCACCCAGCAAGATATGCGCTAGTAGAATTAATAAGTCTTTATGATGATGGTTTAACATTTGAGCCGATTCATAGAATCCTTTTTAATTCAGATATAAATTTAATTAAAACTTTACAACAAAAACTTTCAGGTAATGGTAGATTAGAAACTTATTACAATAATGAGGTTATTGAAATATCAGTTCCTGAAAATCCTTTTATAGCAATTAGTGAAATTCAAGACATTTTAGATGAATATATTTCGCGGAATAAATACATAGAAATAGATTTTGTTCATGGGCTTAATAGCCTTAAAAAGATTGTTAAAAATCATAAAGATAGTGTTGGCATTACAATGCCAGCTTTAAAAAGAGAAATGTTATTGCCATATATTCGTAAAAACGGTGTTTTACCAAGGAAGTCTTTTTCTTTAGGGGAAGCAGTTGAAAAACGTTATTATATGGAAAGTAAAAAAATATTAAAATAGGAGTGAGAAATATGGAAAGAGTATATAACTTTTCAGCTGGGCCAGCTGTATTACCGGAAGCAGTACTAAAACAAGCCGCAGAAGAATTGTTTATTTATAAAAATACTGGGATGTCTGTAATGGAAATGTCACATCGATCTCAAGATTTCATTGATATTATCACAGAGGCAGAAGCTAATCTAAGAAAACTTATGAATGTTCCAGATAATTACAAGATATTGTTTTTGCAAGGTGGTGCACATACTCAGTTTTCTATGGTTCCTCTCAATTTAATGAAAAATAAGAAAGCAGACTTTCTTACTACAGGTAGTTGGGCAAAGAAAGCATTAAAAGAAGCAAAAAAATATCTGAATGTTAATGAGGTATGTTCTTCAGAAGATAAGATGTTTTCTTATATACCAAACCTTGATAACCTTAATTTTGATCCAAATGCTGATTATGTTCATATTTGTGAAAATAACACTATTTATGGAACAAAATATAATGAATTACCAGATACTAATGGTATAGATTTAGTTTCTGATATGTCATCATGTATTTTATCGGAACCAATTGATGTTAATAAATATGCCTTAATATATGCAGGGGCACAAAAAAATATTGGTCCTGCTGGAACAACAATTGTTATTATTAGAAAAGATTTAATTACTAAAGATTATCCTGATTATACTCCGTTAATGTTACAATATAAAACTCATGCTGATAAAGATTCAATGTTCAATACTCCACCGACTTATGGTATCTATATGTGTGGGTTAGTATTTAAACATTTATTGAATAATGGTGGTGTAGAGGCAATATATGAGCATAATAAGGAGAAAGCTGGATTATTATATGATTATCTTGATCAATCAAAACTTTTTAAACCTACTGTAGAAAAAAAAGATCGTTCTTTAATGAATGTTACATTTAATTCCGGAAATGAAGAATTAAATAAAAAATTTATTTCAGAAGCAAAGGAAAATGGTTTGGTTAATTTAAAAGGACATCGTTCTGTTGGGGGAATGCGAGCATCTATTTATAATGCTATGCCATTAAACGCCGTTAAAGCTTTAGTAGCGTTTATGAAAAAATTTGAAGAGGAGAACTTATAATGAAAGTTAGCTGTTTAAATAATATATCAGAAAATGGATTGAAACATTTAACTTCAAATTATCATATTGTCGAGGATAAGAACGATAGTGATTTAATACTTGTTAGAAGTTATAAAATGCATGATTATAAAATAAACGATAATTTACTTGCAGTTGCTAGAGCAGGTGCCGGAGTAAACAATATTCCGTTAGACAAAATGGCTGATAAAGGTGTTGTTGTTTTTAATGCACCTGGAGCAAACAGCAATGCTGTAAAAGAATTAGTCATTGCTGGAATGTTAATGTCTTCAAGAGACTTAATTGGCGGATATGCTTGGGTTAAAGAACACAAAGATGATGAAAATATCTTAAAATCAATTGAAAAGGCTAAAAAAGCTTTTGGTGGTAATGAAATACTTGGAAAAACAATTCTTGTTGTAGGTCTTGGCGCAGTTGGTGGGAAAGTCGCAAATGCTAGCGCTTCCCTTGGGATGAAAGTTTTAGGATATGATCCATATATATCTGATAACGGAAAACATTTATTGGATACTAATGTAGAATTAGTTGATGATTTAATTAAATCATATCCAAAAGCAGATTTTGTAAGTTTGCATTTACCATTATTGGATTCAACCAAGTATATGATTGATAAAGAAATATTTGATATTATGAAACCTGGCGCTGTATTATTGAATTATGCGAGAGATTTATTAGTTAAAAATGAAGATTTGAAAGTAGCATTAGAAGAAGGAAAGCTAAAGAAATATGTTACAGATTTTCCAAATTACTTTGTTGCTAATTTAGATAATGTTATCTTTTTTCCACATTTAGGTGCATCTACCGCAGAATCTGAGGAAAATTGTGCTATCATGTCAGTTCATCAATTAATGAATTATGTTGAAAAAGGTGAAATAGTTAACTCGGTAAATTATCCAAATATTAAACTAGACCGGTTAACAGAAAAAACAAGATTGATATTGTTAACTAAAAATGATCCTAGTATTGCAAGAGAAATAGATAATATGATGGATAAATTAAGAGATGCTATCCAAGCTAAGTCATCTAAAGTTAAAGGTGATTATGGATATTATGTTTATGACTTAGATAAAAATATGCCAAAAGATATATTTGA
>JAIPGD010000062.1 GCA_021736305.1 Candidatus Izemoplasma sp.
ATCAATGAATTAGACTCTATGGTAATGTCCTCTTTACTTAACCATTCATCATCTTCAAAACTAAGTTCACCTATTGAACTTAAAGTATCTTCAACAACAACTTCTAATGGCATTGTTGGATTTGTGTTCATTGTATAGCTGCCTTCATAATAGATGTCTTCAGGATATGAAAAAGTGGTATTGTTATTGGTAGTAGTATCGCTTGAGCAAGAAATTAATAGAAAACTAAGAGTAATGACGAATGTAAAGCGTATAATGTTTTTCATTCAATCATCCTTTCGATATTATATTTTCGATTTTTTCTATGCATATCATTTGTATATATTTTAACATATTTTTTTAATGTTTGTTCCGCGAATAAAAAAACAATTGATTTAATGATATAATATTATTAATTAAAGGTGATGAGTATATGAGATATAGGTCATTAAGAAGTGAAATTATTCAAACAGCCACAAAAAAGAATATCCCTGTCTTAGGTGAATTTGAACTGACTGCCCATTGTAATTTAAAATGTAAAATGTGTTATGTTGTTGATTCTAAAGCAGCTGATTTAAGTACAGAAAAATGGAAAAAGATTTTTAAAGATGCAGTTGATGCGGGCTTATTATATGGTTTGCTAACTGGTGGAGAAATATTTGTCCGAAAAGATTTTACAAGTCTTTATACTTACTTATATGATTTAGGTGTTCGTATCACTCTTTTTTCAAATGGGACTGTTATAAGTGATGATATTATTGAAACCCTAAAAAAACGCCCACCAGAACAAATCATGATTACACTCTATGGTGCAAGTGATGAAACATATGAAGTTTTAACCTCAGATGGATTAGGTTTTACGAAAGTAAAACAAAATATAAAAAAACTAAAAGCTGCAAATATAAATATTGCATTAAGAACAATACCATTAAAACCGATATTTAATGATATTGATGACATAATTGAATTTGTAAAAGCACAAAAAACCAATCTTTATTATACTCAATATATCGGTCCAACAAGAGAAGGCACATTTTCTCATAAAGATTTGCGATTAGACCCACATGATTTATTAGTCTTTTCTGATAAAATTGATAAGGCATTTGATTATGAAACTAAACAAATTAATTCAACGAACACAGATAAAGCAATTTGTGCAGCGCTTAGAAGCGCGTATTTTATAAATTATAAAGGCTTTATGCAACCATGCGCAATGGCTTATAAACCAGTAAAGAATGTTATTAACAAACCTTTTTTAAAAGTTTTTCGCTCATTAGCCCAAACCTTTCAAAATATTAAATTTTACGATAAGTGTATCTCGTGCGCTTTAAGAGAGGATTGTATTCAGTGTTATGCAAGACGCTTACTTGAGAAAGAATCTTCACATTGTCCGCCATATCTAAAAGCCCTTGCACTTAATAAAAAGGCTATGAAATCATGAAAGCTTATAAAATAGCTGGTTTAGTGATTGGGTTTCATTTTGAGCATCAAGGGTTTTTTGATGATAATATTGAGAAATATGAAACCAATCAAAAGCCAAATTATACCATTGAAGTAAAAACAGTAAATTCAATTAAAGCCCCTAACAAAAAAGCGACTTATATCCATAAAAATCGATATATCTATAAGGACGGCCATAAAGAAACTCTAGTAGTATATAATACAAATAATGATGCAAAAATCATGATGGAACATAGTAAGGATTATAAAACTCAACGGATTTTATTACATAAAGATTATATAAAAGATTTAGCAGAGACAGAATATGTCTTAAGTGGTATTCAGTTTATGAGACTTGCATTGTTAAATAATAGGCTTCCTTTACACGCTATTGCGATTGCCTATAAAAATGAAGCGATTCTTTTTGCTGCATCCTCAGGTATTGGTAAATCTACACATGCTAGTAACTGGAAAAATGCCATTAAAGGCATATCAATTATAAATGATGATAAGCCTCTTATTTATAAAAATAATAATAGATTTATCGTTTGTGGTAGTCCTTGGTCAGGGAAAAGTTGTATAAATAATAATGTTTGCCATCCTTTAAAAGCGATAGTATTTTTAGACCGAGGTGATACCAATAAAGTTCAAGGAATTAATCGTAAAGAAGCAATAGCGCGATTTATGAAAGATTGTATGCGCTCAGGGGATGAACTCTTAATGAACAACACTTTGAATTTAGTTGAAGATTTGTTGAAACAATCAAACTATTATAAATATAGTTTAACTAAGGATATTAATAGTGTAAATTCTATATATAAAGAACTTTACAAGGAAGATTTCATTGATAATTAAAAGTGAGCAGATAATTTAGAGCGCTACTAATATAGATATATGATTTTTAAGAAATTTTTAACTGTAGAAAAATTATATAATGATTCAATAATTATTAGATATTTTTAGGGATCACTATAGAGTTTAAAACTTTATAAACGGAAATTATGGACTTTATTTTTAGCGCTATTTATATTATTTTTGTTTAATTTGAACGCATAAATAAGAAGGTGATATTTTTTACTAATTCTTATGATGTGCTTGATTAGTTAACTTATAGTGGTATAATTAATTTGTAAATTTACATTAAAAAATTTCATAAACACCTAGACTGCCTACAGTTTTTAAAAATTTAGAAATGAGGAAGTGAGGTTCATGAAAAAAAGATTCTTACACATATTATTCTATGTGTTTTTTTTGTTTGGATTAGTTGGATGTGATAGCTATTTTGTTAGTACAACTGATTTATTAACAAATATAACTAGCAGTGATATTTCCACAACAGAGACAACCACAGAGAGTACAATTGAAACAACAGTAATTAATGTAACTAGTAATGAAGAAACAACTCAAGTTTTACAAAGAATCTATAATTTGTTAATCAGTTCCGAATCTTTTAATGGGACATATCAAGAATGGTTAGAAACAGTTGATAACCCTGATATTAATTCAGAAAAAGAAGTGATATTTCGAGTAAAAGATAATGACTTAAAATGGAAATATTTAGAAGATGATAATTGGACCGAGCTAATAGATATTAGATTATTTTCGGGTGATGATTTGGCAACTGTAACTAATGCCGTAGTTAATGAAATTGGCGATTTGATCATAACTTTTTCTAATGATGTTTCAATTAATTTAGAGGATATAATTATCGTTTATACCGTTGAATTTAAAGATTATGATGGGACTTTAATTGATAATCAAGAAGTTGCTTATGGGTTAAGTGCTATTGTGCCAGATGATCCGGAAAGAGATGGTTACAATTTTATTTCATGGGATTTAAATACTAATGAAGTTACAATGGATTTAGTCATTACCGCCATTTATAAACCAATAGAATATACTATTAGTTTCAACAGTAATGGAGGAAATGATTTATCTGATTTAACTATAGGATATGAGTTAGAATTCCCAAAATTTGATATCCCTATAAAAATGGGCTATGATTTTGTGGGTTGGTTTAAAGATGAAGAATTAACAGAAGAATTTATAGAAACAAAAATGCCGAATGAAGATATCACATTATATGCTAAGTGGGAGTTGATTCAGTATCAACTTAATTATATGGTTGTTAAAGAAGCTAGCAATGATGTTGGCTTAAGTCAAATTAATTATAACGAAGATTTAAGTATGATTTCTGTTGGTTCAGCTCATACACTTGTTTTAACATCTAGTGGTAGAGTCTTGGCGTGGGGTTATAATAAATATGGTCAGCTAGGCAATGGAACATATACAGATAGTCACATTCCTGTTGATATTACTGACCAATTTGATTTAGAAAATTCTGAACAAATCACCCTGGTAAGTACTGGTTCTTTAACATCATTTGCAGTGACATCAAATGGTAGAGTCTTCTCCTGGGGATATAGTGGATATTTCTTTTTGGGAGATGGTACAACTTCAAATCGAAACAATCCTGTCGATATAAGTGCATATTTTAATTTGGATGAGGATGAAAAGATTATATCTATTGTATGCGGGTTAAATCACGCGACAGCCTTGACATCTTATGGAAAAGTTTTTGCTTGGGGATATAATAGTGATGGTCAAATAGGAGATAACACATTAGTTAATAAAAGTGTTCCAATTAATATATCTGATGGCTTTGATTTATTGCCGGAAGAAACCATCACTCAGATTTCTGCTGGCGCTCTTCATATGATTGCTTTGACATCTACGAATCGAGTTTTTGTGTGGGGACTCAATAGTGAGGGGCAATTAGGTGACGGAACTCAAATTGACAAGCATAAACCCTTAGAAATAACTTCATATTTGAATTTAGAAACTTCGGAATTTATCACCTTTGTTAATGCGAATGGGTATCATTCATTTGCAATGACATCATCACACAGATTAATCTCTTGGGGGACTAATTCTAATGGTATATCAGGAGATAATTCCGGTGATATTCAACTGACTCCAACTGATATAACTTCATATTTTGATTTGGAAAATGGCGAAATAATTGAATCAATGTATTGTTATTTTCACTCAGCATTTGTTATGACTTCAAATCAGCGAATATTTGCCTGGGGATATAATTGGAGAGGAAGATTAGGAGATGGCACAACCTCAAGCAAAGGCATTCCTGTAGATATTTCAAGTCATTTTGTTTTAGAAGAAGAAATTCTGTATATAGCACCTGGGCCAACAGGATATGCAGTCACTTCACAGGCAAATATATTTGCGTGGGGAAGTAATTACTATGGTAATTTTGCTAATAATACAACCACAGATAGTTATGTACCAATAGATATTACTTTCTTTGATCGATACTTATTATTCGAGACTGAATATCATGGCTATAATGAGAATATTTTTGCGACAGAAAATCTTCCGATAGGGTATCAAGTATCACATTGGTATTTAGATATGGAAATGACTACCGAATACACATTTACTACTATGCCAGCAAATGATCTTATTCTATATGGAGAGTTAACTCTAGAAGAATTCAATATTCTCTTTGAAACTAACAGCGAATACATTATAGAACCTTTAATATTATATTATGAAGAACAAATCGCACTTCCGGCTAACCCTACAAAAATTGGACATACCTTTATTGGTTGGTTTGAAGATATTGAATTAACTATACCTTTTACTAAAACACATATGCCAGATGAAGATATATCATTATATGCCAAATGGCAAATTAATCAATATACAATTTCATTTGATACCAATGGTGGAACATTGATTGATCCAATCTCCAAAGAATATGACACTGTAGTTCAAGCACCAGTTGAACCTACAATGATGGATCATGAATTTAAAGGTTGGTATATAGATGAAGCTTTTACAACCCCTTATGAATTTATAACAATTCCAGCGATTGATATCATCTTATACGCGAAATTTGTTAGTACGATTCCATTGGGTTTGGTCTATGAGATAGAGAATGATCACGTTATAATCACAGATTATGTAGTCTCAGAATTTGGAATAGTTATACCAAATACTATTAATGGGTTGCCTGTGACAGTCATTGGCGCATATGCTTTCCAATCCACAGGATTATGGCAAATTGTCTTAAATGAAAATTTGAAAGAGATTCGGACTTATGCTTTTCAAAATGCAAGTAATCTTACCTCTATAATTATCCCTGAATCTGTAACTTTTATAGGAGCAAACGCTTTTGAACAGTGTTATAAATTAACTGAAGTTATATTCGAAGGAGAAAGTCAATTAAAATCAATTGAGAATCAGACATTTGGACATTGTTCTGCATTAACAAGTATTATCATTCCTGATTCAGTTATATCTATTGGTATGAACGCTTTTTACGGTGCCTTGAATCTAAAAACTGTCTCTCTTGGCAATTCTGTTGAAATTATCAAACAAGGTGCTTTTTATAATAATCAATCCTTAAGATATATCAATTTACCAGAAGGATTGACAAGAATTGAAGCTTATGCTTTTGTTCAAACTTATAATTTATCAAGTATTGTTATACCACAATCTATAACCTACATTGGAGAAAGTGCGTTTGGTGGTTGTAATAGTTTAATTATTTATACGAAATTAAGTTCCACAGGCTTTTGGAGTTATAATTGGAATCCAAATAATAGACCTGTTATGTGGAATATTATTCTTCATGATTCAAAAGACGGGTTAGATTATATTATCCGTGCTGATAACTATATTACAATATTAGGACAAACACCAGAATATTTAGAAACTGATATGACTATTCCGTCAATGATAGGATTATATCAAGTAGATACTATTGCATATAAAGCATTTGAATCTAATAAACAACTAGAAATTATTGCTATACCAATATCCGTACAAGTAATTGGTGAAAATGCGTTTGACAATGCCGTTGCAAAGATTTATACACCATACAATGAAGAACCACCATCTTGGCAAACTCATAACTGGAATCCAGATGAAATCACTGTTTATTGGGGTGATGCAAAATATTATCAGACAATTATTACTTTTGAAACAAATGGAGGATCGTCAATCGATTCAATCACGTTAATAGAAGGAGATTTGTTCGAAAGTCCTGAAAATCCAATTAGAGAAGGATATAGTTTTGAAGGCTGGTATAAAGACAGTGCATTGACAGAGAACTACTTTTTCTCTCTTGTTCCGATTGATAATTTGACATTATTTGCAAAATGGATTCGAAATCAATCAACTATATATTTTGAAACAAATGGAGGTTCAGACGTATCTAGTATTACACAAGATGAAGGGACAATATTTATTAAGCCTGATAATCCTATATGGGAAAACTTTTTATTCGATGGATGGTACACAGAACCAGAATGTATTAATCTTTATTATTTTACAACAATACCCGTGGATGATATTATCTTGTATGCTAAATGGAGTGGTACGATGAATGTTGAGGTAAATGGATTAATCTTTACGGTTACCCCATATGGTGCGACTTTAGTTGAATATAATGGAAGTATGTTAGATGTTGTCATACCAAATTATATACTAGATATTATACCGGTTGTTGCCATAGGAGATAATGTATTTAAGAGCTGTAGTTCACTAACATCAGTAGATATACCAGAAGGTGTTACAGAGATTGGAGAATATGCATTTAGTTTTGCATATAGCTTAAAATCAATTACATTACCATCAACCCTTACAACAATTGGTAATAACGCATTTGAATATACTT
>JAIPGD010000063.1 GCA_021736305.1 Candidatus Izemoplasma sp.
GCCGTTTGCATAGCTTTATGACTTGCGACCATACCCATACCATCATTTGCATCCATTACAACTGTAGTGGCAGTTTCCTTTAATATATCAATTTTTGTTTTAGGGTTTTGGATTTTATCTAAAATTCGGTCGATATAAATTGGTTTAAAGCGATTAATCCCATGAGAATCAATTCCTCGTTTATCACTTTCCATCAAAACATCTGCACATATCATAGCATCTTTTTCTGGAACACCTACTTTTTTAAAAGCTTTAATCATAAAATCTTCTATAAATTCCCAACTAACATTTACATTTGTTCCCATAACAAGTCCTTTCTACATCAAATTACAATTATATTATAACATAGCTAAGTATATCGCAAAAACTTTCAAGCCTTGGATTTATTGTTTTTTTTAAATATTAAATCATGTTATACTAATATTAACGAAATATAGAAAGGAATGAAATTATGCCAAAAGAATTATTAGTAGATAAATTAGCAAATTTATCAGTAAAAATTGGAGCCAATGTGCAAGAAAATCAAGTTGTCGTTGTTAATGGCTCAACAGAGAGCAAAGAAATTGTAAGAAAAGTTGTGGAAGAAGCCTATAAAGCAGGAGCAAAAAAAGTTATAACTAACTGGAGAGATGATTATACTTCAAAATATGGTATTCAATACCAGACAGTTGAAACATTAACCGATATTCCTGAGTACTTAATCGATAAATTTAAATACTTTGTTGATAAAGATGCTTGTGTTATTAGTGTTGTTTCACCTATTCCTGGACTTAACAAAGGTTTAGACCCAGTCAAACTACAAAAGGCAGGAATTGCATCATCCAAGGCGCTATCTTTCTATCGAGAGCATATGATGGGCAATCGCTCACAATGGACAATTATCGCAGCTTCAAACCCTATCTGGGCGAAAAAAATCTTTCCTGATTTAGAAGAAGATGAAGCTGTTGAAAAGCTTTGGGAAGCTATCTTTAAAGCTTCTAGAGTAACTGAAGATAATGACCCTATTAAAGAATGGAAGGAACATAATGCTAGACTTCTTAAACACAATAAAATTTTAAATGATTATCAATTTGAATCTTTACACTTTAAAAATGATTTAGGAACTGATTTAACAATTCAATTAGTCGAAAATCATGTTTGGTCTGGCGGTCAAGAAAAAGCTACTTCTGGAGTAATATTTAATCCAAATATTCCTACTGAAGAAAACTTTACTATGCCGTTGAAAACCGGTGTTAATGGAAAAGTTGTTGCAACAAAACCATTAGATTATCAAGGAAACTTAATTGAAGATTTTTGGTTAGAATTTAAAGATGGTAAAGTAGTAGATTATGATGCAAAGGAAAATAAGAAAACATTAGAAAACCTTCTAAACTTTGATGAAGGTAGCCGTTACTTAGGTGAAGTTGCCTTAATCGCCTATGATTCACCAATTAACAATGCGGGTATTTTATTCTTTAATACTTTATTCGATGAAAATGCTTCATGTCACTTAGCTTTAGGTCGTGCTTACCCAATGAATATTCAAGGTGGCACCGAAATGACTAAAGAAGAACTTGAAAAACGTGGTTATAATGACTCTATGTCACATTCAGACTTTATGTTTGGCTCAAAAGATTTAGATATCGTTGGAACTACTAAAGATGGTAAGAAAGTTCAAATCTTTAAAAACGGTAATTTTGTAATATAATATTGTTTATTAAAAAAAGGAGTGTTTTAGATTTAATCTAAACATTCCTTTTTTATATATTAATTTCCTAAAAAACTTTACTATGTTTCTTTATAAAAAACTACAGATCCAGTAATTATCTCTGTTTTTTCTATAGCATAATTAACAGAGAAACTGTTAGCAATTTGAAAACGAGAATTAATATAACTAGCCTTGATAGTTAAGAAATTATTTTCTATAATATAATCTTTAGAATCTAATTGATTACTATCAATTTGTTTAAAATCGACACCAAATAATTCAAACTGAAGTTTAATATCTTTTTCGCCACTAGTAAAAACTGTTTTTGAACTAATGATATAAGGATCATTTGTTTCGGACATTGTAATATGTACTTTGCTTTTGTTTTTTCCATAATATATATAGAATATTATTTCACAGTCTTGTAGAGAGATTATATAATCTGATTTAATCTCATAATAATTATTTCTAACTAGAACATCATTCTCATCCAATAACTCTCCACTTTCATTTAATATTAAAAGGTCTTCTTCAACATTTAAATCCATAATATAAATATTTTGTGTTGAGTTTATACTATACTGAAAATTACGGTCTCTAACTGATTCTGTATTATGCTCAATTAATTCTGAATCTGAAAGGTTAGCTTGTCCTCCTTCAAAAATAGCTTGAATATTTATAATCAACAAACCATCATTAATATTAACCAAATTAAAATCAGTATTTGTAGTAGAGTAAATATCTCCATTGATATAAATTTTATATTCACTTGCATTAGTTACATCTTCCCAAAAAATAATATCATCAATAATATTGACATTATAAATTACATTATCTTGATAAGTTATCGTAGTCACTAGTATATCTGTAGGTAAAGAATCTAAATAACCTTTTCCTTTAGCAATAACTTTAATATTGAAATCTCCTTCTTCTTCAATCAGATAATAATTAGAACTAATATTAAAAATATTTTCATTTAGATAAATATCATAATTACTAGCTCCTTCAACATCATCCCAAGAAACCATAGCTCCATCTAGCACTATATTAGTAGGTGTATCTAACCTAGATAAAACTTTTTCTTCAGTAGTTGTATTTAATTCTGAACAACTTAAAATAGTTGAAATGAATAAAAAAAACAAAAAACCATATAACATTTTTTTCATGAATTATCACTCTTTTCTATAACATTGAAATCTAAGGATTAGATGCCTCATTCCTTATTAAGAATATTGTTTCAAATTTTTCTCTATTTATTTTCACGCAAAATATATGCTAGAAAAACTTAAAGTTATTATAAGATCAAATCTATAAACATCTAATTACTAATTCAAAAGATAATTAATATAACCAACATGATTATTTTCATAGAAACTTTTATCTAGTAAGGTTATTATATCATATATTCTATTACTTAAAAACGATTAAAAAAGGGAGTTCGCTAATCACGTAGTTAACGTGTTGGCGAACACCCTATACAAATATCTTTATTTAAGAATTAGTGTTAAGAAGATCTTCTTGTTGTATTTTCGTTATCTTGTCTTCCATGTCTTTTTGAATGATTACTTGCGTTTTCATTATTTCCGTTGCCTGGTGTTACTGAGTAGTTATAAATTGGATCTCCTGTTTCTGGATCAATTTCTTTTGTTAAATGAATATTTCCGTTTTCAGAAGTATCTGGTGTGTCTATTTCGTAATTTATATGTATATAGCTGACTCCATCACGTTCTCTGATTTGAAATAAATATCTTGAATAAGATTCCCCTTCAGTCATTTCTAATTGAACATGAGTCATATTTTCTTTTTCAAATACTCTTACTTTAGATTGATTAATAGTGATACCTTCTTCTACTAATTTAAAGAAGAATTTTTCGTGTTCTTTATCACCGTTTGTATCATTTTGATAATTTACTACTACAAAATTATCATCATCGATGTAAGAACGTAAACGAACAATTTCTTTTCCTTCTACATTAAGAAACTTACCTTCGATATTATAAGTTGTTTCACCATAAATCAATATTCCTTCAATACCTTTAGTTGCTAAATGGTCATCTCCATCTCTAAAAAAGAATTGATTAGTTTCATTGTTTTGTTCTGTAGTTGCTTCTTCAGTAGTTGCTTCTTCAGTAGTTGCTTCTTCAGTAGTTGCTTCTTCTGTAGTTGCATCTTCTGTAGTTGCTTCTTCTGTAGTTGCATCTTCTGTAGTTGCATCTTCTGTAGTTGCTTCTTCTTTAGTTACATCTTCTGTAGTTACTTCTTCATCAACAAGTTCAAATTCATTATAATATAATGTATAAGTGAATTCTTCTTGATTCAACGTATTTGTTGTATAAACAACCATTGTTTCATATTCTTCTCTGTCTGATTCACTTGTTTCTACTTGTAAATTTTCATTTCCGAGAAAAACTTCTACCATTTCTACATAATAATCTAAATCTTCTATTTCTTGATCAGCTAAACCATTCTTTGCTAGTGATAACATTGAAAGTTCTTCTACACCTTCTTGACTATAAGATAATAGCATTGAAGATGAGATAGCTTCTAAAGATAAAACTTGGTCATCTGATTGTACTACAACAGCCTCTTCAGAATCACCACTACAGCTAATTAATGTTACTCCAATTGTTAAAGCGAAAATTAATACTAATAATTTTTTCATTTTTGTTCCTCCTTCTGTATTATATATACGTATAAACCTTGATTTTTATTGGAATTATTTTTTATTCGCAAAAAGGATTATTCCCTCTGCCTCTTTTTTCACATGCTTGTGAATCATCAGGAAATGAAAATCTATAAGAAGATTGGTCATTACTTTCTTCTACATCAACGTTAAACCTGCCTTGCATATTCTTGTTTTGATCCATTATTTCATAAACAACATCAAATTGAGATTGATTTAATCGGCGCATTTCTAAACTTATGTTTAACCCCTTATTGTTGTTATAGTTAAATTTAGCTTGATATTGATTTTCTAATTTAGTTAATTCCATTTGTGTAGAATACTGTAATTCATTATTTAAATATAATTGATACTCAAATACCCGTTTATTATCAATAGTATTTATTGTTACTTCAATATAATCTTTTTCACTTCTATATATTACAAATTCTTCATTACTTTTACTGAAACTATATTGAGTATCACCAAAATCAATAATTCCGTTAACTTCGTTTTCATTCTGATTATAATAAACTTTATACTCAACCATATCATTAGTTAAATCTTCTCCACTGAACCTGACTAAATATTGATAACCTTGAAGATCTGAATCAAGTTTTTCATATTCAATAGATTCTTCATTATTAACAAATAATTCAGATAACTCAATTAAAGGCTTAATATCAGCCAAATAATCATTCACATCCTCGGCTTCATTATCGTTTAATTGAATAACACTAGTGTTTTCACTTAATGATAATAACTCTGTTTCAGCATATTCTAAAAGCGCAGCGGATGAAATTGTTTCAAATGCTAAAACTTCATAATCTGTTTCTAATGGAATTTGTGTTTCAGATGGATTATTAAATATATTAAAAGCTATTATTCCAGAGAAAACTAAAATAATTGTTGTTAAAACTAAACGCATATTAAATAATCTTTTCCAGCTGTTCTTATAAACAGTTTCTTTAGGTTGAATAACAATTTCTTCTAAATTGATTTTATCTAAAACATCTGGCATTTGCTTTATCGCTTGTTTTTTTATTAAATTTTTGATTTCTTTATTTTTCATGGTTTCACCTCATGTTTTAATTGCTTTATTGCTTTATTATAAAGCCAAAGAACCGTTCCTAATGGTTTATTTACTATTTCAGCAATATCCTTAAATTTATACTCCGCAACAGCTCTTAATAAAACAATTTGTTTTTCAGTTTCGTTAAGTGGTTTAACTAAATCCAACACATCATATGTGATAGCTTCAGTTTTTAACGAATCGTGTATATAAGCTTGTTCTTGAGGATCATAAATCATTTCTTTTTTACTTTTTCTTAAATAATCAAGGGCAGTATTTTTTGCTATTTGCATTAACCAAGCATTAAAGTTTCTACCGCGCTTATACTGCTTTATCTTTTCGATCATTTTTATATATGTATCTTGCATTAAATCTTCTGTAACAGTTTTATTCCTTACAAGTGATATAATAATAGAAAAAACACCTCTTTTAGTATGTTCATATACTGTTTCAAAGGCTTCATTATCTTTTTCTATTAGTAAATCAATGTATTTTTCGTAATCGATGGCCAATACAATCACCTCAAATACATTATATCATATTCTGCCTTGTAATATATATACGTATTAGTGTCCGATTTTATTGGTGAAATTAAAAAAAGCACTCAATTGAGTGCTTTTAATAAATAATTAAAAAGTTATTCTTTTGATTCTTCTTCATCTTCATCAGAATCTTTTTCAGTAATAATTTCTACATCTGTTGGGTCCATTTCTTCTTCTTCAGTATCTGCTTCTTCTTCTTCGATGTATGTTGTTTCAATTGCTGAAGCAACTGTTTGCTCTGGATCAACCAATACTCTTAATCCTTCAGGAATATCTAAATCTTTAACAGCGATAGAATCTCCAATTTTTAAATCAGAAACATCAACTGTAATATTAGAAACACCTGAACCAACGTTATATTCAACCTCTAATGAATCATTAGGAATTGAAACAATAATTCCTGGTTTTTCTGCTTTTTCTCTACCAATAATTTTTAATGGAATGTCAGCTGTAATTGTATCATCAACAGATACTTTTTGTAGCTTAACATTAAGGAATTGGTTATGCATAATTATATCTCTTTGGATATCCTTTATATATACTAAGTGTTTACTTCTTCCAAGTTTAACTTCAAAAGTTTGTGTTAACCCTTTTTTTGAAAACATTTCATGGAATTCATTTTCTTCAACTTGTATTGATATAGGTTCTATAGCTTTACCAAATAAAACACCAGGTATTTTGTTTGCTCCTCTAACAGCCTTTAACGGCTCAGTACGCTTTTCTATTTTCATGTCTGGCTCCTTTCTATCATGTTTAAAATTTTATCACAAGTATTATAACATAAAATATATATTTTTACACCTATGAGATTTTATAGAATTAACTTTTTTTATTAATTAGAAAATCTATTGGCCAATTTTATCTATCAAAAATCAATTTTGGTATATAAAGCATAATTACAATCAACTTATTAAAGTCTTTCAAAAGCGACATAGCTTAAGTTACAAACCTTAGTTTCAATTGTTTCATTTCAAATAAGTAGACAATAAAAGAGCCTAAACCAGCAACAACATCTGCAGCAACAAAAGTCCACCATATTCCATCAACACCATACAAATAAGTAAATAGATATGCGATAGGAATAAAAAGCAAGAATCTTCTTGAAAGAGCAACGATAAATGCTCTTACAGGGTAGCCCATAGCTTGA
>JAIPGD010000064.1 GCA_021736305.1 Candidatus Izemoplasma sp.
TTAAGTTAAAAGGTTCTTCCAGATCAATATCTTGATACCAACCGATAAAGGTAAAACCAGTTTTCTCTGGGGTATATAAATTAAGAGTTTCTTCTTCGTTGTATACTTCCGTTTTAAGTTCAATCTCTTCAAAAGTTATTTCAGTTATTTGTTGTGGAGAATCTTTAGATACTAATGAGTTATCGCTAAGTTGTCCAAAATTATTATTCCCCCAGGCAAAAAGCTGATGATTGGTTAAAATAAAAGCGGTTTGTTCATAATTTGTTTGAATTGAACTTATTTCATCTTCAATTTCAGAAAACATCATCGGAGTTGTTTGATTAACTTTGTTTCCAATACCGAGCTGACCTTCTTGGTTTCCTCCCCATACATAGGTTTTTCCAGTATTAGTCATAATTAAATTATGATGATAACCACTATGGATTTCACTGATTACATCATCATTAAGATTAAATACATTGGTAATGTTAAGTGGAGTTTCAACATCAACTGTTGAATTATTACCAATTTGACCGTAATCATTTCTTCCCCAAGCAAACAATTGATTATTTTCAGTTAAGGCTAACACATGATGCATACCAATTGATAAAGAAGTTACTTTGTCATTTGATTCTAAAGAAAAATGTTCGGTTACTTCTTCAGGAACTACACTTACATATGTGCTGTCATTACCTAACTGACCATGAGTATTACTTCCCCATGTAAATACTCTCCCGTTAGATGTTAGAACCATGGTATTGACCATACTAAGAGCTAGTTGTTCAATGTTTTCTCCCTGAACAAGGGAAATACTGTCAGTGATATCTATTGGTAGTGAAGAATTGCTAATATCACCATTACCCAATTGGCCGAAACCATTGTAACCCCAAGTTAAAATCCGGTTTTCAGAGGTGAAAACTGCACCATGAGAAACTCCTAAGTCAAGAGATTCTATTTTCTCTCCATCATTCAGACTGAAGTATTCAGTAACTTCTAAAGGGATAGACCTTGAAGAAGTTGTTCCATCTGCTAAACGTCCGGAAAAATTCCAACCCCAAGAGAATATCCTACCTTCAGTTGTCAGTAGAAATGAAAACTTTTCACCGAGTTGCAATGTTTTTACCAGCTCATTTTCGGCTAAGTTAAACTCTTCAGTAATATCAACTGGTAACAAACTATCTTCCATAGTTCCATCACCAAGTTCTCCTCTTGAGTTAGAACCCCATAAAAGAATTCTTTCCTTAGAAGTTATGATTCCAGAATGATAAGCTCCAAAAGAAATTTTGTTTATCGTTTCATCGATTAAAGTTTCATCACCTAAACCGATTCTTTCTTCTAAATCATAATATGTGAGATTGTATTCTGTTTTATCACAAGCAATAATTGATACTGTTGTTAGTAATGTTATTAGAATTAATAGGATTTTTTTCAAAGCAACATCATCTCCTTTATTTAACTTTATTATATCATTTCAGTAAAAATAAAAAAAGTTTAACGCAAAATCAAATTATATTTACTGTATAGCTATTTGATTGTGACGGAAATTAATCGTTGAAGAAAATGACTTTAATATTAAACTAAATTTTTTATTTCATAAGTGACGCGTAATGACTTATGGCACAATTGATACAAACTTTTTTGAGTAGGAAATAATTTGTAAGTTAGTGTTTGATAGCTATGGTATATGCCATTTGAAAAACAATAACTTACTATAATAATATTCTTTCTACTTCATATCTTGTGTAAGAATTATTAATGAATATGCTTGGTTTTTGTTGTCAACTATACGTATACCATATTATTATTGCGCAGTAGGAAAATATAGCATATAATATTAATAACAGGAGGCAGCAAGGTTGGCCAAAATATCTGACAACATAAAAAAATATAGAACTAAACATAACCTATCACAAACAAAATTTGCTAATCGTTTACATGTTACGAAGCAAGCTGTTAGTAAGTGGGAAACGGGGCGAGGATATCCGGATTCATCTTTAATTCCTGTTATTGCAAAAGAGTTGGGAATTTCAATTGATTCTCTAATGGGTACAAAACGAATTAAGAAAAAAATGATTGTTTTAATTATTATAGCATTTGTTCTTATTGTTACTATGATTCTAATTATTCCAAAGGTTGTAAATTATTATCAAGAAGTACAAGAATATAATGAATTCAAGGAAGAAATTGAAAATATTATAGGATTAGATTTACCTGATAAGGGGAAATTGGTTTATGCAGATTTTGAGGACTGGACTTTCTATGGCAATACAATTCCTATTCATCAAATGAGTTATTTAGTATTTACAAGTGAAAATCAAACAATTACATTTGAAAATGATTTTGTTGATGACTCAAGATGGGTTGGTATAGTAGATGATGGCCTGATAGAATTATTACCAATAAACATCCGAGATTATGCAACAGTGGGCGATTATTATCTTATATACAATATTGATACTGATACATATAATGATTTGTCTATAAATTCAGGCGCATATAGTATGCTGTTTCTAATATACCAAAAGGATAATAATAGATTGATTGTATTTGATTATTTAATCCAGTTTGAGGGAGGAAACTAATATGAAAAAAATAATACTGATATTAGTGTTGGTTTTATTTTTTCTTGTAGGTTGTTCGCAAAATGATAATGATATTATTGATGAATTAGAGGGGGAGTATTATTATGTGAAAGTCATATATCTCGCTCCATATTCTTCTGGCTCATTATATTATCCAAATTTACCAGGTTCATTAGTCATTGAGTTTACAGAAGAACAGATTGTATATCACCGTAATGGTTTAGAAGAAACAGAAACATATACTGATATTGAATTTAGAAAAGAAGAAGTTAATAAAGATTTGGATGCTGTGATTAATTTAGATTTTGATGGTGTTTTTGAAACTTTTGATTATCGATATGATATTTATAGTGATGGTACATCTATTGGGTTAACAATATTTATTGATGATGAAACATTCTATCTTGCAGAAACAAGAATGATTGGCGGAAGTCACGATATTTTTTCGGTTTATAGTATAATTGAGATAGAACAGTAATCATTTTACAATTTGCTAAAATTGTTATAAAATATTATAAATTATCTCATTATAATAAGGCTTATCATTAATATAATACATCATACTAAATTTGCATATCTATATTTATATGAGTTATAAGTAATAAGATAAGGAGAATTCTTTATATGAAAGTTCCGATACGATATAAAATGAATATGGGCGTCTTAAATAAACAAGATTTAATAAAAATCCAACAAAAAGATGTCATCATAATTGGTTTAGGTGGCCTTGGAGGAAACGTTGTTAATCAACTTGTTCGATTAGGTGTTAATCGAATGACAATAGTTGATTTTGATTGTTTTGAGGAATCGAATTTAAATCGGCAACTATTTTCTAATATGAAAAACATTGGTAAATATAAAGTCGATGTTATTTCAAAAGAAATTAAAAAAATAAATCCCCAAGTAACTATTAGGATTATTAAGAAAAGAATTCAAAATGTTAAGCATATTTCTGGAGATTATATGATTGATTGTGTTGATAATATAGAAACAAAAATCTATTTATCAAAGCTATCTAATCAATTACAAATACCTTTACTACACGGTTCATGTGGTGGGTGGTATGGTCAAGTTGGATGGATAAGCCCAAAATGTACATTGATTGAAGATTTATATGGAAGCGAAGAAAAGGGACTTGAAAATGAGTTGTTAATTCCATCTTATGTTGCTAATGTTGTTGCTTCTTATATGGTGAGTGAGTTTATAAAAATGATTAAAAACAGTTCAACAATAATTCTTGATAATATTCTTTTCATTGATTTATATGAGAATATTATTATAAGATTAGGAGATAATAAACATGGTTAAAGTAACTTTCTATAGCTTACTAAGAAGCAACTATAATATTAAAGAAGAATTTGTCGAACCGGGGAGCATCAATGATATTATTGATCAAATAGTAAAAAAACACTCAAATATAGAAAAATCTAGTTTTAGATATAGCGTTGCAATATATAAAGGAAAGCCAATCCATCATTATGGTTTCAATACAATCATTGAAGATGGAGAGGATATTATTTTCACGCAATTTGTTGGTGGAGGATAATTTAGATATAGAAAAAAGGACTTAAGAATACTAAATCTTGAGTCCTTTTTGTTAATATAAACATCAAAAAGATAAAAATAAGGTTTTATTCTTTGTTTGCTTGATGAATGACCATTTGAGGGAAAGGAATTTTTATACCATTTTCGTCTAAAACTTTTTTTAGTTCCTTGTTTAACATTCTTCTTATATTAATGCGATCTTTTTCTTCACAATGAGCAATAACTCTTATGATTACTGCAGAATCACCTAACGCTTCTACGCCACTATATACAGGGCCTTCTTTAATAGTAGGAATTAATTCTTTGATTCGAGGAAGACTGTCTGTGATAATTTTTTCTACTTTATCCAAATCCGAACTATACTCTATTGATATTTCTGAAATTGCAAAGGATAATTCTTCAGATAAATTAACGATTTTACGAATATCCGAGTTGGCGATGATTAAGATGTTTCCATTGATGTTTTTGATTCTTGTGTTTCTAGCTCCAATTTCCATTACTTGTCCACGAAAATCCGCTACTTCAACAAAATCACCGACAGTAAATTGTTTTTCAAAAATGATTGATAATCCAGCAAATACATCCTCTAATAAACCTTGTGCTCCGAAAGATACAGCAAGGCCAATAATCCCTGCCCCTGCTAAGATTGTTGGTGTTGGAACATTCCATGCTGAAAGGATTAGAATCAGAGCAATAATCATCGCAAGAAATTTTAAAATGGAAGTCATTAGAATACTCAATGTAAGTCCTCTTGGACTTTTATTCATAATTATTTTAATTAATACAGAAAGTACATAGTATAGAATTCCAATGAAAACAACGACTGCAATACTTTCCAAAATATTGATATAGTTGTTTTTTATTAGCCCAAGGATATTAAAAAACTTACCAATTGAACTATCTACCACACTTTCAAAGATTGTACCTGGAAATAAAACGCCAGCTAACGTTCCTACTAAAACAAAAATGATAACGATACCGATTGCAATCCATGTCTGCATTGCTAATGTTTGTTTCTTTTCACTCATAATTTTTCTCCTTATTCTGATTTAATTGTGTCAATAAGATGACGAATATTGAAATTTGATTGATTTTGCATACTAATATAGATTTTATATGAGGCTGCTGTTGGAATATTTATTGTTAATGAGATTGTTTTCTCCACACCATCTTCAATAAAATCGTATGAATTTGATTCTAAAAACATCTCGAATTCTTCACTAGTGTCATATGTTTCAACATATATATATTGAAAATAATCAAATGGATCGTTTAGTGTGAATGTGATTTCTATATAGTCATCAAATATTTCTTTGTTGTAAGTATAATTGTAATCACTAAGTGTTGTAATTTCTTCTTGATATAATATAATTTGTTCCTCTGCCAAAGTTTGTGGATTTGTATAGGTCGCAATACATTCGAACATATAGGTTGTATCAGGATTTAAATTATCAACTATAAATCCACTACCATGATGTTGGTTTTCTTCCAAAATGATTGAATCTGTTCTTAGTAGAAAGTTGTTCTTATAAATATTCATTATATAATGAATATCACCAACATCCATATCTTCATACAGATGGAACTTAACTTGACTGCGATTGATATATTCCATGTAGACCGATGAATAGAGTCTAAAAGGTGGGGTTACCCATATTTCATCAAGGACTTCTACCCCATTTTCTGTTGTGGCTTCAAGATATATGTGAATTGGTAAGTCTGTATAGATGTCATTTAATTCAATCTCTATTCTCGAAGTAGATACTTGAACACTACTATATTGTAAATCAGTATCTGGTTCCCATTGATAGCCATAATACAATTCAATATTTGAGTATTTTTGATCAGGATCATAAATAGATATATTTACATTATAAGTAGTAGAAAAATCAATGGTTTCTGGCGTAACAGCTAGAATCGTTCCTCCCACTTGTTCACTTGTTGTGATTTTCGTTGTATCTAACCTTTCCTGTCCAAATCCCTTACTACCATAAACACTTAATCGATATTCTGTATTGGCTTTCAAGTCATCAAAATAGCCTGAGTTTTCACCCAAGCTAATTTTTTGCTCATAGTATTCTAATTGGTTTTCTAATACCACAAAAAGAGTCGATGAGTTTAATGCATTATCTTCATCGGTAACATTTACTTGATAGACGATTTCATTACTTAATGAAGCAGCTTTAATAATTTCTGCCTTTGGTGAAGTTGGAACAAAAATCGCCACTGCAACAACAGCAACTGTAGCCATAGCAAAAGTAGACATTAAATTTTTGATTGCATTAAAGCGTCTTTTTAGTTCTTCGCCCTTTTTTCTTTTTTCTTTATTCATAAATGCCTCAACTATCTTATAATACTAGAAGAGAATTCATAAGTTGCACTTATTTACATTATACACGATTGGTTTTAAAAAATAAATAAGTAATGAAAACATAATATTTTTCACATTATTGAATAATCTTAGAACCTGTATAGATTTTAATTGATTTTCGATTAAGAAACTTCTTTTTGACTGTTTCATATTTTTCTTGTGATAATATTTTGACAAACAATGATGGAAATAACGCGGTCAATATTCGATGATACTCAACTACCACTATTTCATCGTGTATAATACGTCTAATAAATTTAAGCGCTTCATTATTACTAAGTTTAATGGTGAGTAGATTAAAGTGTTTCTTTTCAAAGCAAATTTCTGTTTGATAGGGTTGTTTTTCAAAGATGATATTAAGTTTTAAATAGTGGTGACATTTTATAATCATATTTAGATTACCAACCATAAATATTTTGTTTTTATAATGGTTGTTACTAATAATATCATGATGTAATTGTTTGACATCTTTAATCAACTGATTGATAAAATCAGTGTACGTTTTTCGTGTTTTTCCTTCTTTTAAAAGATCAAAATCCATTATAAGTTTCCTTTTCTTACTAATATAAACCTATTATAACATAATGCTTCTTATTCAATTGTATGGATAATAAAATCATAAATA
>JAIPGD010000065.1 GCA_021736305.1 Candidatus Izemoplasma sp.
AGAGCACATGCTAACTGGACAGATGCAAATAATGCGTTAGCAAATAAAGATAGTGACTGGCTTGAAGAAAACATCTCATTTTATTTGACTGATGGTCATTATGATATTGATTTTGTTTTTATCACAAATGAAACTGAAGATTTTTCTCTTGCAAATAATATTGATGAAACAAATATAATAAACTCTAATCTCTATAATGAAATTTTAAACAACAATATAGAAAATAATTCAATTTTATGGATTAATGATTTTGCTTATTTACTTGTTGGAATGCCATTTAGTAATGATGACAGTACGCAATCAAGTGGCGTTTTTATAACCGGAAAAATACTTAATCAAACCGATATTGAACATTTGAAAACAATCCTAGATGATATTCATTCTGAACATTTCGAATTAACAGCTAATCCTCTAACAACTTTAGAACCCCCAGGAAATAAAGTATCCACAATAAGAGTTAATAGTATTGATGATTCAATCTATATACACGCACATTTCAAATACGCATTCAGTGACTACATCCAATCTACCGTAATTATTCATAGTATGACTATCACTTTATCAGTTCTATTGCTTTTATCTGGTTTCATATTAGCGTTTTTCTTTATTTTTAATCGTGAATTAAAAAGAACTGTAAATCAAATTCAAAACATGGATATCACTACCCTAGAATATCAAAAAGTTAATACAACAAAGTCTTCAGAACTAAATCAAATAATAGATCCGTTTAATGCATTGTCTAAAAGAGTTTTTACACAATACAAAAAATCACTAGATAAAAATGTAGAAATTGTCCAATTACTATCAAAAGCAAGTGAAATGAACGATATATATACTAAAGAGCACGGTGATTCTGTAGCTTCTATGGCAGAAAAAATTGGTAAAAAGCTGAATATAACAAATATCGACCAACTGATCCTAAGTGCTAAATTACACGACATTGGAAAAGTGTTTATACCTCTAGACATCTTAAATAAAAAAAGTAAATTAACAACACCTGAGTATGAAGTAGTTAAAAACCATCCTGCAAACGGTTATAATTTATTGGAAGGCATTACCGGTTTTGATAAAATCCGTGAAGGTATCTTACATCACCATGAACGCTATGATGGATTGGGTTATCCAAATAAATTGAAAGCAAATGAAATCCCTTTATTCTCAAGAATTATAGCTGTAGCCGATGTCTATGATGCATTAACTTCTGATCGCTCATATCGAAACAAATTTACAAAAGAAGCTGCTATAAAAACCATGAGAAATGGCGAAAATACTTTTTTTGATCCTAAAATATTAAAAATATTTTTACAAATTGTAGAAGATTAAAGTTATATATAAAGCAAAAAAAGGGCCACATTTAGTTTTCGGAAAAATGTGGTCTTATTAATATAAGAATTTTATTTAGCTATTCTTTAACTCGACTGCCATATTTACTAAAGTAAAAACAAAAGCAAAACTGGCTACAACAATAGATACAATCGCCCCAAAACCAAGTTCCATACCTAAAGCATTTAATACATTAAAAATAGTATCATTAAATGAATATGAGCCTAAGTTAAAGAAGAAATATATTACAAAACCAAACACTAATAACATAACAAAATTAGCTAAAACTTTGACAATATATAATTTTCGCAAAGTCACACTAATAATAACAAGAGCAATCGAAAGAATTAATGGTAAAAAATAAACCATAAAATGCAACAAACTAGAATCAAGACTCATAGAAATACCATACCCCATAAAAGTTAATAATGGTTCAGTAGATCCAAAGACTAACTCAGTTCCTTTAACACTTCTATCTAAACCTTCAATATTTAAAACATTTAAAAACATGCTTAACATAAGTATTAAAGATAAATCAAATATAAATACTGAAAAAAATCGTTTTTTCTTTTTCATATTTCACCACCACACTTATAGTCTATCAATATATATAATTATAATCAATATATCTTAATGTTTATAAATTAATATAGTATTTTAAAAAAATAAATATGCAATTTATGATATTATAAAAACAAGGAGTGATAGTAATGAAAACAATTATAATTGGTGGTGTAGCGGCTGGTATGTCTGCGGCATCTAAATTAAGACGCTTAGATAATAACGCACAAATCCTTGTCTATGAAAAAGGAACAGACTTGAGTTATGGCGCTTGTGGTATGCCTTATTATTTAGGTAACATCATCCAAGATGAAAGCAAATTAATCGCACGCTACAAAGAAGATTTCGAAAAAAAGAACATTCAAGTATTTACAAATCATGAAGTAATAAAAGTTAATCCCAAAACTAAAACCATTGAAATTAAAAATCTTCTAACAAATGAAATCATAACTGATAAATATGATAAATTAGTAATTGCTGTTGGAACAAAAGCAAACCGAACAAACATAAAAGGAACTGATAAAGCTAACATTCAAGTGTTAAATCAATTAAGTGATGCAAGGATACTAAAACCCGCTATAAATATTGCTGAATCAATCACTATAATTGGTGGTGGTTATATTGGCTTAGAAATAGCTGAAAATTTAGCTCACTTAGGAAAAAATGTTGATATCATCGAAAGATTAGATCAACTTATTCCTGTATACGATAAATTTATTGCTAAAAAAGCTCAGATTGCTTTAGAAACAATCGGTGTTAATATCCATCTGCAAGAGAACTTACTAGAATATCTTGTTAAAGACAATAAAATATCAATAAAGACCAATAAAAGAGAATATCAAACTGATTTAGTTATTGAAGCTATTGGCGTTAGACCTAATACTGAATTTCTTAATAACATAGGTTTAGATATGTTAAAAAACGGCGCAATCGTTGTAAATGACAAAATGGAAACATCAATAAAAGATATATATGCTGGTGGTGATTGTGTTGCATACCATCATTTAATAACCGGTAAAGAAGCATTCGTTCCTTTAGGTACTCACGCTAATAAATCCGGGAGAGTGATTGCTGAAAATATAGCTGGAAATAAAGAAACTTTTGATGGAATTGTTGGTTCAAACATCATCAAAGTTGACAAATTAGCTATCGCAAAGACTGGACTTGGTATTGAAGAATCCAAAAAATTTGATTATAATTATGACTATGTTGATGTCACTGCTAAAAACCAATCTGGTTATTACCCTGGTGCTAAAGAAATATTCATAAGAATTGTTTTTGACCCAAAGACAGGAGTTTTAAAAGGCGCACAATTAGTTGGAGAAAAAGGTGTATCAGACAGAATTAATATTATGGCTTTAGCTATTTCAAAAGGTCTTACAGCTAAAGAATTTTCTGGTTTAGATCTTGCTTATGCACCACCATTTTCACCAGTATGGGATCCTCTGCAAATTGCAACTAATCAAATTAAAGTATAACTAAAAAAACCATTTAACATACCCGAATATATCTTCATATGATTGTATGGTTTTATGGTTTAAATATAGCCATTAAAGTGTTATAATCATCATGAATGATTAAATAACAATCAAATGATTGCTTTTAGGCTAGCAAATTTCCTGATTCAATCTGTGATTGTTTCAGGCTTTTTTATGAAAGGAAACAAATATGAGCATTAAATTTGTTGAAACTGCATTACGAGATGGTCACCAATCTTTACTGGCAACTAGACTCACAACAAAAGAAATCTTATCAGTATTACCAGATTTAGATAAAGCAGGTTATTATGCACTGGAAGTCTGGGGCGGTGCCACCTTTGATGCAAGCCTTAGATACTTAAATGAGGACCCTTGGGAACGCTTAAGACAAATAAAAGCTAATACTAAAAACACGAAATTACAAATGTTATTTCGTGGCCAAAATATTTTAGGATATAAACATTACCCCGATGATATCGTTGAAAAGTTTGTGGAGAAATCACTGGAAAACGGCATAGATATCATCAGAATTTTTGATGCTTTAAACGATTTAAGAAACCTTGAAACTTCCGCAAAAGCAATTAAGAAATTTGGCGGACATTTACAGATTGCTTTATCTTATACAACTAGCCCTGTTCATTCAATTGACTATTATGTTAATCTCGCTAAAGAAGCTGAGAAAATGGATGCAGATTCTTTATGTATTAAAGATATGTCAGGAATATTATTACCTGATGTTGCCTATAAATTAATCAAAGCCCTAAAAGAAAACATAAAAATTCCAATTAATTTTCATACCCACGCTACTTCTGGTATAGCTCCAATCACTTATAAAAAAGCAATTGAAGCTGGAGTTGATATTGTTGATACTGCACTCTCACCATTATCTGGAGGCACATCTCAAGTCGCAACTGAAGCTATCGCAATCTTATTCGAAGATTCAGCTAATCTAGATTTTGAATATCTAGAAAAAGCTAAAAACACACTAACAAAAATAAAAGATAAATATATCGATAATGGAATCTTAAATCCTAAAACTTTAACACCAAATCCAAAAATCTTACTTTCACAAATTCCTGGTGGTATGATTTCTAATTTATTAAGCCAGCTAAAAGAACAAGGCGCACTTGATAGATATGATGAGGTTTTAGAAGAAGTTCCTAAAGTTAGAAAAGACCTAGGTTACCCACCGTTAGTAACCCCTATATCTCAAATGGTAGGTACTCAAGCAATTATGAATATCTTAAATAAGGAGCGTTACAAATTAGTTCCCGATGAAATCAAAGCCTATTTAAAGGGACATTATGGAAAACCCCCTGGTGAGATTGATCCTGAGTTTAGAAAAAGTATTATTGGTAATGCAAAAGTATTAAAATCTCGACCAGCTGATCGCTTAGAACCACAATTTGAAAAACTAAAAGAAAAATTTGGGGATATAGCAAAAAGTGATGAAGATTTATTATCTCTAGCACTATTTGAGCCAATCGCAAAAAAATTTTTAAAAAACAGAGATGAAACAGAAATTACTGAATTCACATTGCATACAGAAGGTGATAACCAATGATGGCTTTTACATTTGTAGATGGATTATTATTTTCTTTATTAAGTATATTTATTGTTATTACTTTAATAATCTTAATTATTATTTTAATTTCACCATTACAAAAATTAACTGATAAACCAATTAATAAAGAACCTTATAAAAAAATAAAAGATTATGATATGATGGTAGCGGCTTTAATTGCTTCCATAGAATTTAAAAAAAACACAGATAAAGAACCCTATTTAAAAAGAATAAAGGAGATTACTGATGAAGATTTATAAAGTCAAAGTTAATGGAAAAATTTATGAAGTTGAACTTGAAGAAGTCATCGAAAATGATGAACCTATAACAAAAACTACTTCTGATTCAAAAAACACTTCTCCTGATATAAAAAACAACTCAATCAAATCACCAATGCAAGGCACTATTCAAAAAATATTGGTAAAGCCCAATCAAAAAGTAGAAAAAGGCGATTCTTTAATTATTTTAGAAGCAATGAAACTTGAAAATGATATCACTGCTGATAAAGATTATAAGATTATAGCTATTTTAGTTGAAGAAGGCGATACAGTAAATAGTGATCAACCTTTGTTAAAGGTAGAATAAAATGATTGATATCTTAAATAAATTATATGAATCTAGTGGTATTGATACATTATTTTCAGCCGACGGCTGGAAATATTTAATCATGATTTCAATTGCTTTATTATTACTTTTTTTAGCTGTCTTCAAAAAGTTTGAACCTTACCTATTAATCCCGATTGGGTTTTCTATGTTATTAGTCAATATTCCTGGAACCAATCTATTTGTAAAAGAAACATTTATCGAAAATGGTGAAGAAATCACTAAATATTCTGGAATGTTTGGTTATTTATATATAGGTGTTGCTTATGGTATATATCCAAGTTTAATCTTTTTAGGTATTGGAGCTACAACTGATTTTGGTCCTTTACTAGCAAGACCTAAAAGCATGTTACTAGGTGCTGCCGCACAAGTTGGTATTTTCATTACCTTTTTAGGCGCTCTATTATTAGGCTTTAGCGGTAGTGAAGCCGCTTCTATTGGGATAATTGGTGGAGCTGATGGACCAACTGCTATTCTTCTATCTAGTCAATTAGCACCTCATTTATTAGGTGCAATTTCTATTGCAGCATATTCATATATGGCTTTAGTACCAATTATTCAACCACCTTTAATAAATACCTTTACAACAAAAAAAGAACGCCAAATTGAAATGAAACAATTACGAGAAGTTTCAAAACTCGAAAGAATTTTATTTCCAATTATAGTTGCTGTAATAACAATTACTTTAATCCCCTCAAGTGCACCAATTATCGGTATGTTAATGCTAGGAAACTTAATCAAAGAATCTGGAGTTGTTCCTAATCTAACTAAAGCAAGTGCTAAGACTATTTTATATTCTGTAACAATTCTTCTAGGTATTTCAATTGGTGCTACTACTAAAGCAACTAACTTTTTACAAGCTGAAACATTAATGATTATTGGTTTAGGTTTATTTGCCTTTATAATTGCTACTATTTTTGGAATCTTTGGTGGTAAACTAATGAATATTCTTAGCAAAGAGAAAATTAACCCTATTATTGGTGCTGCTGGCGTTTCTGCGGTTCCTATGGCTGCGAGAGTAGCTATGAAAGAAGGCAAAAAAGCTAACAGTAACAACTATTTGTTAATGCACGCAATGGGGCCTAATGTTGCTGGTGTTATTGGTAGTGCAATTGCCGCAGGTTTACTTCTATCATACTTTGGTTAAATTATGAATATTATAAAATTCACTAGTTTAGAGTCAACCAATCAGTATCTAAAGAAAAACTATAAAAATCTTCCTCATAAACAAGTCATATGGGCTAAAACTCAAACAAAGGGTCAAGGCAGGAAAGAAAATATTTGGTACGCTAATAAAAATAGTCTTACTTTTTCCTTTATTTTAAAAGAAAATCTTCAAGTTGAATTAATAAATTTATTGCCAATATATATTGCGACTATTATTCATAAAGTAATCTTTAAATATAATAAT
>JAIPGD010000066.1 GCA_021736305.1 Candidatus Izemoplasma sp.
TATTATATGCGGTTAGAACCGCAACTTCGTTACGGTTCTGTTTTTCATAGGATGATTATCTTTGTGATTTTTCATCACAAATATTATATAAGGATATAGTATTAAGGTTTCTATTTTTTTACTAAACTGACCGCCGCCTAGGTCGGCTCGGGCTTTGTGCAGTCTGTACTTCTTATATGATATAAAATCATAGACATCTATTATAATTCTTCATCCATTAATGACTATACATATGTTTATGAATATGATTCAAGAGGAAATAGAATATCAGTATGCCAATATAGTTACCAAAGAGATGGATTAGATCCTGAAAACTATACTTTAGATTACCAATATGACAGTACATGGTTGGATCAATTAGAATCATATGATATAATTGTTGATTGTAATACTATTACTCAAGAAATAATTAGTTATGATGGTCAAGGAAATCCAACAGAAATCACTAATTTTGTATATACAGATATAAGTGGTACAGAAAATTTTTATGATCATGCAAATTTTACTTGGGAAGGCCGTTCTTTAATTTCGATAACCATTATTAAAACTGATCAAAGCACAAAAGCTACGATTACATATGCTTATAATGATAAAGGCTATCGTACAAGTAAGACAATCACGGAAGGTGCAACTTCCGAAGTAACAACATACGATTTATTGAATGATAAAGTGATTCACGAAAGTGACGGAACATCTAACATTTACTATACTTATGATTCTAATGGATCAATAATCAGTATGAATAAAAATGGTACAGACTATTTCTATCTTCATAATTTACAGGGAGATGTTATTGGTTTAGTCGATGATTATGGAAGTACAGTAGTTAATTATACGTATGACGCCTATGGGAATATATCAATGTCCACAGTTAACGATAATTCTTACACGTATCGTGGATATCGTTATGATTCTGAAATCAACATGTATTACTTAAATAGTAGATACTATAACCCTGAGATTGGGCGTTTCCTTAATTCTGATGGCATAATCGGTGATTTAGGTGGTATATTATCAACTAACATGTATGCATATTGCCAAAACAATCCAATTTTATATGATGATCCTACTGGGTTTTACATACGAAATGTTACTCTATATGAAACTGATGGTCATTACGTTTATAATCGTGAATATTTTGGCGCAGCACAGGAATATAAGAATTTTGATAAAATTGGAACAGGCCCTAATTGTTATGGTTATGCTATCGGATATTACGATATTACCAAAAAATTGCAACCTGGAGAAACAACAAATATATCTCTGTCAACTACAAATGAAAAAAGTTATATTTCAAGTATTGAAGTCGCCATGAAAGCAGATTTTACTTATTGGGGTAGAAACATACGTAATATAACAGGTCCATACTCAGACATAGGAGAAAATGAATATCGTATAGCTTTAAGAGTTACGTCAGCAAATAATGCTAAGTTTTATGGTCAATATGATTATCATTTTATGGTCCAAACAAGTGCTGGTACATGGGCAAGCAAGTCTGGATTTGACCCATCCATAGAATTATACTCTTGGCTAACACCGAAGAGTAGTAATGCTTGGAATGAGAAATATGATGGTGAAATAAGATATTATGCAATTACTTTACCATAGGATTGAGAGGAGAAATTATGACTATGAAAAAGATTCACCTTGTAACAATGTTAATATTATTTGCGATTATACTGATTGCATGTGATGCTCAAGAAGTAGTATGTACAACTGAATTGATAACCATTTCATCGACAACTACAACCGAATCGACAACTACAACCGGAACAACAACTACTATTGAAACCACGAGTATGCAAGAATACTATCAAGATATCCCAATTAATAATGAAGATGACGCTGATGAATTGATAACAGATTTAGTTTCTGATGATGTGTTTGCTCATATATCTGCTAGTGATACTATAGATGATGTAAATGCACTAGCTAATATAGAGTGTCTAAGGAAGGTTGATAATACTTACTATTATTCCATACATAAAACAGAAAGTAGTGTATATGTATACTTCCTTTACGAAGTAATTGATAATGTGTGGAGAGTTGATTTTGTATGCAGATATTCTGAGGATATGTCATTTGATGATTTTAGACTTTTGTTAGAAAGCGGAGCTACTATCAATGACACTAAAGAAGTATATCCAGACTTAATAACTTATATGTCTAGTTCTCAAGGATATATCTATGCGTCAGTATATTTGTTTAATGGTGACATCTATATACTTAGATATTATTGGGATGACGAAATTCAAGATAGTGTTTTACGAACTATCCAGATTAGGTGGGTAAGAAATGATAATCCTATTTTTTCAATACTACTAGATAAAGATTTACCAAGTAATTTGATACATGATTAATGTTTTTTTCAAGTGACAACTTAATAATTATGTGATAACATAATTATAGGGAAACAAATACACTTATAGAGCATAGGAGAACTATGCTCTTTTTTTGCGTTCAAATATCTTTGAAAGGAGTGTTAACTCATGAAGAAAACACTCATAACTTTATTATTAACAGTAATGATGTCAGCTGGGATTTGGTTCTCAGCTGGCACCGTTTTAGCGGATACGATTCCGTTAAGTTTTACGGTAGTTAAGAATAGTACATCAGGATCTTTTACAGTTGACTATGATAATTTGGATCTCGCAATCGTAGAATATACGTATTACTCGAATAATATCCTGATGTCTGAGCTTATCAATGCAGAATTAACGAATGAAGGCTGTGAAATAGGAACCAATAACAATGTTTACAGTTTTAGTCTTCCTGAAGAGGCTCTGAGCTTCAAGATATGGAGGGTAGTTACATCAAACGATATAATTAAGTCTCTCACGGGTAGTTTTGAGTACATAAATAGCCCCGAAACCTCAGTTTCAGCAGTAGAAACCAGGATAAAGACGTTATATATCAATGATGATCTAATTACCAAGGAAGTTTCACCGATTAGTTATGGTGGAACCTTAAGTTTTGCCTATGTATTTAACATGCATTTTAAGGTAGTGATTCTTTTGGAATACCAATACCAATTGATAGGATCCATTCTTTGAGTGTTGAGTATGATGTAGTTAAACGTTTCTTGTTTTTCCCAAGTACGACTCATGTAGTAAAAGACATTCAAGCTACCGAAGATCGTAATATGACTATATGGCCATTCATCACTCCAAGCTCGGTAATAACGTATATCCAGGAGTCCATTGATTCGAGTTATGACTGGATGGTTGAACTAACAACTATCACTGACGTAGATGGTCCATTACCATTAAGCGACGTTACACTGGATCAAACAACGATTCTAACAATCAGCTACTATTATAACGGTGTATTCTATGAAGACGCAGAGGTAGTCGATGATCCATATGATTACCAGGATATCATTGATGTAGTACCAGGTACAACTACTCCTCTTCCGGATTGGTGGGATTTATTAGCTAATATAGGTGAAATGGCGAAATGGTTACAAGTAACAATCTATGTAGCCTTAGCATTAATTGTTATCCTGGTTGTATCATTTATATTCCGGATAATCACACTTATTAGGTTTGTTTTTAAATTGATTATCTGGATGATTAAGATAATCTACAAAGTTCTTAAGTTTATAGTGATCCAAATACCTAAAGGAATCATGGGTTTTATTATCTTTCTTGTAGTACCAAGCAACAAACGAAAGGAGCGCAGCAATGTTAGTAGATATTTATAGAGGATTTCGAATAGTACTTAAATTTGTTTTTTATGATATGTGGAAATGGTTGATTGATTTTCTGTTTAGGAAACAAAACCAGAAGATAAAAGAGTCTTATACTAAAAGAATTACATATGGCAAAAGAAAAAGGCTACTTTCATAGCCTTTTAATTCTCTATTAAAGCAAAAGAAAAACGCTAGACTTAAATAGCATTTAACTGTTGCATAAAGCAACTGACAAAAACTTCACGTCAAGAGAAAGACGTTCAAAATATTGTAACATTATGACATGAAAGTTGCAACAATATTTAAATATTTTGTTTCTCTATTATCAAAAATAATGAATAGTAAAAAAATTTTACATTTAATAAACACCACAAACTAGGTAATAAAGTGGTGTTGGTTAATATTTTATATATAATTTTCATTATTCAATATGCATTTATAGTATATAATATTAAGTAGGCCGAAACATGACATGTCATATCTAAATTTTTACACGGAGGAAACTATGACATCAAAAAAAACTACAATAATACAAATTATTCAAGATTATCAAGAATATTCAAAAATTAATAAAGCGGAAGAAACCGTTAGGTATCAACAATCACACGTAAATAGTCTATTTAGATTTTTTAAGGAAAACAGTATAATCTATCCAAATCAAATTACTGATAGATCTTTAAGTGAGTTAAGGCTTTTTTTAAGAGAAACATGTATAGCAAGAACTGAAAACAAGCGAATCAATTTTCTAAAACAAGTTTTCAATCATTATAACAAAAAAAATATAGCCTTATCTAGCGCTAGTAAAATTCGTTAAACCAAGCTTAAGTATGATGTTATACAAGAAACTGAATTAAAAAGAATCTTAGAATATACTTTTGCTATTCCCGAGAATAATCCCTACTACATAACTAGAAAACTTATTATATTGCTTCTACTTGATACTGGAGTCAGGCAGTCTGAATTGCTAGATATAGAAATTGAAAAGATAGATTTTAATGAAAACTCAATATATTTAACAAGGACAAAAACCAGATTAGCTAGAACTGTATTTTTTACCCATCTTACGAAGTCATTAATAATTAAATATATCAATATAGATCCTAAACGACAATATCTTCTCTGGAACTATATTAGTTATCAGAAATTCAATTATCGAAATCTTGAATGGGTTATGAAAAAAATTAAAAGTGATCTACATTTAAAAAAACTTAATGCAAGAATGTTTAGGCACGCCATGGCTACTGCTCTAGCAGAAAACGGATGTGATATATATACTATACAAAAAATATTAGGTCACACCGATATAAGCACAACAGAGATATACCTTCATATGTCGCTAAAGAAAACTAAAAATGACTATAATATGTATAATTTAGTTGATAATCTTGAAAAGAATTCTAATCAATGATAGGATATTGGAGAGGTATAAAATGGAAAAAAAGAGTATGAATTTGAAAAGCGTTATATCAAATGTTATTAAAGATGCAAGAATTAATTCCAAAAATTCAGAATGTTTAATCTGCGGAAATCCACTAACAAAAACTTGCAGTTCTCATACAATTCCAAAAATGGTTCTTAGTTCATGTCAAAGAAGTCAATTGTTATCCAAAATTACTTCGCGATTAACAATTCACTTGATTTACAAAAAACAAACTTGGAATTGCAGAAGCAGGTATATTTAAGTCTATTTGTCGAGATTGCGATAGCAGTTGGTTTTCAAACTACGAAAACGTTGAAACACTTAAAAACTTAATTTCTAAAAATTTAAGTTGCAATATTGTTTTAGCTGAAATTATGCTAAAGTCAAGTCTTCAAGAGTTATATAAAAAAAAGATGTCCAGAGCTTTTCATCAGAACTTACTTAAAAACTATATTTCAGATCCAAATAAATATAAGAGCAACTCAGAAGAAGTAGAAGAAAGAAATATAACTGAATATACTCATATGATTAAGAAGTGTATATCCATTATTAATGGGGAAAATTCAAGTGAATTTCATGTGTTCTTTGAAACTCATTTACCTTATACATCACAAATTGCTTGCCAAACTCTAATTTGTTTGGAAAAAGATATAGATGGAACTATAATCAATGATGTGTACAATATGGACAAAAACTATAATTTGGAAGATATCTGTGTATGCATATATCCGCTCGAGCAGAGTACTTTAATAATTGGATTTTGCCTTCAAGAAAGTAAAGAAAGATACGATAATTTTTTTAGAAATTTCAACAATCAAAAATATAATGACAAAATTAAGTTACTTCAAAGTATTATCTTCTCTCACACCGAAGAAGTATACCTGACAAAAGAAATACATAAATTAATCTTGTCAGATAAAAAATTCGAAAACACTCGCAATCAAGGAATTCCAGTATCACAATTAATTAATGAAACTTTATTTCAATTCACTCCATATATAAATATTAATGATTTTTTAAAGCAAACCAACTACATTACAAAACCACAAAAAAAAGGCTGAAATGATCAGCCTTTTTCATTGTTTTTATCTGTAAGTCCCAAGAAGTAATCTGCGTTAACATTCAAAGCTTTAACAATTTTTTTAATCGTTTCCTCGGTCATTGAACGACCTCTCTCATATCTTGAAATCTGCTCTTGAGGAACTCCGCTAAGCTCTGATAATTCTTTTTGAGTCATCTGCTTTTCAATTCTAAGCTCTTTTAATTTGGTTTTGGTCATAATTATACCCCCTTTGAATAAAAATATGACAATTTTCATATTTATGCTTGACATCCTAGGTTACTTGTAATAGAATGTTGTCAATAGGACAATTGTCCTAGGTGATGACTATGGGGTAAGGGTTGTTCGACTGGTCTTTACTCTGTAGCGTCAAAATTCAGTCGTTAATATCTGCTTTGTAAAAAAATGGTGGAGGGGGACGGTTTCGAACCGCCGAACCCGATGGGAGCAGATTTACAGTCTGCCGCGTTTAGCCTCTTCGCTACCCCTCCGTATTTTTACGCTATTACATTATAACAAAACCAAATTTAAAAAGCAAGATTTATATTCCTAATTTTGATTTTTGTTGATGTTTGACTTTGATTTTGTTAGGAAAATAAAAAGCTAAGTAAAAACTCAGCTTAATGGTTAGTAATTAATGGTATTAGCATTTCATCCTTCACTAATCCAGCATGTGTAGCTTTATGTG
>JAIPGD010000067.1 GCA_021736305.1 Candidatus Izemoplasma sp.
ACCATTTTTCTCTATATTCGGGATTTGACTTCATTAAAAATACCTCCAAATTTCTTGTTTGAAGGTATTATACTATTTCTATAAATTCAATTAAAGGTACTGATGCTTTGACGCTTACTTATTAACAGGTATTTCCATTTTAATATGTTTTTGAATATCTTTTAATAGAGAATATTCTTCTTCACATATAAATGATATAGCCTCACCTTTATGATTGGCTCTACCTGTACGTCCTATTCTATGGATATAAGTTTCTGGTACATCAGGTAGATTATAATTAATAACTAAAGATAATTCATCTATATCAATACCTCTAGAAGCAACATCTGTTGCGACTAAGACTCTAACTTGTTTTTGTTTAAATTTATATAAGGCTTCTGTTCTAGCACTTTGTGATTTATTACCATGAATGGCAATGGCAGATACCTTGTTTTCAATTAAACGTTTTGCTATTTTATTGGCAAAACGTTTTGTTCTTGAGAATACTAGCACTGAAGCATTCTTTTGTTCCTTCAAGATATGCAACAATAAATCTTGTTTATCACCTGATTTTAAATAATAGGCTGTTTGTTTAATGGCTTCTAAGGTTGTTTCTTCAGGTGTGATTTGGATTCTTGAAGGATCATTAAGAATAGAAGATGCTAGATTTAAGATAGACTTAGGTAAGGTTGCTGAAAAGAGCATGGTTTGTCTTTGTTTAGGGACTAAAGAAATGACTTTTTTAACATCACGTATAAAGCCCATATCTAACATACGGTCTGCTTCATCTAAGACAAAGTATTGGACTTGACTTAGTTTAATAATATTTTGATTGATTAAATCTAATAATCTACCAGGAGTTGCGACTAAGATGTCTGCGCCTCTTTTTAATTTTAAGACTTGATTCTTTTGTTTAACACCACCATAGATAACCACTGTCTTCAGTGGAAGGTGTCTACCATAGGCATCAAAGCTTTCTTTGATTTGCATGGCTAACTCTCTTGTTGGTGTTAAGATTAAAGCCTTAATACCTTTAGTATTGTTTGATTGTGTCATATTTTGTAAGATAGGTATAGCAAAAGCAGCTGTTTTACCAGTACCTGTTTGAGCACTTGCCATCATATCTTTTTTAGATAGTAGTAGGGGTATGGCCTCTTCTTGTATAGGTGAAGGTATGGTATAACCTTCTTCATTAATAGCCTTTAATATTGGTTCAATAATTTCTAATTGTTTAAATGTCATAATTTAATTCTCCTTCATTGCAAATAAAAAATGCTTTTATCCATTGAAATTCCTGATTTTACCGAATTTTTCAATGGATAAAAGCATTTACTTTGACGATATATCTTATCACAGTTCCTTGAAATAAGCAATATATAGTCTCTATATTAGAGATTGAGACTTCAAAGGTAATATTTAAAATTCTATCATAGCTTTGTATTTTCAATTAAGCCTATTGAACACAAGGCAGCATGGTGATAAAATAGTTGAGTGTATAGACTCTATTGTCTAATAAGATTATTCATAATTGATTGTGGTGTCATCATAAGGAATATTATTATCAATACAATATTTTTTTGCCATATTAAAGCAGTATTCATCTTTATATTGGTAAAAAGCATCGATTTTGTTTTTTAAAGATAAAAAATCTTTTATCCTCCGGTATTTTCCCTGACCTTGAAAAACAACCATACATTCTTCAAAAAGCTCTTGATCTAAAGATTTGAAGAAAGATATATACATCTCATTTGAAAAAGATGGGACGACAATTTGATGATATTCTTCATCTTCATCAACTAATGTATCAAGTAAATCATCAGGATAAGACATACAAAAATGTTTCTTGGGAAAGTATAAGACTTTTCGATCATAAAAGTGTTCTTGAGCATCTTCGATAAACTCAGCTAAGTTTCTAACAATAATCATTAAAATCACCCCTACATAAAGATACTTTATTATATCATGTAAAATAAAAAAGGAGAAAATAATCATATGAATACTAAGGAATTAAAAACTTTATTAAAACCTTTAAGTAAAAATGAATTAAAAGATATGTTGGTTGAACTCAACAAAAAACAAGTTAACAAGTTGTTCTTTGATGAGTATTTTTTAAGTTTAACTTATAATGATATGTTGGAGATTGTTAATCAACATATTGATCAACATAGTCAATATGGATTTGTTTATGCAAGGGATGCACATTATATTTTTGAAGCTTTTGATAAATTCATAGATTTAATTTTAGACTTAAAGCAACCCGTTAAGCAAATAAATCTTTTGATTCAACTTTTGTCTATTGGTGGCAACTTACAAGATGTTGATGATTCCTATGGGGGCTTACAAGAAACCCAAAATGAAATCCTGTATCATATTGATATGATCTTAAGTGAGGATATAGAAGTTATTAGTGAAGAAGATAGGATGATAATTCTTCAAAATGCCTTTCAATACCATAAGGATGAGAATTTATTAGGCATTGATGATTGGCGTAATCAATTATTCATTGACTTAATTGTCTTATTAAATACCGATAAACTATATAATTATTTTGACCATGAATTAAAAATGATCGAAAATGCAATTGGCCAAGGAAAAGATGATTATTGTGCTTTTAGGAAAGCAGCCATTTTGCAAGTTCGCTTTTCTTTGATAAATTATAAAGACCAGGAACAAGCCCTACAATTTGTGTTAGACCATCTCCATTATCCTCTGTTTAAAAACATTCATTTGGAATTATTAGCCAATAGAAAATCCTATCAAGCATTATTTGAAACTGTGAATCAATATCTCAATGAACAAAAGGGCAATCATAGAAGTTTTTTAAAATATCGTTTGTTTGCTGCTGAGAAATTAAACAATGTTGAAGCAGTTCGTGATACAGCTCGGTTATTATTGGAATATAGAGAATATGATTATTACCAGGTATATAAAAATACTTTCAAAGAGGAAGACTTAGATAAAATGATAAATAATATAGTTTTAGGTGATGATAAAGAACTTAGACAGTTTGTCATCATCGAAGAAGACTTACAAGACTTAATGGTGAAAGATATAAACCAAGAGCCAAGACAACTATCATATTATTATAAGCATCTTTCACCAAAATCAATGATAAGTATACAAGAAGCCTATCAAAGTCTTATTTATCAAGAAGCCAAACATGCCAATAAAAGAAGTCATTATCGTCGTGTGTGTAAAATCATCAAATCATACCAAGAAGATTATCAAACAAATGGTAAAGAAATTATCGAAAAACTTGAAAATGATTATCATCGTAAAACCGCGTTTCTTGATGAGCTAAGTAAAATTTAGTTAGACTAAATTATATTCATAATAGAAAGTGAGACAATAACATGGACATTAAAAAAATAATTGGTAAAAATAAAGCTAACATTGAATATATGTTAACTCTTACAAAAGCATTTCTTGAAGGTCATATGACTGACATAGATTTTAAATTGGATTTTTCCTATGAAATAGATCTTCGATATAGAAAAATGGTTAAAGAAGATGATTATTTAGCAGATGTTATTTATTTCTATATTTATGAAGAAGGCATTGATAAACATTATGATGATACTGATGACTCTTTGTTTCAAGTAATAGAAGAAAATTTCCATGAAATTTTGAATATATGTTTAGGTCAGTGAAAGTTAATAGAAGAAATTGTCTTCTTTCTTTTAATAAAAGAATCAAGTTCAAGTCATCTGCTCGTTTAAGTCTTTCAAATCTAAATGTAATCTTTGTCTTAATCCATTACATTCAAAATACTAAGAGTCGTGTATTCTTTATAATAGATAACTTAGATATCAAACAATTAATTTTTTGCATATAAATAGCATAAGCATTGAAAGTATCATAGAATGAATTTATAAGGGAAGTATAATTATATTCTATTGAAGGAGGAATTATCCTATGAAAAAATATGTATTACCAGCATTAACTGCCAATGCTGCTGGACTTGGTATTCATTGGATCTATGATCATGATTACTTAAAGGAACTATCAAAGAAGCAATCATTACTATTTATGAAACAAGAAAAAGAACATTTTGATAAAGCAAGACCATCTTTTTATGTTTATCCTGATGCTGAAGTGGGGGATGTATCTGTCCAAGGAGAGATACTTAAATGGCTTTTTAAGGCATTAAAAGAAAATCCTGAGTTTACATCTAAAGAATATGAGAAAATGCTTTATAATAAGTTTAAACCAGGTGGAGACTACACTGGTTATGTGGAAAGCTATGGTAAAGAACAAGTCTTTAATCATTTATTAAAAGAATTAAGACAAGACGCAGATAGTATAAAACCAATGGATCATCAATTAGTTGGTTTTGTTCCTTATTTAGTAGCTAAAGAATTAGATTTATCTAATGAATTAGCTTTTGAATTTACTAAAGTATATTCTGAAGATCCTATCTTTTTAGAATTCTTTAAGTTCTTTGATAAGTTATTGGCTAAGTTAGCTGATAATAAAATGAAAGAAGCAATTTCTTTAGTTATTGAAGAAACACCTAATGCTTTTAAAGAAGTGTTTAAAAAAGCAATTGATATAAAAGATACCAATAAGTTTGTTGAAAAGTATGCTGGTAGAGCATGTCCGATAAAACATGCTTTACCTGTTATTATTCATTTACTCTATCATACAAATTCATATGAAGAAGCAATTTATGAAAGTGCACTAATTGGTGGCGCCGTATCTGATCGTAATATGTTACTTGGGGTCATGTGGGCTCAAGTTTCAGAAGTTCCCAAAGAGTGGATTGAAAAAGTAAATATCTAATAATATACTATAAATAAAAAATGTTAGAAGTATCCATAGAAACTTTGGATATCTAACATTTTTTTATATATTATTGATAAGTTATATATTAGCTTAAATAACTTATAAGTCATTTACAGTGTTTTTTTCTTTTGATATAATGAATTCGAATTAAAGTAATTTATTAAAACTATAGAATTGTAAGGAAGATGACTTAATGAAACTTTCAAAAAAAGAAAAATTTGGTTATGGCTTTGGCGATTTATCTTCAAATATTATATTTGCATCTATTAGTTTCTATCTTTTATACTTTATGGTATCAGTAGCTGGTCTTGATCCTAAATTAGCTGGTTTAGTTTTTATAATTGGTAAATTTTGGGATGCTATCACTGATTACCTTATGGGGGTTATCAGTGATAAGACAACTTCTAAATTTGGTAAAAGAAGAATCTATATGCTATTTGGCGCAATTCCTTATGGTTTAATCTTTATTCTTTTATGGATTACTCCATTTAGTGTAGAAACCTCACAGTTTATTAAGTTTTTATATTATACCTGTGCCTTTATGTTTTTTAATACAGTGTGGACTGTAGTATATGTTCCTTATAATGCTTTAACAGCTAATATGACAAAGGATTATGATGAAAGAACATCATTAAATGGTTTTCGCATTATTTTTGCTAATATTGGCCTTTTATTAGGTGCTGCAATTTTTGCTTTACTAGCAGAAGGTGAAGGTAGTATTTTCGCTGAATTATTTAATTCAGTTAAAACTGGATATACAGTAGCTTCAGCTTTGTTTGGTGTTATCGCTATGGGTATTATGATTACATCAGCTTTAATGGTAAGGGAACGATTTGATAGTGCTTCAATTTATAATAAACCATTACTTAAAACTATTAAAGAATTCTTTTCTATGAAAGAGTTTAGATCAACAATGATGTATTATTTACTTTCAATGGTTGGCTTTGATATTATCATGGCTGTATTCTTATTTTTTGTAAATGATTCTTTAGGATTTGCTAGAGTTGGTGGCGGAGAGATTTCGATGGTATTTATAGCACTACCATTAATATGCGCGATTGGTAGTGCGATGTTTTGGGTTAAGCAATCAGAGAAATATGATAAAGTTAAAGTATATTCTTATGCAGTTGTTTGGATTAGTATTGCTTTAATTGCTTGTATATTTATACCTAAGTATAATGCAGCTAATCCTTTTACTGCTTATTTCTTTTTAGGATTAACTGTTATACTTGTAGGTATTGGTATGAGCGCAGTCCAGATCCTACCTTTTGCCTCAATACCTGATGTTGTTGAAGTTGATGAATACTATCACGGTATAAGAAGAGAAGGAGCATATTATGGTATTGTTTCATTTGTTTATAAAGTAGCTAGTGGTATTTCTATTGCTTTAATCGGTTTAATTCTTGGTGCTTTTGGTTATATTGAAAGTATTGATGGAGCCTATATTGCTCAACCTGAATCTGCTTTAATCGCGATCAGATTAACAATTGGTATATTACCAGGGATTATATTTTTTGTTTCTGTAATATATGGTAAAAGAGCTAAACTCGATAGAAAACAATTTAATCTATTTAAAAAGGAAATTAAATTAAGAAAAAATTCAAATTAATAAAAATATATTATTGTTATTCGTTTGCTTATTTTTTAATCTTATATTAAAATATTGATAATGTTTAATATAGGAGCTGATTTTATGCAACTAAGAGAAATACAAAAAATAATTCTATCAGGGTTATTTTTAGCTTTAGCAATAGTTTTACCGATGTTTACTGGTTCGATTCAAGCTTTAGGCCAAAGCTTTTTACCAATGCATATACCAATAATTTTATGTGGGTTTATCTGTGGTCCTAAATATGGAGGATTAGTAGGGCTTGTTTCACCTTTGTTAAGAACTTTATTATTTAGTATGCCCCCACTTTATCCTGTCGCTTTAGCTATGTCTTTTGAACTTGCGACTTATGGGATAATTACTGGTATTCTTTATAGAGCATTTAAAAAGAATATTTTTAGTATTTATAATTCGTTAATTATTGCGATGCTTGCTGGTCGGGCTGTATTTGGGATTGCTAA
>JAIPGD010000068.1 GCA_021736305.1 Candidatus Izemoplasma sp.
GGTTTAGCTTCGATGATTATTGGGTTGATCGCTCCGCAAATGATTGTTAATTTAGGTTATCAAACAACAATTATTATTTTAATGGGTATTGCTTTAGTAGTAATGATGCCTTTAAGGTTTTATGTAAAAGAAAGAGTAATTCAAAAGCGCACTAAAATGGTTACTTTAAAATCGATGATTAATGCAATTATTAAGAATAAATATTTATTGATTTTTTATATTTCTTATATTGCAGTTATGGCAACGATGACTTCAATAACAATTGCGCCTTATTTTGCTAAGTGGAACTTAGGTAATTTAGCTATTCAAACTACCATCATGGCAACAATGGCTGTGCCAATGATTGTTATACCAATTATTGCCCCAATGTTAGTTGATAAATTTGGTAAATATAAAATCTTTATGTGGGGTATGTCAATTTCGGTTGTTTTTAGTATCTTACAATACTTTGTTGGTTATGATAATTTATTGATATTTCTATTGATAAATTTAATAAAAATGACTGGACTATTATTACCGATGTTAATGAATGGAATGTTTAGCGCTGATTGTGTTGAGTACGGGGCTTATATTAATAAAGAACGTAATGAAGGAGTTACATTTAGTGTTCAAACTTTTTCAACTAAACTAGGTTCCGCAATCTCAGGGGCATTAGCTTTGTTTGTTATTTCTGCTTATGGATATTCTGGAACTGCAGAAATGCAAACAGAAAGAGCATTAGAAGGTATTTGGATAACAATAGCTTTAATACCAGTAGTTGGGTTAGTGATTGCTTTAATTGTTTTTGGATTCTTTTATAGACTAAGAGAAAGCGATGTTGTAAGAATGGTTAAAGAAATGAAAGAAGCCGATAATTTAGCAATAGAAAAAAAGTAGGAGGTAAGTTATGTTAAATGCAAAAGCAGTAGTAAAAGAGTTATCATTAGATACTAAGATAAAACTATTATCAGGTAAGAATTTCTGGTATTTACCGGAAATAAAAGAATTTAATCTAAAAAGCATTATGTTAACAGATGGACCCCATGGATTAAGAAAGCAAAAAGATAGCGGGGATCATTTAGGCATTTCTAATAGTGTGCCTGCGACTTGTTTTCCAACTGCTTCGGCATTAGCTAGTTCTTGGAACAAAGACTTAATTTATAAAGTAGGTGAAACTCTAGGAGAAGAATGCTTAAGTGAAAGGGTTAGTGTTTTATTAGGACCTGGTATAAATATTAAGCGCAATCCTTTATGTGGTCGAAACTTTGAATATTTTTCTGAAGATCCATATTTAACTGGCGCATTAGCAACTTCAATGATTAACGGAATCCAATCAAAGGGTATTGGAACCTCGATTAAACATTTTGCTGTTAATAACCAAGAAACAATGCGTATGGTAGTTGATACGATAGTTGATGAAAGAACTTTAAGAGAATTATACTTAAAAGCTTTTGAAATGGCAATTAAAGCTAGTCAACCTTGGACGGTTATGTCTTCTTATAATTTAATAAATGGAGTTTATGCTAGTGAAAACAAAAAATTATTACAAACAATCTTAAAAGATGAATGGCGACATTTGGGTATAGTGGTTACTGATTGGGGAGCTAATAATGACCGTGTAAGAGGATTAATTGCTGGGCAAGAATTAGAAATGCCTAGTTCAAATAATCTTCATGATAAACGTTTAAAAAAAGCAACAGAAGAAAAAAAGATTACTCTTAACCTTTTAGATGAAAGAGTTGAAAGAATCGTCGAATTAATAATTAAAGCAAACGAAACATTAAATAAAGAAACAAAACCATATAATAAAGAAAAACATCATCAATTCGCAAAAGAAGTAGCTAGAGAATCAATGGTGTTATTAAAAAATGAAGATAATATTTTACCACTTAACAACAAAAAAAGTGTTGCTTTAATTGGTGTTTTTGCAAAAACTCCTCGTTATCAAGGTAGTGGTAGTAGTTTAATTCAACCAACTAAACTAGCAAGTGCTTATGATGCTTTTAAAGATATATTAGGTGATAATCTATCTTATGCAAAAGGCTATGCTTTAGATTCAGACAAAGTCAATGAAACTTTAATTAAAGAAGCAGTTGAAAAGTCTAAAAAAGCCGATGTAGTAGTTATAATGGCTGGTTTAACTGATCGCTATGAAAGCGAAGGCTTTGATAGAGATCATCTTGAATTACCAATGAACCATAATAGCCTAATAGAAGAAGTTGTTAAAGTAAATAAGAATGTTATCATCTCTTTATCAAATGGTTCACCAGTTAAAATGCCTTGGATTAATAATGTAAAAGCTATTATCGAACAATATTTAACAGGCCAAGCTTCAGGCCTAGCCTTAGCTGAAATCATCTTTGGTAAGGTATCACCTTCAGGTAAACTTGCCGAAACCTTCCCAAATGATTTAGCTGAAATTCCTTCAACTAAATATTTTCCTGGTAAACCTAGACAAGTAAAATATGTTGAAGGTTTATATGTTGGATATAGAGCTTATGATAAATTAAATATTGAACCTTTATTCCCGTTTGGATATGGTCTAACTTATACAAGTTTTAAGTATAATAATTTTAAAGTAACAAGTAACAAATCAACAAAGACAATTAAAGTATCGTTGGATTTAACTAATACTGGAAATATGATTGCTAAAGAAATAGTTCAAGTATATGTATCTAAAAAGGATAGTCTTGTATATCGGCCTATTCAAGAATTAAAAGCATTTGAAAAGCTTGAATTAAAGCCTGAACAAACAAAAGCAATTAATTTATCAATTGCTTATGATGATTTAAAAGTTTATCAAAAAGGCTTTAAATTAGAACCTGGAGAATATGAAGTTAGAATATCTGCTTCATCAAGAGATACTAAATATAGTAAAACAATAAATATAACTTCAAATGATCAAATAGTAGATGATTTAAACGAAACCTATAAGAACTTTAATAAAGCGACTGTATTAAAAGAAACTGATTTTAAACATTTGTTAGGACATAAAATTCCAGAGTACCCATCAATTAAACCTTATCATATGAATTCTACCCTTGGTGAAATCAAACAAACATATATTGGTAAGAAATTGTTTAAATTAGTTTATAAACAAATGGCACCAATGATTGATAACGAAACCAACGAAACAACTAAGAAAATGATTGAAAAAACAGTTGAACAAATGCCGTTTAGATCACTAGTAATTTTTAGTGAAGGAAGACTTAGTTTAAAACGAGCTAATGGTATGTTGGATTTAATGAATAAACATTTCATTAAAGGGCTATATAAAGTTATTTTTGGTTAAAATATTGAGACTGCTATTTAACTGCTCTATATTTAATATTTTATGGAAAATTTTTCATAAAATTAAATAAATTGTTTTATTATGTTTTTATTAATCAAATATAGATACGATTTTTAAAAATCTATTTGCAAAATTTAGTAAAATATTATATTTTAAAAGTAAGAAGTATTTGTTATATAAGTAATTAAGGAGGAAGTATAAATGAAAAAGATACTATTTTTAATTGGATCAATTTTTTTGCTATTTGCTTTAGCTAGTTGTGATGAAGATTCTACTTTCACTTTTCCAACAGATTTTACAGAAACAACAACTGATTCATCTACAACTGGAGACACTTCAGGGACTACAGAAATTACTACCACAACAGATGGTACTACAATAGATACAACAACTACAGGAGGTACTACAACTACTGAAGAAACTACTACAACTGAAGATACCACCTCTACAGAGGATACTACTACAACTACAACAGAAGAAACTACTGCAGAAGTAACTACAGTTATAGAAGAACAATTAAGTTCACCAACTAATTTGGCTATAACTGATCAATCACTAACTTGGGATGCAGTAGGGGATGCTACAGCTTATCAAGTATTTAAAGATGGTGTATTTTTAGCAGAGGTTACAACTACTGAATATGATTTTTCAGCTTTAACAGGTGATACAATTGATTTTGCTGTAAAGGCGATTGCACCAACAGGAATGCAAGACTCACCAATGAGTTTAACTCTAACATATATGGCGAACAGTACAAATGAAATTAGTTCAATGTTACTATTTATGCAAAATAGTGATATGAATATATCTTCTGATCAAGAAGAATTTGTTACTGAACTAGTAAATCGTGGTATGACTACAACTCAAATGCAAGCTATGATGACAAATGTTGAACCATTAATGAGTGCAATGCAAACAGCTACTACATTAGGCGGTTTTTATACAGAACTAGATACATTGATGGATTCGGCGACTAATATAGAAGCTTTAATTTCAGCACTTATTAGAGTAGAATTACCAGCAATATTAGCCGCAGACCTTGAATATTATCAAACTAATGATGGAACATGTGATGATTATGATGAATATAGTGATACTTGTTATTATTATCATGATTTTACTGATGATATTCAAAATACCCAAAATATGTTATATTTCTTAGAAAATCATCCAGATGAAGCAGTGCAATCAGTTATGGTTGTAGTTAATTATCTTATGAGAGTTCAAGATAATATCACTACTGATTGGGTAAGTGATTTAGATACTTTATTAGCAACACCTTCACCAGATGCAATGGATATTACTTTGGCAGTCAGTGTTAAAAATGGTTTAGTTAATAATTTATATACTGAATTACCTACTTTAGAAGAATTTACACTTTTTAATCAAACAATGTTATCTTTTGCTTCTATCATGTTAGAAGATAATACTATGGAAACTTATGTTAAAGCTCATAAGCTTTCCCAACAAATGCATTTTTCATTTAGATTTGTCTTTGATTATTTGTTAATGATTGATTATGACTATATTGATGGAATGCTAGCGGCAATGGTTCAGGCAGATAAGTTATCTGCGGCTGAAGATATATTAGTTTTACAACTTGATTATTTGAATACGTTTTTAGATAACAATCAAGATAAATTTACTGATTTTAACGCTATTTATACTGATGCTGAGAAAGAAGCATTCTTCTTTGATGTTATTGTTACTCAAATATTGAATGCGAATATGTATTCTCCAGGAACGCCTGAATTTGATGAAGTAATGTTAATTATTGAAAGTAATGTTGAATTTACTGATTTATTAGCATTACAAAATTTCTCTTCAGCTCAGTTTAATGCATTACTAGATCGTTTATTTGAAACAGACTATGCAATGATTCATGATGCGTTTGCTTTAGCTAGAATAGAACAAAATTTTGAAACCTATACTACTTATGATGAGTATGTTACCGCTAGACAAGCTGCTCAGTTTGATTTAGTTGATTCGTTATTAATAACAATTAATCCAATAATTCAAAATATGACAAATGAAGAGAAAACTATGGTTTTAGAAAATATTCTTTCATTCGCTGTAGTTGGATTAGAACTTGAACTTGATCATTATCAAGCCAAAGATGGCACTTGTGCTTGGTATGATGAATTAGCTGATGAATGTTATGAAACATATGATTTTACAGAAGATATTCAAAATCTAGAAAATATGTTATATTTCTTAGAAAATAATTCTGATGATGCTATTCAATCAGTTATAATTGTACTTGATTACTTTGGCGCTATTCAGAATGATATATCTAGTACTTGGTTAACTGATTTAGAAACTTTAATGCAAACACCTTCACCAGATCAACTAGATGTATTATTAGCAATTAGCGTTAAGAATGAACTTATTACTAATTTAAAAACTGAATTACCAACTATAACTGATTTTACTTTATTTAACGAAACAATGTTAACTTTAGCTTCAGTTATGTTAGAAGATGATACATTCCAAACTGATATTGCTGCAGATAAACTTGCTCAACAAATGCATATTTCACTTGAATTATTCTATGATTATCTATTAATGATTGATGCAGATTATGTTAATGGAATGTTTAGTGCAATGGCTAATGAAGATCAATTACTAATGAATAAAGAAATATTAATATTACAACTTGAATATTTAGATATGTTCTTAACAGACAATCAAGTTAAATTAGATGATCTAAATGCTATTTACACTGATATAGAAAAAGAAACTTTCTTCTATGACATTCTTATTACACAGTTAATAAATGCACAGGGATATTCTCCAGGAACAACTGAATTTAATGAGTTAATGTTAATCTTTGAAGATGATATTGATTTTACTAATTTATTAGCATTACAGGATTTAGCATCAGATAATATGAATGCTTTACTTGATCAATTACTTTTAACTGATTTTGCTTTAATACATGATATCTTCGATATGATAGAAATTGAGCAAAGCTATTATGATTATCTTGATCCAGAAGATTTTTACTATGATATATCAATTGCTCAATTTGAATTAATGGATTCATTAGTAACTACTCTTAATCCAATAATTCAAGATATGACAGCTGCAGAGTATACTGTACTGATTGAGAATATCACTTCAATTATTACATTAATCGCAGAAGTAGAAGATTATGAATATGGTAATCCAGATTTATCAGCAATTTACTTGATGATGGCTAGTCTTGAAGATACGTCTCCTGATCAATTAGCTTTAATTCAAGCTTTATTTGCAGAAGTTGATTCTAGTGGTTTAATTGATAGCCTTAAAGCTCTTTATATAGAAGGTTTAGATTCTGCTAATCCTGATTTGCAAACATATGGATTAATATTAGAAATTGCTAATGTTTATATTAATGTTTATACAGATGCTGGAACTAACATGGATGCAATTGTTACAGAATTTTTAGCATTATTGAATACAACAGAAGTTCAAACTGCCTTAGGTATTACTCAAGCTGATGTTGATGAATTAGCCTTATTGTTAGATGGCTATTTACAAGCTGTTTATGATCAAGCAATGATTATTAA
>JAIPGD010000069.1 GCA_021736305.1 Candidatus Izemoplasma sp.
TAGCGGTTCTTGTACCATCACCTAATTGTCCATAAAGATTATATCCCCAGATAAATAACCTACCTTCTGAAGTGATTGCTGCTGAATGAGATTCACCAGATGAAATATGATTAATAGTTTCCCCTGGAAATAAGCCAAACTGACTTGTAATATCAGTTGGCACTAATTTAAATGTTGCTGTATCATCACCAAGTTGTCCATTAATATTAGATCCCCAACTAAATATTCTTCCTTCAGAAGTTATCGCTAAAGAATGATATTGTCCTAATGAAACTTGGGTTACAGTTTCTCCTGTTGATAAGTTAAACTGGTTCGTGATTTCGGTTGGAGTTGATTTAGATGTTGTTGTATTATCACCAAGTTGACCAAAACCATTATATCCCCAACTAAATAATCTATCTTCAGAAGTTATTGCAATAGCAAATGAATCACCTAATGAAATTTGAGAAATCGTTTCTCCTGGAAATAAACCAAATTGACTTGTAATTTCTGTTGGAGTTGATTTAGAAATAGTTGTCCCATCTCCTAATTGGCCATAACTATTCTCTCCCCAAGTAAATAACATTCCTTCTGAGGTTATTGCTGAAGAAAAACTATTCCCTAAAGAAACTTGAATAATCTCTTGATAAATAGGTAAATTATTTTGATTTATATTTAATATATTATATCCTATTTCTATTGGACTAGATTGAGGAGTTACAGTACCATCTCCAAGTTGACCATAATCATTATATCCCCAACTAAATAATTTTCCTTTTGATGTTATTATTGAGGAATGGGTATACCCTAATGAGACTTTAATAACAGTTTCTTCAGTCGATAAGTTTAACTGATTTGTTATTTCTATAGGATTTGAATGTGGTGTATAAGGTGTTTGTGTTCCATCCCCAAGTTGACCATAACCATTCTCTCCCCAAGTAAATAATCTGCCTTCTGAAGTTGTTGCAGATGAAAAATCATAACTTGATGCGAAATCAATAATACTTTCACCTACAGTTAAAACAAACTGACTTGTGATTTCTGTTGGGGTTGATTTAGAAGTAGTTGTACCATCTCCAAGTTGTCCATAACTATTCTCTCCCCAAGCAAAGAATCGGCCTTCAGAAGTTATTGCAAATGAATGTCTATATCCATAAGAAGATTTAATAATCTTCTCCTCTGTATTTAAATTGAACTGACTCGTTATATCGGTTGGTACTGATTTGGAAGATTCTGTTCCATCCCCTAGTTGACCAGAACCATTTTGCCCCCAGGCAAACAGCTTACCTTCTGAAGTTATAGCTGATGAAATATAATCTCCTAATGAAACATAAGTGAATATTTCGCCTTGAGCTAATCCAAACTGACTAGTAATGTCAATTGGGTTAGATGACATAGTGCTTGATGTGCCATCTCCGAGTTGTCCAATACTATTTAAACCCCAAGTAAATATTCTTCCTTCAGATGTAATTGCCAAAGAATGATATTTTCCTAAAGACACTTGGATAATATTTTCTCCTGAAGCTAATCCAAACTGACCAGTAATATCAGTTGGTGTTGATTTAGAAGCTATTGTTCCGTCCCCAAGTTGTCCATAAAGATTAGATCCCCAAGTAAACAATCTACCTTCTGAGGTTATTACAGAAGAGTGCCTATATCCCATAGAAACTTTAATAATTGTTTCTCCTGTATTTAAACTAAACTGGTCAGTAATTTCAACTAATTTAGATTTAGTTATTGTTGTTCCGTCTCCAAGTTGACCATCATTATTAAAACCCCAAGTAAATAATCTTCCTTCTGAGGTAAGCACTGAAGAATGAAGACCTCCCATTGAAACTTGATTATAATTTATATCCTCATAATAAGTATATGGATCATCTTCGGTTGCGGTCATTTCAGCTTTAACTTCAAATTTAACACTAAAAAACAATACAAAGAAAAAACTTAATATTAAAAAGCTAAATATTTTTTTCATATTTTTTTAAACCCTCCTATCTCTAACATTTGTATATATATTAATCAACTCAAAAAATATGTAAAGTTATGAAGTCAATTTAGTTCCACATTTTCACAAATTCTTGTTTCAGAAACATATTAACGGCCATATTTAGGACATTAAATTATATCATGAGGAGCACCACAATCATTACAAAATTTAACTTTTCCTGCAAGTTTACTACATACTGGACATGAAGTATTTTAATGAATATATAATGATTTCAAAGTCATAATGAACGTAACATTAACAATAAGTCAGGTTAATATCAAAAGAGGGACATCTGAAGTAAACTCAGATGTCCTCTTTTTTTTATGATATCATAATCAATTACAAAAAACAAATTCAATAAATGACTTGAAATAAGTAGTCACAAAATCATTAATTTTATAATTATACTAAGAATTTTAATCTATTTTTTGTTTTATATTGTTAAAAACTTAACGTTGGAAGAATTTTAAGTGAGAATCAATTACTAATTTTGCATCTTCATTATTTTTCTTGAAATTAAAAAAAATTAGTGGAAATTAAAAAAAAGAAAAAAGGCAATCTAAGGATTGCCCAAACACTATAAGTAGACTAAAACACCAGTTTCAACACCATAAAACAATAAATTATTCTGTGGAATTACATAAAATGGTTTATAGATTGAAACATCAAATAAAATTTCTTTTGAGTTATAAAACATTGTTAAAGGCATAAAATCTGAATAAATAATATCATCCTTTGATAACTCACTAATTGTATCAGGCAAAATTGTGTACTTTCCATTATCCGCTCTTGTGGTAGAATAATAGGTTAATTTCCTTCCATAATCAGTCAAAACCACTTCAATGCTTCTATCTTGATCTATTAAATATGTACTCTCATCTCTTTCATATTTGCTAATAGATACTTCTTCTGTGCTTTCGTAATGTTCATCAGTTTTTGTATAATAATCTAAATATTTTAATTCATTGCTTTGAAATACATCGTCATGATAATGATATCCTATTTCAACATTTTGTGAGGGGTAAACTGCTCCCTTAGATATATCATATCGTTCTGAATAATTCCACCATTGACTTTCTCCATATGTCGATCTAAAACCAATTGGTTCTCTATACAGTTCTTCAGGAATTAGGTTTAAACTATTAATGGTATTCATTCTTCTTCCTTCAGCAAACATCACCGAATCACTTTCAATTCCGTTTTCAGTTATTTTTTCTGTCATTTGTATATCATAATATAATAGACCCATTATATTAATTTCATTATCATCCAATGTATTTTCTTCATCAGAAATTTGAGTATATGTAGCTTCTTGGATAGTAATGATAGGTTCTAAATTAGTAATATTAGCATTTGTAACATCATCTAGCCCATAGATTTGATCATGATCAATCGTGTATGTTTGAGATTCTGAATATTCTGTTATTGTTGATTTTGTTGTAGATTCTGTAATGTCATCATCAAAAAAAGATTCTCCTAACTCATTTTCAACAATTTTTAAATATCTATTCCTCACATGACTTGTATTCCCTGTTTGTAGATTTTTAATATGTACATATTCATCTGACAAAATCCTTATTGATTGAATTGATTTTTGTTGGACAGTAGTTACTTCAGAAAGATTAATTAAATAATATTCAATTTCAATACTAACATTCAAATAGTTCTTATATTCTTCATTGTCTATTGTCTTGGTTAATTCTTCTTTAACTTCAAAAGTAAGGGTCTCTAGAACTGCATCATTTGTTGTTCCAGAATTTGAAGTCGTGTAGGTTAAATCTTCTAATTCAGGACATATCCCACGGTATTGCGAATTATAAATCAAATTATCATATTTATCATAATATACACAACCCATAACAGGCGGAATTTCATAAGCATCTACTAAATATAATTGGAGTTCACTGCCTCCTAGCAAGATAATCACTCCGCTTATCATTACCAATCCTCTGATAACCCAAAGCCGAGTTGACGTATGTATCTTTTTTAATAAAAATTTATATATCCAAACAGTTCCTAGAATTGTTAGATAAACAAATAATAAGTATATTCCAATATGTCTAATAACAAACCATACAGGTAATATAGATGGAATAAAAACATATATAGAAATAATCGCCATCAGCAATATACTGGGAATGGCAACTATAATTAATTTTTTCAATTATTTTCTCTCCCTTCATTATTTTTACTAAACTATATGGTAAAAATAATGAATCAACAGCGAATAACCTGATATCTTTTACTTCGGTTAAATATCTTGATAAAAGATTCACTCAATAATTCTTCATATATTAAATGTAATTTATCAAATTTAGGATTATAAATAGATAATTTAAAAGATATAGATACAATGAATAACCCCGGAAGCAAAATGATAAGAATTATTGATAGTGGTACAATCGCTAAAAGGGAAATATAACTAGGCGCAATATGTAAACTTACTTCTTCACCTAAATAATGTAAGTCTAAATGAGTGATTCTATAAACTTGATATCCAATTAAAAAGATGACAACAAATGAAAGAATTATTGTAGATTTATGTTTTTTTAATAATTTAATCACTTTATCACCTCAATCTTTATTTCTAATGTTTTATCGGAAACAACAAATGTTTATACGGTATTTATGAATTGTATTGTACCAAATTTATTTTTATATCCGTTTGTAAATAATTATTTTAATTTGAATTGTTTAGTTATATAATACACTATTTCAACAATAAATATAATCAAATATTCAACATTAATAAACAAAGCTAACTTTTTAAATTAACTTTATATATTTATGCTTGCTCGCCTTGCAGGATTGTAGACAGTAAATGAAAGCTGAAAAGGGATATAGTATAAAATATTCAAATCCCAAAATATAAGTTTAATTTCACTATAGCATTTTGTCTAACCACCATAGATATCTTAATAAAGGGCAATCTTGATTATATAATATACTATTCTAAAAGAAAATCTTCTATATTCTTATGTATGATTCCGTTTCGTGAAAAATCCACCTTATCCATAGACAATACATATTTATCGAAGTTATCTCTTATGTGTTCATATACTCTAAATTCTCTATTTCTTGTTTTTTCAGTTTCTAATAAGTAACTCACTTGATAATATTTAATATTTTTACCTTTTTTTGCAATGAAGTCTACTTTTTGTTCATTAACTTTTCCAATATAAACTGTATAACCTCTTCGTAGAAGTTCTACGTATACTATATTTTCTAATATCATTTCAATCACTTTTTCATTGTTCCCAACGATAGCTTCTCGGATACCATGATCGGCTATGTAATATTTCTCTTCAGTTTTAAGAACTAATTTGCCTATTAAATCATTTCTTTTTACTTTATAAATTAAAAAGGCATTTGTAATAATATTCAAATAATTCAATATTGTGTCCACAGAGACGCTAATTCTTTGAGATTTAAAATATTTTGATATAGACAGTGCTGAAAAAGTTTTTCCTGTATTATTAAAAACATACTCTATTAACTTTTCTAAGACAACTGAATTTCTTATCTTATTTCTTTGAATAACATCTTGTAATACAGCTGAATTAAATGAATCTCTAAGAACATTCATTGATATTTCATAATCATAATTAAAAGCTGCAATCGATGGCATGCCGCCATATGTAATATAGTCTTTTAAATTTGCATTAGTTTTTAGTTGTTTAAACTCCTAAAACGAAAAAGGATGAACCAATATTTCAATATACCTGCCACCTAAATAGGTCGATAAATCCGATGATAGTAAATCGGCATTAGAACCTGTAATATATATATCAAACTTATCCATTGTGTGAAACCCATTAACTGCTTTCTCCCAATCCCTAACCCTGCCAACTTCATCAAGAAAAATATACAATTTTCCTTTTTTTCCTTCGCTCCATTTAAGAACTCTATCGGATAAATCTTGATAATCTTGTATATCAAAATGTTCTGGCAATTCAAAATTTAATTTTAGTATATGGTCTTTTTTAATATTACTATCTAATAAATCATTAATAAATAAATCTAATAAAACTGATTTACCAACCCTACGTAAACCAGTTAATATTTTAATGATTGGTTTATCTTTATAATTATTTAATATATTTAGATATTTAATTCTTTTAATCATTATACCACCTCTATTTAGATTATAATCGAAATACAAATACAAATAAACTACAATTTAGATTATAATCGATATATTATTCATAGAATTAAAAAAAGTTAGCAATTAAGCTAATTTTGGTTGTTATACTGGTGACCCGTACGGGATTCGAACCCGTGAATGCATGCGTGAAAGGATTGTGACTCTAAAAAATATAGGTCTAATTCTAGACTTTTTAAAGATTTACACATTATATTGGTCCCTACTGTGACCCCTAGAAAATTGTTCCTTGATACTTTTTCATAATATAATTAAATAAGTTTTAAACCCCTCTTTGAACACTATTTTAATTCGAGAATGATTTTTTAGTATCCAGTTTTTGTTAATAAAATTAAAAGAAGCAATCTCTAGTAAAGAAATTGCTTCAAATTATAATTACACCTTATAATCTTTGTAATCTAGTAATCCCAATTGACATTTATCAAATCAGGATTCCAATCAGTTGCCCATGTTGCTGGTAAACTAGCAGCTTCACAATAAATCTCAAGCACATCAGACCCTTCAAATACATTAGAACCCATTTCTGTAACAGTCAACGGAA
>JAIPGD010000070.1 GCA_021736305.1 Candidatus Izemoplasma sp.
TAATAATAAAAATAATTTAATAGTTATTAAAAAAGTAAAACCCTTAAAAATTTTAAGGGTTTTTATTTAGAAAAAATATATGTTGATTGTTTGAGTTCTTTTAATCACTATTTGCCATATAAACTGCAAGTGCAGCTTCAATTTCATCATGGATTTTCTTAATATCTGATAAATAGGGACTATCTTCATCAATAGTGAATGCCATTAACCTTGAACCGCCCTCGCGATTAAACATCAATAAATAAGTATATTCATCAACCTCTCGAACTGAAAATTTAAAGGTTGTTGCTCCATCCGTTAGATAAAGTTCGATTTCTGACCAATCACCTAGGTAGTAACAGTTCGAATCACCTATACAAATTGGTTCATCTTGCTTATCGAAGATTATGTTATCTACATTCTCTTTAATTAGGGAGTAGTCAAGAAATGTTGTGATTTCAATACGATCAGTTACGTTCATGTATGTTGCTAGTTCTTCTCCATTCACACGAACATCCAATCGACTGATTGTAATATTGTCCCAATCGAGTTCCCACTCCGCTCTTGTTGTAGCTGATACATAAATATTACTAAAGTGATTCTCGTGATATTTTGTTTTAATGTATTCATTGGTAAGAATACCAGACACAATACCCACGAATATTAAACCGATTATAAAAATATATGGTGATAATAAAAACTTTGATTTATTCTCGTCTTGAAGTAATTTGTTTATCGTAATTTTGTAATATTTACGATAGATAATAATTATTGCAAAAAATAGCAAGCTAAATCCAACTGCAATTAATATTGAATATAAAATTGGATAGTACAGATTTTGATACGGTTGGTATAATTCTAACTCTTGATCAGTTGGAAGATAATTATCATAGAATGTAAATGTATCAGTATAGATTGTCTCACTAGACAATGCTGAATTTAATTGGATTATTTGAACAGTTACATTACCGCCTTCTTCAACACCTACAAATTGATTGTTTGGTATTGTCTGCTTGTATTCGAAAGAATCAATAGGTTTAAAATCAAACGAGAAAATTATGTTCTCTTCGTATAGTATATTCACACGTAAATCGAGGCTGGATTCAAGTGATATTCCGTAGGAACTAGTTCTAGCTGTATTTTCATAATTCTCGTTGTATATGTGTAATAAATAAAATTCTATATCATCATCAGCAAGTGAAATCTCATTTTTTGTATATAGGCCCTCTGGTTGAAATCTACCATAAACACTATATGGAAGAGTATCCTCATATCGTAATAAACTCATGCTTGTAGGTTCGTTAAACGTAACTTGTGAACCATAATTGGAATTCTCACAAGCAGTTAAAAGAAATCCTGTTATTAACATCATTAGCACGAATATAATTTTTTTCATGTTATCCCCTCATTCCAATGAATCGCTTGAATTCACTATAATATTTTCTTGATACTTCAATAATGTCTCCACTAGAGAGTTTCAGTTTAAATTTTCGATTTATAATTGGCTCAATAGATATTATATGGTGTCTATTTACAATGAAACTTTTATGAACTCTAATAAAACCATAGGATTCAAATAATTCTTCTATTTCGTAAAGTTTTTCCCGAATTGTATATTCTTCATCGATAGTATGGCATACAATATCATGTCCATAACTCTCAATATATAGGATGTTAGAATGATGTATTGGAATGTAGTTTCCTACTTTTTCTCCTATGACAGTGTCTAATAAAAAAGAAGATTTTCTCAATTCAAAATCCTCACCAGAAAGAACAAACTCAAACTCACCTTTTCGTAATTGTTGTTCAAGCTTCTGCAACTCCTCTTTTGATCCTTTATACAATATTTTCATTGACATCACCCTTTTATATTATACCCTATATAGTTTATAATTCTAGTATATTTCACAAGATACATAATAACGCCTGTATGGTGTTATAAAGACGCCACGAAGAAGCTTAATTGTGGATAAGCAATGAACATAAAGTTATATCATATGAACAACAAAGCATACTGCAAGATGACTTTAATTATAAAGTATACTATATTATAATGAATTTAAGAATAAATTAAAATTTTTCGTTGACAAATAAAATAATTAGTATTATTATATGTTAAGGTTAATCAGAAAGGAAGTGATGTATTATGGAAAAAATGAATAACACAGACAATGGAAGATGCATCATTTTTACACTTAAGTAGAACTATTTTGTTAAATTAACAAGGGCCTACCGTGTAGGCCCTTTTTGTATGCTTGTATCTTCCTTATCATTCATCTTAATGTGAAAGGAGGTAATTACCATAAATGATTTATTACAGGCACGAATTATACGTGTCAACTATACAAATTATGTAGCAGAATATGAAGATAAAATAATTTTATTAGAAATTAGTGGACGAATGAAGTATGTGGCGATTTCAAAACGGGATTATCCTGTTGTTGGCGACTATGTGCTGTTTCGCTTTATAAGTAAAGATCAAGGAATCATTGAAAGAATTAAAGAACGTAAAAACACACTGGAGCGTCTTTCAACTACGGTGGAGTATGATGCGCAAGTTATGGCATCAAATGTTGATGTGGTTTTTATTTGTATGTCGTTAAATGAAGATTTTAATTTAACGAAACTTAAGAATTTTATTGCGCTAGTTAAACAACAAGATATTTGCTATCGAGTTGTTTTAACCAAAGCAGATTTATGCGATGATGTCGAAGCTTATATTAATCAAGTTCGACAAGTAAGTGACGCTTTGATTGATGTTATTAGCATCTATAAAGAAGAATCATTGAAACATATGCAAGATGTCATCGGCACACAAACATGTGTGATGTTAGGTAGTAGTGGTGTAGGAAAATCAAGTATCATTAATATGATTCTTGGAAAGACTATTTTACATGTCAAAGAGATTCGACAGTCAGATGCACAAGGACGTCATACAACTACACATCGAGAACTTATTCATACAGCATCTGGGGGTGCTATCATCGATACACCAGGAATACGAATTATTCAGTTTGTGGATGGGAATATGGATAGTCAATTTGATGATATCTTGACATTAGCTGAAGAGTGTAAATTTCGTGATTGCAAACACGACCAAGAACCAGGGTGCAATGTATTAAAAGCAATTGATATTGGTGAACTTGAAGCTTGGCGATTAGATGATTATAATCATATGTTACGTGTCAAGCGATTTCACGATGAACGAGCAAAAAAACGGCAACAGATTATAGAAAAACGTAATCATAGATAAATGATTACTTTTTTTATTTAGAGAGAGTTTTAAATCTTGGTCACAGGCCTTAGTCCTTAATAACAATCTTTTTGGGTTTGGATTATCTATTTAGATTTTAATATTCGATAATTTCATCAAAAATCGTTACTTTTTTCTGTTTTTTTGACTGTTTTCTTATTATAATTTAATCAGAAGAGATCATCTCTAACCCAATATTTATTAATCGACTTAATTAATTTAGATTATATTTTTTTCTATGGTATAATATGTAGAATTTTTGTTTTTTTAAGGGGACATAATGAAGAAGATTACAAGTATCATCATGCTTTTTATAATAATGATTAGTTTTGTGGGTTGTGGGGGAGATTTCTCTACTTTAACAACTAATCAAACTACTCTGACAACAAACTATACTACAGAGAGACAAACAACAACGTCTATGCAAGAAACCACTTTGCCTTCAACAATCACAACCAATGAAACAGTGGCGAATACTTGGACGACTGATAAATTAATTACGACAGAGCAAGATGAATTCGTGTCTAATTTGTTGGCTTCTCTGACCTTGAGAGAAAAAGCTAGTCAGATGGTTCAAGCAGAAAGGTCTAGTATAACGAATGAGCAAGTGACTCAGTATGGGATTGGTTCAATTTTGAGTGGTGGTGGAAGTCATCCAATTGCTTATGATGATTCTGTAGATACTTGGTATGATATGTATTCAGGTTATCAAACATCAGCCTTAAATTCATCTAGTGGAATACCTATTATCTATGGTATTGATGCAGTACACGGAAATAACAATTTATTTGGAGCAACAATTTTTCCACATAATATAGGATTAGGCATGGCTAATAATCCAGAATTAATGTATGAAATATCTAAAGCGACCGCAGAAGAGATGTTAGTGACAGGAATTAATTGGACATTTGCGCCTGCATTTAGTGTTGTGCAAGATTTTAGTTGGGGAAGAACTTATGAGGGATTCAGTGAGAATCCTGAGATTCACAATAATTTAGCTCAGGCTGCAATTTTAGGTTTTGAAGAAAATGGTGTCAGTGCAACTGCTAAACATTATATAGGCGATGGTGGTACCTTTGGTGGTATTGATCAAGGGAACACACAAGCAACGGAAGATATCATTAGAGAGTTGTATTTACCCCCTTACTATGAAGCGGTTGAGGCTGGTGTAGATACAATCATGATATCTTACAGTTCTATTAATGGGATAAAAATGCACGGTAACCAATATTGGATTAATGATGTCTTAAAAGAAGAACTTGGTTTCAAAGGTTTTATTATAAGTGATTGGAATGCAATCCACCAATTACCAGGTAGTTTCTATGACCAAGTTGTCATGAGTGTTAACGCTGGAATAGACATGTTGATGGAACCTTATGATTGGGCCTTAGCAATTGATCAAATTGTAATGGCTGTCAATAATAACCATATCTCAATGGATAGAGTTGATGAAGCAGTCACAAGAATATTAACGGTAAAATATGATAGGGGATTATTTGAAGACCCATTTTATAAAATTGATGATTCATATTTATATAGTCAAGAACATCAAGACTTGGCTAGACAAGCTGCTAGAGAGTCTTTGGTTTTGTTAAAGAATGATAATAACTCACTACCATTATCTAAAGATGAAAATCTTTATATCTTGGGTCCTGCAAGCGATCATGTAGGATTGCTTTGTGGTGGATGGACAACATACTGGCAGGGAAATAATCAAGCAGATATTGGTGTTGGTACTAGCATTAAAGCTGCAATGACGAGTGTGTTAAATAATCATTCAGGAATATTATCAGAAAACTGGCAAAATGCTGATACTGTTGTTGTAGTTTTAGCAGAGAATCCTTATTCAGAAGGTGCTGGAGACAATGATAATCTTACTCTTACAGGTGGGAATGCAAATATTTTAAATGAAAGTTCATTACTTATTGTAAAAGAAGCACACGAGGCGGGTAAGAATGTAGTTGGTATTTTAGTAGGTGGTCGGCCATTATTTTTAGAAGAACATTTACAATACTTTGATAGTTTTATAGCTGCTTGGTTGCCGGGTAGTGAAGGTGGATTGGCTGTGAGTGATTTATTATTTGGAGATTATGATTTTGTTGGTGTATTGTCATTTACATGGCCAGTTGATATTACTCATTTGGGCTACACTTCAAATAGAGAAGATTATGATGAAACGCTGCCTCTATTTCCTTATGGATATGGGCTCAGATATAATTGATTTAAAAATACAGACTCGTAAGTGTCTGTATTTTTTGTATTAAAGTGCCATTTTTGTCATAATTTGTTATAATTTACTAAATAAGGTAATAAAATAAGGTTTGTAATAAATGATTATTTAAAATTAGCATCGTCTTAAAAAAGAAAGGAAAGAAAAAATGGGGCAAACTAAACTTAGTATTAAAGGAAGGGATTTTTATATTAATGGTAAACCTGTATATAGCGAAATAGAAGGATATCCTAGGTCAAAAGGTTTATTAATGAATGCGCGTTTTATTCAAGGTATTTTTGATGATAAATCTGATAGAAACAGATTTAATAGATTTAAGAAAACATTTAATGCAGATACAAATACCGATGAATTTATTGCTGCATTGCCTGAATGGTATGAATATGGTTTACGTGCTATTACGGTTGGAATTCAAGGTGGTATGCCAGTATTCACTATCGATGTTGAAACAATTGATAATAATCCCTTTGGCGCTGATGGTATGATTTTTGATGAAGAATATGCAAAGAGGTTAGATAAAATTATTCGAGCTGCAGACTCATTAGGAATGGTTGTAATTGTTAATATACTTTATTGGGCACAAGCGTTAAGGTTTAAAAATGAGGAGGCTGTAGTGGCAGCTCTAAAGAGTGCCGCTTCATTTCTTAAGAAAGGAAACTATACCAATATTATTATTGATGTGGCTAATGAATATAATATAGAAACATGGAATGATTTAAGCATAATTAAAGATCCGAATAGTATGAAAATGCTGATTGACCTTGTACGAATAGAATCAGGAGGAATGCTTGTAGGTAGTAGCGGAGGTGGAGGACTAGTGGATAAAGAAGTCGTAGATGCTAGTGATGTCGTTCTTGTTCACGGAAATGGGCTTACAAGAGGAGAATATTATGATTATATATTAAAGGTACAGAAGATGTCACATAATAAACCAATACTTTGTAACGAAGATTCACCTTGCATATCAAGATTAGAAATAACTCATCTAACCCATACTTCATGGGGGCATTATGATAACTTCACCAAACAAGAACCACCTTGTGATTGGGGCATAACAAAAGGACAAGATTTCTTTTTTGCTCGGAGAATGGCATCTTCTTTAGGAATAAATCTAAAAAAAATACCATTGGAAGAACAGTTTTATCTACAGGGTCTTGAGT
>JAIPGD010000071.1 GCA_021736305.1 Candidatus Izemoplasma sp.
AATTGCGAACATATATTTGGTAAAACACTAAATTTCTTAATTTAATATTTGTCTTTCTCATAGATTACCTCCGACTACCTTAATTTTACTATAAATACAATAAAAAGTCTATTTTTCTATTAAAACAAAATGGCTTATTATTTAATAAGCTAAACTGTTTTATGTATTTTAGTTAAATCACTTAAATGTACTAAACAACTGTAAATATTTTAGTTAGATAATCCTAAAAAAAGCTAATCTTTTTTTTCTTTTAGTTTATTCATTAATTTTTTAATCTGAACTGCTGTGAAATCACTAATGATGTGTTCGATTCCACAAGCCTCTTTTTCAGCTTGTTCAGGATTAATTCCTAATATATCAATTAGAAACTCCTTCAATAATTCATGTTTCTCTAAAACCTTTTTAGAAACTTCCATACCTGATTTTGTTAAAGCGATATTGCCATATAACTCTTTAGTAACTAACCCTTTATCAATTAATGAATTCAAAGCGTTATTTACACTTGCTCGTGATACATTTAAATGTTTAGCGATATCCACTGATTTAACATCTTTTCCGCCATACATAAAAATAGTTTCTAAATAATCTTCTAAAGATTCTGAATACCTTTTATTCTTCATTTGTATTTTCACCTTTCTTATCTAAATATTTGATTTTTTGCGGAAGACTACAACTACCAAATTCATCACAAGATGCACATGCACTACCTTTTTGCTTAATAAATTTCTTAATCATAAAGAAAACAAAAACAACTATTATCGCCGTAAATAAAATCGTTAGTATTGTTCCTGAATCTAAACTACCAACTTGGAATACTGCCATAGCAATTAAATATGCTACCACTAACTCATATGCTAATGTAAAGTAAAACCATTTATTTGAATTCAACTCACGTTTAAGTGCTGATACAGCTGCTATACAAGGAATTGCTAGTAACGCGAACAACATAAAAGAATAAGCTTGTAGTGGAGTAAAAGCTGCCCTTATTGATGGATAAAGCGCTGAACCGTTTTCTACCACATCTCCACTTACTCCATAAAGAATCCCCAGAGTTCCAACAACACTTTCTTTCGCTACAAACCCTGAAAGAATCGCTACAGTTGCTCGCCAATCATTAAAGCCAATTGGCCTGAAAACTGGAAGTATTATTTTACCAATATAGCCTAAAAAACTCTTTGATATTTCATCATCACTTAATAAAGTTATCTTACCCCCAACTATTCCAAAATAACTTAAAAACCAAATTATAATAAATGCGGCTAGAAGAATAGTTCCGGCTTTTATTAAGAAATCTTTAGATCTTTCCCAAGTATGTAACCAAGTGTTTTTTAAAGTTGGTCTCCTATATTGTGGTAATTCCATAATATAATTAGCGCTAGCTGATTTAAAAATTGTTTTCTTAAATAAAATAGCTGATAAAATTGCAACCATTATACCAATAATATACATGCTAAAGACAACGATATATGAACCATTACTAAATAAAGCCCCCGCAAACACACCATAAATAGGTGCTTTTGCTCCACAAGACACAAAAGGAATAATCATTGCTGTTATTTTTCTATCTTCATCTTTATCTAATGTTCTGGTTGCTGAAATTGCTGGAACAGAACAGCCAAAACCAATTAGCATTGGTATAAAAGATTTTCCACTTAAGCCAAATTTTCTCAGTGCTCTATCCATAATAAATGCCGCTCTAGACATATAGCCTGAATCTTCTAAAATGGCCATTGCTAAAAATAAAATCATCAATTGCGGTAAAAACCCAACCACCGCAGCTAAACCACCAAATATACCTTTAGTAATTAAACTTGATATATACGGGCTCATACCTAATTGAGCAATTCCATTAATAATTAAAATAAAAAATTGATCAATCAACCAAACAAATTGAACAGTTATAAAAGTTCCCAATGGGCCAAAAGCTAGAAAGAATACTCCAAACATAATTCCTAAAAAAATTGGAATTCCTAGATATTTATGAGTCAATACTTTATCAATTTTATCAGTAGTAGTTATCTTTAATAAATCATTTTTATTATAAAATTTATCAATCAAATTAATTATCTTATTATATCTAGCGTCAGGCATAATCATATCAATATCTAAAGTAAACCTACCTTTGATGCTATGATATAGTTCAATAAGCTCCGGTTGTTTTTCTTCGGGAACTGATGCATGATCTAAAGCCACTAAACCGTCTTCAAAAAAACGAATAGATAAAAATCGATCTTCAATATATTCATTTATCAAACTAATAACTTCTTCAATTTGCTTATTATATGAAATTTGTTTTCTTTTTTTAGATAAATCGAAAGATTCAATAGCCGAAATTAAATCTTCAATTCCGATTTTTTTACTTGCTGAAATTGGTATCACTGGCAAATCTAAAGCTATAGATAAAGCTTTATGATCAATTACTTCTTTGTTTTTGTCAATGATGTCCATACCATTTAAAGCAACAATAATTGGAATATCTGAATCTAACAACTGATAAGTTAGGAAAAGATTTCTTTCTAAACTACTAGCATCAACTATATTAATGATTAAATCCATTTCCTTATCCATAATATAATTAGAAGAAACCTCTTCTTCTAAAGAGATGGTTGATAAAGAATAAATACCAGGTAAATCAACTATATTAGCATCAATATTCTTTGATTTTAATTTCCCCACCTTTTTTTCAACTGTGACACCAGGCCAATTTCCAACCGATTGTTTTGCGCCAGTTAATTCATTATAAAGAGTGGTTTTACCAGAATTAGGATTTCCTATTAAAGCTATATTCATTTATTTGTCAACTCGTTCCACTTGAATTGTTCTTGCTTCAGCTTTTCGCAAGGTTAAAGAATAGCCTCTAACAATAATCTCTACTGGATCACCTAGAGGTGCTGTTTTTTTAACATATACTTTTGTACCAGTAATGAGTCCCATATCAATGATACGTTTTCGCAAATTGTTTCCTCTTATTTTTTTTACAATACAATACTCTCCTGGATTTATATCTTGTAATGTCATAATTCCTCCATATGTTAGAAGCATCTAACCTAAAAGTTAAAATAAAAAGCTATAATGTTAGCTGCATTTAACATTATAGCTAATTTATAGTTATCAGTCAACTAAATATACAAATTAATTTATAGTAAATATCGGTCATTAAACTCTTTTAAAACCTCAAAATATTTTTCTTTATCATAATAATAAGTCCTTGCATGACTCGCTAATTCCTCACCAATATAAATCATTTTTTCTCCATGATATGTTTCATACATTTCTATAGAATCTCCATAAGAGATAAAGTCATCATTTTTACCGTGAACAAAAAGGATTGGGATTTTAGTGTTTTTTATAGCGTTTATAGGTTTTACTTTAGTTATTTTGGCTTTTGTTATTGCCCATGCAAACAAATTAACTGCTGGGAAAAATAACCAACTAGGTAATTTCTTATCGATTATTTTACGTTTTACCAAAACAGCTAAATCTTTAAAACCAGAATCACTAATAACAAATTTTACTCGTTCATCAATTGCTTGTTCTAACAAAACTGTAGCACTACCCATTGATTCGCCATAAGTTCCCAAATATATATCCTTACCTTTTTCTTTATAAATATGAGAAATTAGATCATATAAATCATTTTTTTCATAATAACCTAATGTTGTATTCTTTCCGCCACTATTACCGTGATAACGATGATCATATAATATAACATTATAACCTAACTTAGTCATCATCTTAGCATATTTAATTGATCCTAAATGTGAATAAGTATATCCATGAGAAATAACGACATATTTATCAGTCTTAACATTAAACAATTCATAAACCCTGATTTTATATCCATAACGAGATATAATATCATATTCACTTGTTTTATTATTTTCTAAATAGATGACTAAACTAGAATCCCTTAAACTCTCTTCTTCGATTGTCTGATTAATGCCCTTTACTTTTGGTAAAACAACAATAATAGCAATCTGCATCGCTACGTATAAGTATAACAAAATTAATATTACAATAGAAAAAATCAAATAAAACTCCCAGGTCATTATCCCACCATCTCTCTATAAACTAATTACTTTATTTAAATAAAGAAATCTATTTTTTACCACTCATAAAACTTAGTTTTCTTCTAGGTAAAATCAATTTCTTAACTTTAACTTTTTCTAATCTAGTAAAAACATAAACAAAAACAATAAATATAACTAACGCTTTAAATATAGAAGATATATTTAGAGACCACCAAATACCTTCTTCCATTAAAGTTTTTGTTAAAACAATTACTAAAGGAATTCTTAAAGAATTACCAATAATACCTGTAATAGAAGGAATATAACTTTTAGCAATCCCATTAAAAAATCCAGTGCCAATACTTTCTACTATCATAAACACTTGTGAAATTGATATAATCTGCAAATATATAATCCCTGCATTTATTGTGCTTGTTTCATCGAGGAAAATTCTCATTAAAGATCCTGGGAAAAAATATAACATACCTGTAATAATTAATGAATATGGAACTAATATTAAAGTTGCATAAATAACACTTTTTCTAACACGTGTAAATTCTTTTGCACCAAAATTTTGCCCGATAAATACAGTTATTGCAGTTTGAAAACCACTCGCAACCATCCAGGTTAATTGTTCAATTTGGACACCAATTCTTTGTGCCGCCACGACTTCAGGACCAAACAAATAAATCTCTCTAGCAACATATATTGCAATTATTGTGAAAAACATACTCTGTAAACCAACTGGTAATCCAACTTTAATAATCTTTTTCATTGCATCCAAATTAAAATTTTTAAAATGGAATACTTTTAAATTTGGATTTAATTTTTTATAAGCCATATAAAAAATAATTAAAGTTACAATCTGTGCAATTACAGTAGCAATTGCTGCGCCACTTAAACCAAGTCTTAAAACTAAAATAAAAATTGGATCTAAAATAATATTAATTATAAAACCAATCGCTAAAATAACTAAGTTAATTTTAGTCTGACCTAAACCCTCATTAATTGCAACAAAACCATGCACAATAAATTGAACAAAAATAAATCCGCCAATAATTGGAATATAATTTAAAGCGTACTCAATAATGGTTTGTGATTCAATATTAAAAATACTTAAATATTGTCTCATAAAAACCAAAGTTATTATTGAAAATAGGATTCCTAAAAACGCTTCTAATAATAACCCATTTGATGCATAAACATTAACTTTATGTAATTCATTTCGGCCAACTGCATGAGATACCCGTACACTAGTTCCTATCTTAGCAATTAAAATTACTCCAAAACAAAACCACGATAAATAGGCGGCTGTTCCCACAGCCGCAACAGCATCAGTTTCAGACAAACCTATTGTATCAACTCTTCCAATCCAAAAAATATCTGTTAAGTTATAAGCCATCTGACTTAAAGTTGTTAATAAAATTGGTATTGCAAGCAAAACTAATTTTTGTAAAATTGGACCCTTAGTAACATTGTAAACTTTTCTCATTAAGCATTTCTCTAAAAAGAAACCTCACAAGAAGTTTCTTTATCTTTCTTTAGTTTTCTAAAAAATATGTCGCTTCCATATCGGCTGTTGATAAAGCAAAAGCCAAAGGATACAAACTGAACGCCTTCCCCACATTAAACACTTCTTCAGAACCCGAAAAGCCCATATGATAGCGAATTGCAAAGGCTTCATCACGTGTAAGTTTCATAAACCCTGATATAATATATACAGATTTTTCACCATGACCATACGGCAAATCGTCTTCAAAATTATATGACGGAACTTGAATCCATTTTCCGTTTTCATCTTTCTTATTTCTAATAGACTTTTTATAAACATTTACTTTACACAAATCATGAAGTAGAGCAACTATAGCAATTGTTTCATCACTGTATTCCAATTTATATAATTCTTTAACCCTTGGTCTTTCTAAATAAGCTTTTAAACACTGATAAACATTAATCGAATGTTTAACTAATCCACTAGGTTCAGATAGATGAAAACGAGTAGAGCAAGGAGCCTCAAAAAAATCACTCTTGCTAGACAAAAGATAATTCAATAAATCATCTTCCCCAGCCCTTTTGATATGTTTTTTATAGATATCTACAAAAGTTTCTTTATCCATTATACTTCCTCGGTATAAACAGCTGTCCCAATTACTTCATAACTTTTACTGTCTAATTCAACAGGGACCTCAACTTCAACAATATCTTTAACAATAAAATCTTGTAGTGTTTTTAGATCTTTAACTATAAAACCTTTTTTTATTTCATTAGCCTCATTGTTCCCAAAAAAGACAAAAATATTATCTTCATCATAACGTTTTGCGTGTTGTGCAGATAACTCTTTTACTAAATTTGTTTTTGCTATTTCTTCAGTCACGATGAATTTATGTGGATTCTCTAAATTAAATCTGCGTTTTAGTTTATCCATAAGCATAGTATCGTTGATATTTTCTTTAGCA
>JAIPGD010000072.1 GCA_021736305.1 Candidatus Izemoplasma sp.
TGAATGCATACCGGGTTCATCAGCACTGATCAAAACAGCCCCCCCCGTGACACCTGTGTATGAAAATGTAAATAATGGATCAGCCGCAACATTTACACCAACATGTTTCATTGAGGCCAAACTGCGACCCCCAGTTATGCTCGCACCAATCACTGATTCTAAGGCCACCTTTTCATTGGGTGCCCATTCTGCAATGATCTCTTTGTATGTCCCAATATTTTCTAATATTTCTGTGCTTGGAGTTCCTGGATAAGCACTAGCATAATGCACGCCAGCTTCATAAGCACCACGTGCAATTGCTTCATTTCCAGTTAGTAATTTTTTCATAAATTCACCTCATAAAGTAAGCGTTTTCTTGTAACACAAAATCATTATAACAAAATTATTTAAAAACCTCAAAGAGAAACTGGCACTTTTATGTAAACGCTAACACTTTATTGTGGTAAAGCACTAGAAAAGTCATTGAAACTCTACATTTCAATGACCAAAACATTAAGTTCTTGACTGACTTCAACAAACCGATCAATCAGTATTTTTCCTGGTTTATAAAGGATATCATACGCCTGTGGGTTGGTTTTATACAAGGAATAATAATCCTTATTGGGATAACGAATTGTTGGCACACGATGATGGCCAGCAACAACGACTTTATCAGGAATTGGATCGCAGTCAATTTCTCTTGTCCAAACATAATCGAACTGTTTCAAATTACGCCAATCGCCTTTGTGTGAATCAATGCCACCGTGTACAAAGACATAGTTATCGATTTCAATAAAGTTGTTAAATCCTGTTAACCAGTCTAGTAAATAAGGGTATTGTTGAAGAATATAGGTATGGATTTCTTCTAAATTATCTACTACTGGTGTCATTTGCGATAAACTTTTGAGTGTCTTACCAAAACCATTATGTTGAATGTTGAATATACTTCGTCGGTAGTCACCTTGTAGAAATTCAATTAAGAATAAATCGTGATTGCCCAGTACAAATTGTGCTTTACCATTTTGATACAGAGAATATAGATACTTTAATACTTCTTTCGATTGTGGGCCTCGATCAAACATATCACCTAAGATTAATAATTGATGATTGTTATTCTCTAAATCATGGCCTGCTTTTTTTAAAGATTCAATCATTGCATCATAATAACCATGAATGTCACTAATAACAAAATATTTCATTTTACCACCTACTTTGATTATAACAAACACATTAAAAAAAGCATAGCCTAAGAACTATACTTTAATTGGGCAGATTGATATGAAACCATGCATATAGGCATAAATATCAGTATCTTCAGGGAATTCTTGATCAGGATTATATTGTCGATTTGGATAAAAACTGTCTTCTTTCATGACACTTTTATAGACAAATGAACGATAATACGTTCTTCCTTCGATAATGCCTTTTGATGTTTCAAATTTATCACGTGGGAAATTAATATTTAATGTGTATGATTCAGACAACAAATTGTTATCAAAGATATAATCTAATGTGTTTTTTAACGTTTGTTTTAAGATTTTATTTCCTCTTTTATCTGCACTTAAGGCAAGTGTTTTAAAGTTGAAATACTGTGCTTGTAAACACGCTCCTACAGTGCCTGAATATCTGGTGTCTATTCCGATATTATATCCGTTATTTGTGCCTGATACAACCAAATCGGGATTGAGTTTCAATCCATGAATAGCAAAGTTAATGCAGTCAACTGGTGTGCCTTCAACAGCATATGTTGTTTCGTTTATTTTGATATATGAAAAACTACCAATTGTAAGCGACATACTCTTAGCACTTTGTTCTTGTTTTGGTGCAACAATATAAACATCACCATATTCTTTTAATACATCTTTGGTATATTGTAATTTATCAGAATCTATACCATCATCATTTGTTAATAAAATTTGCATTGTAATCACTTCCTTTTTATGCGTACAAAACTATTTTAACATAGCTTAAGTTATTTGTAAGAGATAATACAAAAAAAGGTTCAGAATCGAACCTTTATGATTTTTGTTTATTAATTTGTAATAACCATATAACCAATATAATTCCGTATGTAATTGGAATGATAAAGACCAAATAATTCCAAAATTCATTGCCACTGGTAATTGCTAAGCCTGGGAACATTAATAAGGCAAATAGTGGTAATGCTAATGATATAGCAGTTCCGCTACCGACAACCATTTCTTCCGCGATAGGTGATTTAAAATCACTATCTACACCTTTTAATAAGGCTAATCCAGTTGACGCTGTTCCAGTCAACATACCAAACATACCGATAAAATAATGTACTTCATACTCATTGTGATAAACTTTTTTAGTTACCCATCTCAAATAAGCGAATGTTGAAAGTGTTCCGATTGTTGCTAGAACAATAACAAGTAACCAATAATTTTGAATTGATTTGATGGTAATTGTTAATACAGCAGCTGTAATCATAAAGTTAAAGGCAACAGAACTGATGTTTGATAAAATGTAGTTGTTGGTTAAGAAGTTAACATTTTTACCACGCTTTTCAAATCCTTTCAAAATATTTCTAAATAACAGTGCGTATAAAATACCAATCAAGAAGTTAAAGCCATGGAATACACCAGCAAATGTTTGACCTAACTCTCCGAGCATTATTGGTAGATACGTTTCTAATACAGCAAGTGTTGCATAAACAAAAGCATAAATCACAAAAATGATAACAAGTTGAACTGTTAATGTATCAAAAATGCGTAACTCTTTAGTCGTCTCAACTTGAAATGTTTCTTTGATTGTTGCCTTTTCACTATGAAATTTGTCTACTTGTAAACGATATTTTCTGGCAAGGTAGTTTAATACAGTTACACCCATTACACCACCAACCAAAAATCCAATGCTTGCGATGGTTGCACCTAGTGCGCCACCTTCAATCAAGTTACCAACACCTTCAGCATATCCTCTACCAATCGATGTTGCTAATCCTGGTCCTTGTCCAAATCCTAATGGCAATAATAGCCCTGCCCCTAAAAAGATTTCGGTAAAGAATACATAGACAATAAATGTACCGATAACTGCTTGTAATAAGTATGTAGTCACAATGATGATTCCTGTCGACCATATCTTTTTGTTAGCCTCTGTTTTATCCCTTCTTAATGTCAAAGCAATGAAGCCAATTGCTAAACTATGATATACGACATTGTAAATAATTTCTAACCGTTCTCCATTTTCTCCCAGTGGAATAAGATTTAAAAATCCATCTGACAAAATCAAACCAATAGTTCCCGCAATTAAGGCTGATGGGATTATGATTTTATTCAAAAATGGTATTTTCTCTTTGATGATTTTAGCAATAAATAGCAAGACCCCTAAGTAGATGAAAAAATTCATTGAACTCCAATTCTCAATTATATCAAACACTATTATTGCACCTCCGATGTTGTCATATTAATTATGACTTATGAAATCATTATAACATAAAAAATCGGTATTAATAGTGTTATTCTGAAAAACCATACATGAACAATCTTAAATACTTAGTATAATATTCTACTTGTTTATAATTGTGTTCAATATGGTTTTGAATTGGTGTTGTTCGATGATACTCAAACACCCCAATAAAAGCATAGGTTAAAAACTTATGACCGAAAATATAGTTTTGCATTAATTCCTTGTAAATTAATAGTTCAGTCTTCTTTTTACTCCAAGTTGAGCGTAATTTGTCGAAATTATCTAATGTGCGAAATTCTAACAAGCAGATTTTATCGTCATATTTAAGAATGTAATCAATTCGCATCATTTTCGACATTCTTATTTTATACTCTACATAGATCTCGGTCTTGTTGTAAAGTTTTGTTCCAACTTGTTTTTCAAGTTCTTTTAAAATTCGTTTCATATAGACGAAATTATCAAGCCAAGAAACAATTTCTGCGATTGATACGTTTCTACGGAACAATTTTCTTTCCCTGAAGAGTTCTCTTAATGTTTCAGTATAAGAACGATCTCTAATTGTTTCGCCTCGATTATTCATTGTTCCGCTACGAATGGTCCACCCATTATACATTTTTAAGGAATCAATAAAATCTAGAAACTCATTGGGTTTACTGAAATACAATAGTGTATCATTTTTCATTTTGACATCCTTTCATTTATATGTTTTATGACACCATCATACACTATAAAAACCTAATAATAAAGGGCTTTTTTGTTTATAAAATAATATTAGAACTCAACCTATATTGATAAAAATTCATTGTTTTATGACCTCCTCTGTTATATGTAGATAAACGCTATGTTTTTTACAAAAAATAACTATTTTATAAATAAACATGAAAACAACTCATTATATTTTTTATAATATAATATTTATAAATTTAGATGAAAAAAAGACACCAAAGTGTCTAACTTTTCAATGAATAGTGGCTCGAGACATAATTGAACTGCCGACACAGAAATTTTCAATCCAAAAATGCAGATTACAAGTGTATAATTTCCTTAATAATTTTGTTAGAAAGGAGTTTGTAATGTATGAACAAGACTTCGAAGTTATAATCGATGAATATTGGGATTCAAGTAATCCTAAAATATCGTGAAAACAAATTGTCATTCATATTGAGTTAGCAGCTGAGAAAATAAAAAATAAATAGATAAAAATATTCTAATTAATATATTTGTGTTTGAGTTATACTTTATAATAAAAAAAGCCTATTTACAAGGCTTTTCAGTTATAACAAGGGATATTCATGAAAATCATTTAATCTTCAATTTCATTAACCAAAAATGTTGTAATAATATATTGAATATTTTCTCTCGTAATATCTCTAGGTGTATTAGTAGCCTTACTAAAATAAGGTCCTTGACAACTTGAATAATCTAAGAATATGATATCTCCATTACTATCATCTGGATCTATAATATCCTTTAGATATGTACTATTATATCCAATTAAAATTATTTTATAACAATACTCTTTGTATAATTTGATTATCCTATTATAAGCTTCTTCAGTATAATTATCATTTTCATTAAACTCAATAATAATCGCTGCATTAGATACATTTATTAGCGGGATATCATTTATGTCATAGACGTCATTATAACTGACTCTTTCATTTAATGGAATATCATTTCCTATATAGTATATTTCCATATTACTTTTATCTAAGCTTTCTGAAATTTCATAAAAATCTAGAGGTACCCCAACTGGTTGTGTAAAGTATGGTATCACCCAGAAGTATAAAAATATGCTTCCAACAATAAATAATAATGAAAGTATCACATTTCTTTTCATATTATTATTCTAAAACAGTGTTTCTGTATACCTATATGCAGATTGAGGATTTAGTGCCCAGAATATAGTAGCTGGATTTCCTGAACCGTCTGCAAATTGTATTGTGAATTTAATTTTATTGATAAAGGCCTTGTATGTAGTTGGTGGAGAGTCTTCCCAATTTATTAAAAAGAGCCCAATCTGTTCAGTATGTGATGATTCCCGATAACTACAATCGCTATAAGTCCAATTTTTACATGAATAATTATATTTAACACTAAACTCATCGTCAGCATAGCTATGATAATTCGAAATATTGAGTTCATTTATTTCATATTCCATTGATGCTTCAACGCTAAATGAACCATTATATTGAATGCCTACAGAATAAATTGATGAACTTAGTTCACCTACTGGTTGAGGTTGAATCATATCAAAACCTGATGATGATGCATAATATCCATATCCAAAATATCTATATGCTCCATCTACATCAGAAAAAGCACTAACATAACTGGTTTGGCTATTAAAAGTATTAAAAAAATCAATTTTAGTTGGTCTTGGTTCTGCAATAGTTTGATAAATAACTAATCCATAATTTGAATTTGTAAGGTCTTTATATACCGCAGTTTTAAATTCACCATACCCAACAACCTTATCATCATAATAAACCCATGCCATCTCTTCATCCCAAGTGACAGCTTCTCCATAGATACTTTCAACGATATCAAAACCTAGTTCTCGAGCTTTAGCATCTGCTGAAACATTTCCTAATCTCCCAGCTGTTAGGAGAAGTGATAAATAAATGGTGATAATAAGTATTTTTTTCACATTTTACATCCTTATATAATAGATTTAGGTTATTTAAGGAAACCTATAAACCTATAGTGTTATAATATATTTGTTAATGATCGTAGACTATTTGTTTTCATCCAACAGCCTTTAGGACTGGTACAGAAAGGAAATAGCTACGTTC
>JAIPGD010000073.1 GCA_021736305.1 Candidatus Izemoplasma sp.
TCATTAAATTCTCCTTTATCATTGGCAAATATATCATATTTATTATATAATAAATTATCGGCACGTTCTACTTAATGAACAAAAACATAAAAAAATTTACATTGTTTATAATCATGGTATAATACATTTGAATAACTAAACTTATAAAGGAGGTTTATCATGCCAGATACTTTTGATATAGATACTTTAAGATGGATTACCATTTCCTATTTTTCAGGAGCATTTATATTAGCTTTATTTACTTTAAACTTATTTCTTGTTCAAAAAAAGGCCTATTTAAAACAATGGCTAATATATTGGCTTTTAGTCTCACTATCTTATATAATATTATTTCATTCTTTCTATTACGATAAACCATTTATGATTGGAATTTTTTCAATCTTTATTATTTCTGCGGGCTATTTCTTTTATAAAGGTGGCTCTACCTTTTTAAAACTTAAACAACCTAAAAGGCTTAATAGCTATATAGTTGTTTTATATACTTTAATAATACTATCGATTATTTTCGCTGATCTAATTGGTTGGGGAGTATTAATAGCTTACTGGGGATATTCAATGTTTGTTTTAATTATTGGAATTAACTTTTACTTAAAGAAACTAATTTATATGAAAATAGTTGGAGTGACAATTTTAATTTTTGCGGTTATGATATTTATTTATCCATTCCTCGCCTTTTATACTTGGTTTACCCCTTGGGGATATATGGTATTTGGAATGTTTGGTCTACTAATTGGAATTTCATTATTTCAAGTTCATTATCATCGCCAAAATGAAGAATTAATAACTACTCAAAAAAACCTTAGATATTTAGTTCATCATGATCCATTAACAAATGTTTATAATCGATCTTTCATTAATGATGAATTTGACAAAATAACAAAGAACAATACATTAGAGGTTGGACTATTGTTTATTGATTTAAATAATTTTAAACAGGTTAACGATGAACTCGGTCATCGTAAAGGCGATACTGTATTAATAAAAGCCGCAAATGTCTTAAAAGACATCTGTGAACCTAAAGGTTATGTTTGCCGCTTTGGCGGTGATGAATTTTTAGTAATCTTCTATGACTCAACAATTAAAGAAACAAATAAATATAAAAATGACATTATCAATTTTGGTAAAAACAATTTAATTGATGGAACAAAGGTTGAATTTGCTGCTGGTTCAGCAATCAGAAAAACAAAGGATGAAGATATCCATACTTTGTTAGATAAAGCAGAAAAATCTATGTATTCAAACAAAGAAAACCAAAAATCAAATACATAAAAAAATATATTTAACAAATCTAACTGTTTATTCGTTCAAGAGTAAACAGTTATTTTTTTTTATATTTAAAAAAATATTTTTTATTGGCTTATTTTTTCGTAGCACCTTCTAAATATCAAGAGATGTAGGGCTTAAACATTTTGATTATTTTTTATAGTTAAAAAATTATTTTAATTTAAAATAGTTTGAATATCAAAATACCTTGACAGAGCTTAAAAAAGGTGTTAGAATTTAGAAAAATTTTCATATTAAAAAGGAGGCAAAATTATTATGATTTTTGACAAACTTAAAAAAATAATTGTTCAGGATTTAGGTGTTGATGAAGAGATTGTTACTCTTGATGCTGATTTGATTTCAGATCTTGGCGCAGACTCATTAGATGCTGTTGAATTAATCATGACAATTGAAGATGAATTTGGCATTACTGTCGCAGATAAAGATGCTAATGATTTAAAAACAGTAAAACAAATCGTTGATTATATTGAAAAAGCTAAAAAAGAATAAACCCATCAAATTCTTATTTGAGAGGTCAATTTATGGATATAAAACTATTTAGAAAAATTATCAAAGAATTTGAAAAATCAACAATCCAAAAATTAGAGATTAGCGAAAATGATTTCACTGTTAAAATGGAAAAAAACAGTGGTCCTACAAGTGTTGTAAATCCCGTAACCTCTGTTCAAGAGACTACTTCTCAAACAACAAAACAAGCGGAAGAAAATAATCATACATTTGTTAAATCACCACTTGTAGGAACCTTTTACAATTCATCATCTCCAGATAATCCACCCTTCGTTAACTTAAATCAAAAAGTTCATGAAGGTGATGTTTTATGTATCATTGAAGCCATGAAAGTTATGAATGAAATAAGATCACCAATCTCAGGTATCATAAAGAAAATAAATATACCCAATGAGACAATGGTTGAATTTGGACAACCCATAATGGAAATTGAGGCATTGTAATGTTTCAAAAAATTCTTATCGCTAATCGTGGAGAAATCGCTGTTAGAATAATTAGAACTTGTATGTATATGGGTATAGAAACAATTGCTATTTATAGTGAAGTTGATAAAGATAGTTTACATGTACAATTAGCTGATGAAGCTATTTGTATTGGGAAAGCTAAAAGTAGCGAGTCCTATCTCAACATGGAAAACATAATTACTGCAGCGATAAATAAAGGTGCCGAGGCCATTCACCCTGGATTCGGCTTTTTAAGTGAGAACGCAGCATTTGCTGAATTATGTGAGACTGTTGGTATTGCCTTTATCGGTCCTAAAAGTAAAACTATCAGACAAATGGGCGATAAATCTAAGGCTCGAGAACTTATGATAAAAGCTGATGTTCCTGTTGTACCTGGAAGTGAAGGCTGTGTAAAAGATTTAGAAAACGCAAAAATAATTGCTCAAGATATTGGTTTTCCTATCCTCATTAAAGCTAGTGCAGGTGGTGGGGGACGTGGTATGCGTATTGCTTATAGTATGGATGAATTCGCTACTGCTTTTGCTACTGCTAAAACCGAAGCAAAAAATGCCTTTGGCGATGGTACTATGTATTTAGAAAAGTTCTTAGAAAACCCTAAACATATTGAGTTTCAAATGTTAAGTGATAAATATGGTAACACAATTCATTTAGGTGAACGTGATTGCAGCATTCAAAGACGCAATCAAAAAGTCATTGAAGAAGCACCTAGTTTAATTAACCAATCAATTAGAGAAAAAATGGCTCAAGCAGCAATCAAAGCTTGTGAATCAGTAAACTATGAAAATGCTGGAACAATTGAGTTTTTATTAGCTGATGATAATTTTTATTTTATTGAAATGAATACAAGAATTCAAGTTGAACATCCCGTTACAGAAATGATAACAGGTATTGATATTGTTAAAGAACAAATTAAAATAGCTGCTGGTGAAAAACTTAAATATAAACAAAAAGACATAATTTTTAGAGGTCATAGTATTGAATGTCGTTTAAACGCTGAAAATCCAAAACACGGGTTCAGACCTAATCCTGGAGAGATATCGCTTTTACATATGCCTTCAGGCCCAGGAATACGGTTTGATAGTTTTCTTTATACTGGTTCAATTATTCAACCGCATTATGATTCAATGATTGGAAAAATGATTGTTCATGGTGAAACTCGTAATGAAGCAATCAAAAAAATGCAAGCAGCTCTAGAAGAATTGGTAATTAGAGGTATTGATACTAATCAATCATTTTTATACATGATTATTAATAATCCTAAATATATTAAAGGCAACTTTAATACCACATTCATTGAATTAAATATTGAGGCTTTATTGGAGTATGATGATTATGAATGACATCGGTAAATCTATTAGCAAACGCAAACAATTAAAACAAAAGTTAAATACTTTTCATGAAGACAGACCTTTTATTAAGGCCCAAAAAATGGATGTACCAAAAGGTTTATATGAACTATGTCCAACTTGTGAGAGAACAATTAATAAAAAAACAAACATAAAAAATGATTATATTTGTTCGCATTGTGGAAATCATTTTAGAATGCGAGCAATCGATAGAATTAATTATATAGTTGATAACGATACATTTATTGAAAAAGGTATTGGGTTTATTACTTTAAATCCACTTTTTCAAAAAGGCTATGAAGAAAAAATAAGAGAATATAAAAAAAATACCCATTTAGATGAAGCTTATATATATGGTTATGGTAAGATTAACTCAAAACCATGTGTAATCGGCGTTATGGACAGTTATTTTCTAATGGGTAGTATGGGAAGTGTTGTTGGCGAAAAAGTAACTAAGACATTTGAATATGCCATCTACAAACGCTTACCGGTTATTATCTTCTGTGCTTCTGGAGGCGCGAGAATGCAAGAGGGAATTTTCTCTTTAATGCAAATGGCAAAAACAAGTGCAGCAGTTGCCAAACATTCAAAAATGGGGTTGTTATATATCAGTGTTTTAACCCACCCAACAACTGGCGGGGTTAATGCAAGTTTCGCTTCTTTAGGAGATATTATTTTAGCTGAACCTAATGCATTAATTGGTTTTGCTGGTCCAAGAGTAATCGAACAAACCATAAAACAAAAACTTCCAGATGGATTTCAGCGTTCTGAGTTTTTGCTTGAAAAAGGTTTCATTGATAAAGTAGTTCATCGTAAAGACTTAAAGAATGTCCTTGCTAAATTGCTTACCTTCCATAGGGGGTATAATAGATGAATATCTTAGAAAAAGAAAAAAAGCTTAGCGCCTTAGAAAAACAAATCGATGGGCTAGGCAATAAAAAAAGTGTTGAAAAACTAAAAATAGAAATCGAGAATTTCAAACTAAATGAAATGACTAAACTAACTGCTTGGGACCGGGTATTACTTGCTCGTCATCAATCACGTCCAAAAGCAAAAGAATTTATTGACTACCTATCACCTGATTTTATTGAACTTCACGGTGATAGATTATTTCGTGATGATCCAAGTATAATCGGTGGTATCGGAACAATTGAAGGTAATGTTTTCACTATTATCGCTCAACAAAAAGGTTCTTCTACTGAAGACAATATTAAAAGAAACTTTGGAATGCCACATCCCGAAGGTTATCGTAAAGCCTTAAGACTTATGCAACAAGCAGAAAAATTCAAACGACCAATTCTTACATTAATTGATACACCTGGAGCTTATCCTGGTATAGGCGCTGAAGAAAGAGGCCAAGGTCAAGCAATCGCAATGAACTTAATGGAAATGAGTAAACTAACTGTACCAATTATCACAGTTATTATTGGTGAAGGCGGGAGTGGTGGTGCACTCGCAATTGGTTTTGCAAATAAAATGTTAATGCTTGAAAATTCTATATTTTCAATTCTTAGTCCTGAAGGTTATGCTAGTATCTTATGGAAGGATGCTTCAAAAGCTGCTCAAGCAGCTGAAGTTATGAAATTAACCGCTTATGATTTAAAAGATTTTCAAATTATCGATGAAATTATCAAAGAACCTCCTGGTGGAGCACATTTTGATAAAGAAAAGGTATTTACAGAAACAAAAAAAGCAATTGTTGAAACCTATAATAAATTAAAAAGACTTAGTGGAATTGAACTCTACTATCAAAGAAATACTAAAACTCGTAATTATGGTTTCTTACAAAGGTTTAATTACGATAATCTAGGAGGAATCAAAAATGATATTCACAAAGATTTTGGGAACAGGTAAATATGTTCCTGATAAAACATTAACAAATGATGACTTAAAAGAATTCGTTGATACTAACGATGAATGGATATATTCGCGCACTGGTATTAAAGAACGACATATAGTAACAAATGAAGGTACGCTTGATTTAGCATATCAAGCAGCGCTTAATGCAATTGAAACTGCTAAAATCAATAAAAACAAAATTGATTTAATTATTGTCGCAACTGTAACTTCTGATTTTGCATTTCCAGGAGTTGCTAATCTTTTGCAAGCTAGACTTGAAATTGAAAACATAACTGCTTTTGATATAAATGCAGCTTGTAGTGGCTTTATCTATGCTATGCAAATAGCAGATAAAATGATTAAAAGCGGCGCTTATAATAATGCATTAATCGTTGGAGCTGAAACATTATCTAGATTAACCGATTGGCGAGATAGAAACACTTGTGTACTTTTTGGTGATGGAGCTGGAGCTATGGTGATTGGCAAAAGTAAAACAAATCAAATAAAAGATATTATAACCGGTTCAAAAGGCGATGAAGATATGCTACTATATTACAAGAACCCAGAAATTAAAAATCCAAGCATAAATGCTATTAGCCAACAAGATCACATTCATATGAAGGGTAATGATGTGTTTAAATTTGCGACAAGAATTATGCCGAAAACTATTAAAACTTTACTAAAAAGAAATCAATTAACTATAAATGATTTAAATTATGTT
>JAIPGD010000001.1 GCA_021736305.1 Candidatus Izemoplasma sp.
GTATTCTTTATAGAGCATTTAAAAAGAATATTTTTAGTATTTATAATTCGTTAATTATTGCGATGCTTGCTGGTCGGGCTGTATTTGGGATTGCTAATGTAATTCTTTTAGGACTTAATGGCAATGCTTATAGTTTTTCGGCATTTATTGGCGCAGCATTTATTACATCCTTACCAGGAATTATTTTTCAGCTTATCGCAATTCCTTTAATTGTATTTGCGCTTGAAAGGATTAATGAAAGCGAGCGGTATGCCTAATGATTTTAGCTAAAGATAGTTTGACTTTTCTTAAACAAAAAATTGATTGCTTATTAAAGACAAAACCAACAATTATAATCGGTATTGATGGTATGGCAGCTTCAGGCAAGACAAGTCTTGCTAATGCATTAGGAAATGAATATAAAGTTAGTATTATTCATATGGATGATTTCTTTTTACAAGATTATCAAAGAACTAAAAAAAGGCTTTATGAAATAGCTGGTTTCATTGATTATGAAAGATTTACTTCTGAAGTTATTAAGCCATTACAAAATAATAGATCTTTTACATATCATTTATATGACTGTCAAACTAAAACTATGACTGAAGAATATGTAAATAATGATTGTCAGGTATATATTATAGAAGGAGCTTATGCTTTAAGACCAGACTTTCAAGCAATTTATGATTTAAAAGTATTGATGTTAATTGATGAAGAAAAACAAATATCAAGAATTAAAGCGAGAAATAAACCTAGTTTAGTTAAGCAATTTAAGCAAGATTGGCTACCAAGAGAAAATAGATATATTAAAGAATATAATCTAAAAGAAATAGCTGATATTATTATTGTTGAATAGAGTTTCAATCAAAAAATCATAATAAATATTTACACCTACCAAAATTTGGTAGGTATTTTTTAATGTGAGAATTAAATATGGTTTCACTATAAGAGTTGTTTTAAAAATATTGATATTATTTTCTTATTGGTTTCCTTTTTTATCTAAAAATTGCTATAATTAAATAAATAATAGTAATTTTAGGGAAGGTGATTCTTTTGAACGAAAAACAATATGGTTGGTTAGGTATTATTATCGGAACTTTTATGCTATTAATGTTATTTGTTTATAACATTAAAGAAGATTATCACATAATTGTTGCACAATTATTATTAGTTCAAATAATTATTGGTGTGATTTTTTACTACAAATGGGTTATGCCAATTACTATTATTTTAATTATTGCTCATGTAAGTTATGATGCTATTACCTTAGAAACTTTTCCTGTTGATGCGGTTTTTACTAGTGTGATTCAATTAGGAGTAATGTTCTTACTTATTTATGTCTTACATTTACGTAAAAACCTTAGTAAAAGATTAAATAATATTATTGAAGCGACTAGAATTGGCTCATGGGAATGGAATTTAAAAACTAATGAAGTAATTGTTAATGATCGTTGGGCTGAGATGCTAGGGTATACTAAAGAAGAATTGAATCCGATAACATCTAAAACATGGGAGAGCTTAACTTATAAAACAGATTTAGATAAATCAAATGAACAAATCCAAAAAGTGTTTAATAAAGAACAAGAATACTATGATATAGAAGTTAAGATGAAACATAAAGACGGTCATTATATTTGGGTTAATGACCGAGGCAAAGTAACTGAATGGGATAAATCAGGTAGGCCAGTTTTAATGAGTGGTACTCATACTGATATTACTGATAAACGTAATTTAAAAGATAAAATATTATATTATCATAATCTAATGGATTATGTTATTGATCATATGAATAGCGGTATCGCTGTTCATGATAAGGATTTAAATTATATTTATGTTAGTAAACATTATTTAGAACAATATAATATAAAAGAAGATATTATTGGCAAACATCATTATGATGTTTTTCCAGATTTACCGCAAAAATGGCGTGATGTACATCAAAAAGCTTTAAAAGGTGAAGTATTAAGCGCAGATAGAGATGAATGGATTAGAGAAGATGGTGAAAGAGAAATTACTAGATGGGAATGTAGACCTTGGTATGATGAGTTTGGCGAGATTGGTGGAATAATTGTTTATACTGAAATCATTAATGATTTTATTAAAATAGAAGAAGAGCTTAAAAAGTCAAAAGAGTTATTACAAGCAGTTATGGATAATTTGCCAATTGGTATTGCGGTTAATTCAGTTAAACCTGAAGTTAATTTTGAATATATTAATGACAATTTTGCTAAAATTTATAATACTACTATAAAAGCTTTAAAGGAAGGTGATTTTGCCGAGGTTGTTTATGAAGATGAAAAATTCAGAAAAGAAATCAAAAAGAAGATACTCGCAGATATTGCCTCGAATAATCCTGATAAAATGGTATGGAAAGATATTCCGATTACTAAGAATGGTAAAGTCGTTAAATACGTAACGGCTTATAATACGCCTTTACCAAATAGAGATTTATATATTTCGACAGTAATTGATGATACTTTAAGAAAAAAACTTGAACAATCATTAGAAGAAAGTGCTAAAGAGAGTTTTATCCAAAAAGAAAAAATAGAAGCTACATTACTTGCGATTGGTGATGCAGTTATTTCAACTGATGAATTTGGCAAAATAAACGCTTTTAATGATATTGCTAGTGAGGTTACCGGTTTTTCGAAAGCAGAAGTTAAAGGTAAGTTATTTAGTGATATCTTTAATATTCATAATGAAACAACAAAAAAAGAGATACCTTGTCCAGTAAAAAGAGTACTTGAAACTGGAAAAACTATCCATTTAGAAAATCATACAGTTTTAGTTACAAAAACTAAAGAACATAAAATTATTGAAGATAGCGCAGCTCCTATTAGAAATCAAGCAGGAAAATTAATTGGTGTTATTTTAGTTTTTAGAGATGTGACTGAGAAAAAACAAAAACAAAGAGAAATTGAGTTCTTGAGTTTACATGATTATCTAACTGGTCTTTATAATCGCCGATTCTTTACTGAAAAATTCGCTTCACTTGATAGTTTCGAACATTATCCATTAGGAGTAATGATGATTGATGTTAATGGTTTAAAGATAATTAATGATGCTTATGGTCACGAAGTTGGTGATTTAGTATTAAAAGAAAGTGCTAAATCTATGATGAAAGTTATTAATGATAGAGGAATAGTTTCTAGGATTGGTGGCGATGAATTTACGGTAATTGTTGATAATACTTCAGTTGAAGAATTAGAAAATTTAAAAGAAAAAATTAATCTTGAAATTTCAAATCATAAGATTCAAAATATTACTTTATCTGTATCAATTGGCTATGCTCTAAAGCAAGATAAAGATGATGATATATCAGAAGTATTAAAAACAGCTGAGAATATAATGTATAAGTTTAAACTAGCTGATGGAGCTAGTGCGAGAAATCATACAATTCAAGCTATCCTTAAAACTTTAACCGATAAGCACGCCTTAGAGAGAACCCATTCTGAGCGTGTTGGTAAGATTTCAAAAGCAATTGGTAAAGCTTTAAAAATGCATAGAGATGAATTAACTGAATTAGAGATGTCAGGATTATTCCATGATATTGGTAAAATATCAATTCCAGATAAAATCCTAAATAAACCAGGAAAACTAACAAAAGAAGAATATGAAATTATTAAGGAACATACTAGAAATGGCTATATGATTTTAAGAGCCGCAGATGAATATTCTGAATTAGCTGAAAACGCCTTATTACATCATGAACATTTTGATGGTAAAGGCTATCCTGAAGGTTTAAAAGGTGAAGACATTCCTTTACAAGCCCGGATTATTTGTATAGCTGATGCTTATGAGGCTATGACTTCAAACAGGCCTTACCGGGATGCGTTAAGTGTTGAGCAGGCTAAAGAAGAGTTAATTAAATATAAAGGAACTCAATTCGACCCAAAATTAGTAGATATATTTATTAACAAAGTTTTAACTAAATCTGAATTTTTAGATTAGAAAAAAAGACAAATATTTAAGGTGATTAACTAATGAAGCATTATCAAATTTTATTTTTAAAAATAGTTACAATAATAGCTGTAGTACCAATATTGTTTTTATGCCTTTATCAATTTCCATTATCATTTATCGAAGGCTTTAATAGTGATTCTGTTTATGTAAAATATATCTTTGTTATTTTAATAAGCGTATATTTAATGGCTATTCCATATATACTAAGTTTATATCATGGATATAAACTATTAGTGAATATTGATAGTGAAAAAACTTATTCTGATTCAACGATAAAATCTTTATTCTTTATTCAGGTTAGTGCTTTTATTATTGCTTTATTATTCTTAATTGACTTACCAGTTGTTTATATAATAGCTAATTTAGATGATGCGCCAGGTTTAATTCTGATAGGAATGGGTTTTGTTGGGGTTTCACTTACAATTGGTGTGTTTGCAGGGTTATTAAAAACGATTGTAAATAAGACAATTTTAGAGCGTGCTTTATTGATAGAATTAACTAAATAATATTATTTTGTGAGGTGGATAAACTTTGAATTCATTTTTTAGTAGAGACTTTTTTGTAAGTAAAAAAACATTATTAATCTCAACGATATTTTTTGTGTTGTTTATGATAATAGTTTTGCCAACTATTAATTGGCTTAACAATCATTATATAGGGGTTTTAGAATCACCTGATACAATGCTTTTTTATTCATCTAGGACTTTTTATTTATTGATGGAAGAATATGGTGAGAGCGGAAGAAATTTATATATATTATTACGTTGGACCTTTGATTTAGTATATCCTTTGGTTTATGGTTTATTCTTTATGACACTTTTAATATATCTAATGGAAAAGCTAAAGAAATATTATAACTGGATGCTTTCATTTGCTTTATTAGCTGTTATAACGGATTATTTAGAAAATATCTTTTCTACGGTTAATGTAGCTATCTTTCCAAAAGAGATACCTACACTTGTTTATATTATGCAAGGAGCTAGTTTATTAAAATGGTTGTTTATAGTATTTACAGTAATATCGCTTATTCATTTAACTTTTCTATTGATTAAAAAGCATTTACAACTTAAGAAAGACAGCTAAAGAAAACACTTACATTAAAAATATTCTTGACTATTTGTAATAACATCTTTATAATTAGGCAAGTAAGAAAAAAAACTTCATCAAACTTTAGAGGTAGCGATGTAGATTAGTATTATAGGGAGCCGGTAGGCTATGAACTATAAGAAAGGCAACCATCGCCGAATGCATTATGATAGACATATCTTATGTGTGGGGCTACAGGGAATACCTGTAACACTCCTATCAATTTATTGATAGTGGCGCTAGTTGTCAACTTAGATTAACTAAAGCGTCTTGATGGACGCTTTTTTTACGCAAAAAATCTAAGGAGGATTAAGATGAAAAAAATTATTTTTAGTTTTATGGTATTATTTTTAGGAGTTTTACTTATTAGCTGTAATACAAGCAGTAATGTTGAAACTTCAACGGAGGCAAGAGAAACATTAGTTGTTGGTATGGAGGCAGCTTACGCTCCTTTTAATTGGACTGTAAGCGAAGCTAATGCTTATGAAGGCGCAGTTCCAATTGATGGAACAAATAACTACGTAGATGGTTATGATGTAATGATTGCTAGTTATGTTGCTAGTGAATTAGATATGGATTTAGTGATTAAAGCAGTTGAATGGGAGGGATTAATTCCTTCACTTGTAACTTCACGTGAAATTGATTTGATTATTGCTGGTATGAGCCCGACAGCTGAGAGGGCAGAGACAGTTAGTTTTACAAGTGAATATTATCAATCAACTCATGTTGTAGTTTTAAGAAGTGATTCTGAATTTGCTTACGCAACTTCAATAGCTGATTTTAGTGGGGCAGATGTAGTTGCGCAAATGTCGACTATTTATGATTCATTAGTTGTTCAATTAACTGGAGCTAATCATTTAGATCCATTAGGAGATGTTCCAACGATTGTTACAGCTATCAAACAAGGAACTTATGATTTAACTATTTTAGAATTACCTGTTGCCCTTGCTTTAGTTGAATCTAATCCAGAATTAACCTATATTGAATTTTCTGAAGGAAATGGTTTTGATGTTGCTTATGAAGATAGTGCTGTAGCGATTGCCTTAAGACAAGCTGATAGTGATTTATTAATTGCTATAAATCAAGTTTTAGCTGAATTAAGTAATGAAGATTTTGAAGCGATGATGACTGAGGCGCTTTCGAGACAACCTTAAATATGAGAAGTGTCTTAAAAAAAGTTTTTTGGTTTGCGCTTGCTTTTGGGATTATTGTCCAAATATTTCCTAGAAGCAACGCGTTAGAACCAGAAACTAATTCAACTGATAATTTAGTTATTCAAGAAGCAATCGATAATATTCGCTTTTATAGCTCATATAACTATCAAACATTAACAGTAGATAAACTAAATAGATTAACCGCAGATTTTTATCTGCCGGTTAATTATAGTGATGTTTCTATAACTTATTCGATTGAATCAGATTATTTATTAATAAATGATGAGACTGAAACGATAACTTTAAGAACAGGTGATATAGAAGTTATAAAAGTAGAAGTTATTGATTTACCTTCTGTATTAAAGGGGGAACAAGCTTTTGTAATTAATGCTACTTTTAATTATCAAGGTGATAGTTTTACAAAAGTTTATTATGGACAAATAATTCCGGTTATTCCTGATTCATTTTTAGGTGGTTCAATTTATACAATTGTAACTTATGGAAAAATGTTTTTTGAAGGAGCTATATTAACCTTAGGTATATCATTAGTGGGTACTATTGCTGGATTTATCCTTGCTTTGTTTTTAGCGACTTCAAGGTTAATTAAAGTTACTGAACAAGATAATAAGTTAATGAGTTTAATTAAAATATTCTTTAATAAATTTAGTGCTATTTATATTACTATATTTAGAGGAACACCAATGATAGTTCAAGCGAGTTTCTTTTGGTATGGGTTTGGTCTTTTTGGTGATCCACTTTTATGTGGTCTTTTTGTAGTTTCATTAAATACCGCGGCTTATATTGCTGAGATTATTCGTGGGGGTATTCAATCAATTGACAAAGGCCAAACAGAAGCTGCTTTTAGTGTTGGCTTAAATTATTCACAAACTATGTTGTTTGTTATTTTTCCCCAAGCAATTAAAAACGCAATGCCAGCAATTGGTAATGAGTTTGTGATAAATATCAAGGATACAGCAGTTTTATCAGTGATTGGAATTTTTGAACTCTTTAATCAAGCTAAAAAAATTACTGGTATGCATTACCGGCAATTAGAGGCATATGCAATTGTTGCATTAATTTATTTATTTTTAACTTATACTGTATCAGCTATTTTAAAGTATATTGAGAAAAAAATGGATATGAAACCAGTTGATTTAGTGAGTTCGAATTGAGGTTAGCTATGAGTCTATTAAAAATTATTGATTTACATAAAGCTTATGGAAATGAAGAAGTATTAAAAGGGATAAATTTAGAAGTTAACCAAGGTGAGATCATCAGTATAATTGGATCTTCAGGTTCAGGTAAATCGACCTTGTTAAGGTCAATAAACTATCTTGAAAGACCAAGTAGTGGTGAAATCTTGTTTCATGATAAAAATTATTTCCAAACGCAAAAAGCTATTCAAAAATTACGCACAAAAATAACGATGGTGTTTCAATCGTTTTATTTGTTTGAGAATTTAACTGTAATTGAAAATATAATGTTAGCTCCAAAAAAAGTATTAAAGCAAAATAAAACTTTTTTAAGAGAAAAAGCTTTAAAGACTTTAGATAAAGTTGGAATGAAAGAGTTTCAAAATAAAGCACCTAAACATTTATCCGGCGGACAAAAACAGCGAGTTGCTATAGCTAGAGCCTTAATGATGGATCCAGAGATTATTCTCTTTGATGAACCGACAAGTGCCTTAGATCCAGAAATGGTTGGTGAAGTTTTAGAAGTTATGAAAAAACTCGCTAGAAGCGGTATTACTATGTTGATAGTGACCCATGAAATGGATTTTGCTAGAGAGTTATCTGATAAGGTTATCTTTATGAATGAAGGAATAGTTTATGAATCAGGTACACCTGAAGAACTTTTTCTTAAGCCTAAGAACAAAAGAACATTAGAATTTTTAAAAAGAGTAAGTCATTAAAAAACTAGTTTAAATAATTTTGTTTTGAAATATTTTGCTTGATAAAGTAAAATATAGATAAGAACTTATTTAGGAGGCTTTTTTATGAGATTAACTAAAATACAAATTATGAGTTTTATAATTGCTTTTTTAGCATTTATCGCTGCTTTAGTTGGTGTATTAGCATTTGGTGATTATGAAGAAATTTCTTTTATTACAATTAGAGGAGAAGAGGTATTTTTATATGGTAAAGGAATTTATGCATTTGATACAGTAAGCGTTGCTTTACAAGCAATTGCCCAAGACTTTGTTACTTTAGTGATTGCTATACCTTTATTAATTTATTCAACAATTAAATTAACAACAAATTCTGTGAGATGGACTCTGCTTCACTTAGGTATGGTAGGATACTTTTTATATTCTTATGGTACATATAGTTTCTTAAGTCATTTTAATGCTTTGTTTTTAGTTTATGTGATTATCTTTTCAATGAGTTTCTTTACTTTTGTTTTAGCAATTATGCGAATTGATGTTGAAAAAATAAAAATATCTTTTAAAGAAGATTTTTCAAAAAAACTAATTGTTATCTTTTTGCTTTTTACAGGCTTTATGTTATTAGCTATGTGGTTAGGTAGAATTGGTCCGGCATTATTATTGAATGAGATTCCAGTTGGATTAGAATCTTATTCAACTTTAGTTATTCAAGTCTTTGATTTAGGCTTTATTGTTCCTTTATCATTCTTAGGGGCTTACTTGCTTGCAAATGATAAAGCATGGGGCTATTTATTAGCAGGCGTATTATTATTAAAAGGTATTGCCTTATTTACCGCAGTTAGTGCAATGGGTATTATGCAACTTGCTTTAGATGAAGGCGCAAATATTGTTGAGATAAGTATTTTCTTAGCGTTAACATTGTTTTCTTTTTATGTTATATTTAAGTTTATTACTGGCATAAAAAAAACATCACTTATTTAGTCATAAAAAACTCAGGAAAATTCCTGAGTCTTTTTTTTGAGAAAAAACAGGGATTAACTTGTATATATAAGTGAACGAATTATTTGGTTATATTTTTCCCTGTGGTAAACTATTAATATATATAATTCACAGGAGATCGCTTATGGATGACAAATTAATTATAAAAAGAATTTTAGATGGCGAAAAAGATGAATATAGGTTCTTAATGGATAAGTATTATAAGGAATTGTTTAAATATGTTTATAATTTAACCAATAATTATGATACTACCGAAGACTTATTACAAGAGATCTTTTTTAAAGTTTATAAAATATTAAATAAATTTGATTCAAATAAAGCAAGTTTTAGAACTTGGCTTTACCGGATAACATCAAATTACACATTAAATCATTTAAAGAAAAAGTCAAATCGTTTTAATAAGTTTACTTATGAATATGATGATGCTTTTAATCAAAGTAAAACCGATGTTTTCGAAGAAATAACTAAAGAAAAACAGATGAATCGGATTATCGAAGCTATGCATAAAGTATTAAAGCCAAAACACTTCGAAATCATGTCGCTACATTATTTTTCGAATCTCTCCCCTAAAGAGATATCCATTACAACAAAAATTCCTTTAAAGACCGTTTATAAGGCTTTAAAGTCTAGTGTTGAAAAAATTAAACAGGAGGTGGACATAAATGAATAAATATAATCGTGAATTAGATGAAACAAGAATCAACCAAGCTAAAAATCGCACGATTTCTTATGTATTAGAAAACGTTGAAGCAAAACATTCAATCTTTTCTATCTTTAAACGTAGAAATGTTCGTTATGCATTATCATTTATGTCAGTAGTATTAGTAGTTATTGTTGGTTTTTCATTATTATTTAATTCTGGCGACACAAATTATAACCCTAATGTACCTACAGCTACTACACTTTCTAATTATGACCAACAAAAATTAGTTGAAACATCTTATATCTCAGGAAACATTATTATTAATAGTTTAGGTAATTCAATTCAACAATTAGCTTTAGCACAAAATACTACAAAGTTTGATACAAAAGCAGATGAGTTTAATTACTATTTCAATATGTTAAAACCATTTATCGATGATCAAGATTTTTCCGATTTTCAAGTTGTTGAACTTGAAAATAGTGAATATCAATTAGAGATAAATTATCTAATAGGTAAGAAAAACTATGTATTTAGATTAGCAATTGAGGATTCAATTATTTCCGGAGAATTAGTTGTTGGAGATATTACTTTAATAGTAACTGGAACTATCTATAAAACTGATCAAGAAATAGAATTAGAATTACTAGCTAGTTCAGGTGAAGATTATATTAAAGTAGATTATAAGGCTGAAGTTGATTCTGAAGAAAGTGAAAAAACTTATGAAATTGAACAATATATTAATTCTGAATATGTTGAAAAAGAAGTTAAGATTTCTTTTGAAGCAGATGAAGTAAAAGTTGAAATTTCAGAAGGTGATAATGAGTATTTACTAGAAAAGATTATTGAAACTGATTCATATTACTATTATTTAGAATATGAAATTGATGGTACTGAAGGCGAAGCCTATATTACAGAGCAATTAATAAACAATGTATATGTCTACAATTATCATATAGAAGAAGATGGTATTGAAAAAGATATTGAATTAGATGACTATGAAGATGATGAAGATGATGAAGACGAAGAAGATGAAGAAGACGAAGAAGACGAAGAAGACGATGAAGGTGAAGAAGACATAGAAGATGATGAAGACACTGAAGAAGACACTGAAGACGAAGAAGATACTGAATTAGAAGAAGATACTAAAGATGATGAAGACGACGACTCAGAAGAAGAATAAATATAAATTAAGTATTTTTGAGAATTATCAACACATTAATTGTATATATTAATGAAAGAGAAAACAGGAGGGCAAAAAAATGAAAAAATTATTAGTATTTATTGGAGTATTATTTACAGGTATAGCATTTGCTAGTTGTTCAGCTTTGGGCATAAGTGAAGGTGACCTTACACAATCAAAAGTATTATCAAGTAAAGATTCTTTAGCAACCTTATCATATTTATCAGCAAACTTTTTAGATATGAACGCACCTGAGGATACAACACAACCACTTAGTTTTATACCATTATCTGAAACAACAACTGAACCAATGGATGAAACTGAAGTTGAAGAAAACCTTGAAGGTGTAAATGAATATTTAAGTTTATTAAAAACATTTATGACAAATGGTCCTGAAGAATTTGGCAGTGTAGAAAACCAAACATCAGACAGACCAGAATTTGATTATCTATTAAACATTAATGTTAATCAAGATGAATATAAACTATATTACAATGTTGATCTATTAAACAGTGAAATTAACGGAATATTTATCATTGATGGTGTAGAATACGTTGTAGTAGCAACTTCAACTTTAGAGGGTATGGATGAATTATATGTACCTGAAACTGAAGAAGACGATGAAGATGAAGTAACTACTGAAGATGAAATTATAGATTCAACTGCAGATGCAACTACAGGTGATGGAACTTATGAAGATACAACTACTGAAGATACAACTACTGAAGATGCAACTACAGATGAAGCAACTACAGAAGATACAGCGTCTCAATTAGCTGAAACAGATGATGACGTTGATGATGACGAAGACGATGAAGATGAAGTAGACGACGAAGACGAATATGATGACGAAGATGAAGCTGACGATGAAGCTGACGATGAAGATGAAACTGAAAGTAAAATGGTTTTAGTTGCTATGAACGGCGACGACAAAATTACTATCTCTTATGAATTAGAAGCAGAATCAGACGAAACAGAAATTAAATTTGAAATCACAAAAGAAATTAATGGCGTTACTTCTAATGTAATAATTGAAATCGAACAAGAAGAAGACGAATACAAAATCGAAATCTTTGAAGAAGGAAATTATTATGAATTCAAAATGGAAACAGAAGATGACGAAATCGAATACAAATTACAATATGAAGTAAATGGTGTACAAGGCGAAATCAAGATTACTGAAACAACAGATGAAGCTGGAAACATAATTTATGAATATGAAATAGAAGAAGACGGGAAATATAAAGTTATCGAAAAAGAAGATGCATTAGACGAAGACGATGACGAAGATGAAGATGATGAAGACGAAGAAGACGAAGACGACGACGAAGAAGACGACGCATAAACAAAATAAGCAAAGTTATGACGAAATAACCACAACTAACTAATCCTAATTTTCATATAGAAAAGTCTCAGTGTAAAGCACTGAGGCTTTTCCTTTTATATAGTTAAATCACTAATATATATTAAAAAAATAAATATAATTTATAAACATAATAAGTTGCTAAAAAAAGACATTTAAGTTATAATATCTTTTGTGAAAGGGGTAGTTTATGAAGTTTTTAAAAGATAACTCTGTTTTAGATATTCAAGAAGCTAAACAAAAAGATGCAAAAGAAATTCTCGATTTTTTAAAACAAGTCCGTGAAGAATCTAAATTCCTTGTGTTAGATGATACTGGCATTAATAAAACACTTGAGGAACAAGAAGCTTATTTAGCCGATTTACGCAATAAAATAACATCAAAACTTTTTATTGGAAGAGTTGGTGGAGAAATTATTGCGAGTGGTGGTATATACCATCGCGAAGAATCTATTGAAGGAAATGTTATATTAGATATTAATATATTAGCTGATTATTTAGGTTTAGGAACTGAAGAACACATTTTAAATCATGTTATAAACTATGCTCGAATTACAACTGAAATCAGTAGCATTGATATCTTAACAAGTAAAGATAATCAAGCAATGATTTCTATCTATAAAAAACTTGGATTTAAAGAATTAGATGTAGAAAATGAAGAACTTAGTCTTAACCCTAAAAATGAAGAGGTTGTTTATAGATTAACAATCTAGTATATTACTAGATAACATAAACTAGAGAGGGCTGATATAATGATATCAATGGATTTATTAAGAGGTTTTGAGAGTCGGATAGCTGCGATTCAAAAGCGGAGACCAACGAATTTAATTAAAATGAAATTACCACAAGGTTATGATGATGTTATTGCAATGTTTATTAAAGAAGAAAATGAAATTCTTTTTAATGATAAAGTATTTGATCAAGCAAATGAAGCTGATATAATGGCTGCGTTATTTCATGAAATACGTCACGCATATCAATGGCATCAAATTAACAATAAACAATCATCAAAAGAAAATAAGGAATTATTAGAAATTTGGGAAGAAGAGTTTCATAATAATATTCAACCTAATGAAGAAAACACTGAATATTATTATAATCGCAATATTGAAATTGATGCGATTGCTTATGCAGATACAAATATTAATAATATTTATTTAACAAATTTACAGATTCCTGAAAGTATTAAAACTAAAGTTTTAGCGAGACAAGCTGAGATTAAAGATAATGATGATATAATTAAATTATAAAATCTTAATGATTTTATAATTTTTTTTTGCTATAATAGACTTATATTGAAAGAAGGAGGAAAAATAATGAAAAAATATGTATGTGATGTATGTGGATACATCTATGATCCTGAAGTTGGCGATCCTGATGGAGGCGTTGAACCTGGAACTGCTTTTGAAGATATTCCTGAAGATTGGGTATGTCCTGAATGTGGAGTAACTAAAGATAATTTTAGTCCTCTTGATTAATTTATGAAAGATTTTTGGAAAGATTTTCGTGGTTTTATAACCAAGGGTAATGTGCTTGATTTAGCAATTGCCATAATTATTGGTACTGCCTTTAATCAAATCGTTAAATCACTTGTAAATGATATAGTAATGCCACTTGTTTCACTTTTATTTAAAGCGGATATGAGTAACCTATATATTCTTTTACGAGGTGAAGCAAATTATATTGCTGGCGAATTAATCTTAAGTGAAGATGCTGTGTTATTAACCTACGGAAACTTCATAACTCAGATTGTAAACTTCTTGATTATTGCTTTATCAATCTTTGTAGCTATTAAATTTGTTCAGAAAATGCATACTCGGATTGATGAATACAAGGGTAATCTTAATCCAGAAAAAGAAAATAATAAGGAAACTGGTAAATAATTTACCAGTTTTTTTTGTTTCTAAACATATTTTTAATTATTGATTAAAGACAGTTTATATAGTAAACTATAAACACTTGAGATTTAGGGAGAAAATAATGAGGACTACTCTTCTTGTGGGCGCAATTGATTTTTGGTCACTGGTATTAGGGTTTTTTATTGCCGCAATTGCTTTAGTGATAATTTATTCTATGGCGATTGAGCTTTTAAAACGCAATAAACAATTAAAAACTGAATCAGAATTTGAAAAATTTTCTAGTATAAGAGTACTAGAAAATTATACTGGTATGGCTTTTTCTTGTGATATTGACCGTGATTGGACAATGCGTTATTTATCTTCAAATACTTATCAGATTTTGGGATACACAAATGAAGAGTTATTAGATAATTCAGTTATTTCTTATAATGAAATTATTCATCCGAAATACCGCAAATATGTTCACGAAAAATATGAAGAAGCAATTAGAAATCATGATGATGTGGTTATAGAATATAAAATAATTAATAAAGACAAACAAGAAATATGGGTTAGAGAAGAAGGCGTTATTATTTATGATAAGTTTAATAACCCTCAATCGATAGAAGGCTTTATTTATAATATTACTGCGATTAAAGAATTACGTTATCAAAAGAACATCATAGAGTTAAGATATAATTCGCTTTTTGATAGTATTGATTTTCCGATTGTTGTTATAAAAAAAGCTAAGATTGTTGATGTTAATCCTGCAGGATTAACCTTTTTTAGAGCTTCTACAAAATCAGATATGGTTGGTAAGGATCCAATGGATTTTATTGATAATCAATATCTTGAATTTTATGAAACTAGAATGAAAAGGCTAAAAGATACAAAAACCGCTAATTTATCTACTAATTATAAATTTAAACGTTTAGATAACACTAAAGTAGTTGCGAATGTAACAGCTACACCTTACTTTGAAAAAGGTGAAATGATTGTTAATGCTATTATTCTAGAAAAGGATAATCGTAATTCTTTTAATCAACAATTACGTAAAACCGAAAGAAGAAATCGTGATTTAATATTATATATGCATGAAGGTATAGGAGTTTTTCAAGTTATACCAGATGAATTAGATGGAAAACTAGTTTTCCAAAATAAACGCTTTAGTGAGTTTGTATATGGAAAATATCAAAATTTAATTTATAAACGTTTTTCAGAGATTTTCCCTTCAACAAAAGAGAATGATTTACAAATTATTTTTGATCAAACTAGGGATAAACCGTATAAAAGAGAAGTAAGAAATACCGAAACTAATCGACATTACCAATTTTTATTTTATTTTAATCGTGAAAATGAATTGATAACCCAAATTACCGATTTAACTAAAGAAAAAGAGACAACCGAGAAGTATTTACAAGAGAAACAAAAGCTTGATGATATTTTAGAATCTACTGGAGTAAATCTATGGGAATGGAATTTAAGAAATGATAGTTTAAGTTTTGATGAGCGTTGGTTAAAATCTATGGGTTATAGTGATAAAGATTATAACCAATTTGATTTCTATTCTTTTGAAAAATTAATTCATAAAGATGATTATGATTATGCAAAAGCAGAATTAGTAAGATATTTTAGAAATGAAATTAAATTTTTTAGTTTAGAAGTTCGAATTAAAGATAAGTACGGACATTATCGTTATGGACTAATACGCGGAAAAGCTTCTGAATATAATCGCAAAGGAAGACCGATAGTAATTAATGGAACTTTCCAAGATACTACAGCTAATAAAGAAAAAGAAGCCGAGATTAAATTTTTAAGTCTACACGATCATTTAACTAAATTATACAATTTGCGTGCTTATGAAAATGCAATAACTAAATTAGACAATAAGAAGTATTATCCTGTATCATTAGCTATAGCTGATGTAAACGGCTTAAAAGTGTTTAATGATGCCTTAAGTCATGCTGTGGGTGATAAATTATTGGTTAAAACTGCAAATATTTTTACTAAAAATTCTAAAGAAGCTGATTTTGTTGCGCGCATAGGTGGCGATGAATTCGTAATTATTATGCCAAATACAAGCAATGAACAAGCTAACAATCGTTTATTAAGAATTGAAAAAGAGCTTAATCAAGAAAAAATTGCTGATATACCAATTTCAATTTCTTTTGGGGTTGAAACAAAGACAAAGGAAGGTTTTACTTTAAAACAAATTAAGGATTTAGCTGATTCGAAAATGTACCAACAAAAATTCAGCGGAAAAGATACAAGATTACAAATTTTAGAACAAATCCTTGAAAACTTTTATAAAGCTAATCCTTTTGAAGAAAAAGTAGTGAATCAAGTAAATAAATTATCGCTTGAATTAATTAAAAAAATTACAGATAATCAAGAACTTATAAATGAAGTAGATATAGCTAGTCAGTATTATAATATTGGAATTTTTTCAATTCGAGATGATGTATTCAATGATGTTCGTGAATTTGAAGAAAACCAAGAAATTGAATACAAAAAACATGTTGAGAATGGCTATCGGATTATGTTAGCTACATATAGATCAGAAAATATATCTAAAGCTATATTATATCATCATGAGAAATACAACGGAGAAGGATATCCAAGTGGTTTAAAAGGCAAGGATATACCTTTAACATCAAGAATTATTGCAATAGCGGCTACTTATGCTAGAAAGCAACTTTTAGGCGAGAAAAATAAAGTAATATTCGCATATTTGAATTCTCAAAGAGATATATCCTTTGATCCTGAATTAGTTGATGAATTTATTAAAATGATAAAATAACATAAATAGACCTGATAGTTTTTTGAAATCTATCAGGTCTTGTTTTTATTTGATTGTTAATTCGTTTTGGTCGTAATCCAATGTGTATTTTTTTGAGGCTTCTAGTTCATCATTAACTATTTTTCTCGCGATTAGCGATTCGATGTTATGTTGGATAAAACGCTTTAATGGTCTTGCACCATAATTTACATCAAATGCACTTTTTAAAATATATTCTTTTAAATTTTTCGTAAAGGTAAAGTTAATTTTCTTTTCTTCAAGTCTTGTTTTTAGTTCAGTTAGTAATTTATCTACAATTTTAAGTTGAACATCTTTATCTAATGGATTAAAGATGATTAATTCATCAATTCGATTGATAAATTCAGGTTTAAAGTTTTCTTTAACTAAAGCAATGACTTTATCTCTTGATTCATGATTACCCTCAACTAAAAATCTAGAACCTAAATTTGATGTCATTATAATTATAGTGTTTCTAAAATCTACGACTCTTCCTTGTGAATCAGTTAAACGACCATCATCTAATATTTGTAGCAATAGATTAAATACTTCTGTATGGGCTTTTTCAATTTCATCAAAAAGCACTATCGAATAAGGTTTTCTTCTGATTGCTTCGGTTAATTGTCCACCTTCATCATAACCAACATATCCTGGTGGGGCACCGATTAATCTTGAAACAGAATATTTTTCCATATATTCAGACATATCAATTCTTACAATATGTCTTTCACTGGCAAATAACTGTTCAGCTAACGCTTTTGCAAGTTCGGTTTTACCAACACCAGTTGGACCCAAAAACATAAATGAACCAATTGGACGATCTACGTTTTTTATACCTGCGCGTTGTCTAATTATTGCATCGCTAACAAGTTGAATAGCGTTTTCTTGACCAATTACTCTTTCTTGTAGGCGTTTATCTAAATTAACAAGTTTTTCTTTATCGCCTTCCATTAGTTTAGTTACTGGGATATTAGTCCATTTAGCTACAACTTCAGCAATGTCTTCTTCATTAACTGATTCAGATATTAATTTATGATCACTTGAATTAGCTAATTCATTTATTTTACTTTCTAGTTCTGGAATGATTGAGTATTGAAGTTCTGCGGCCCGAGAATAATTAGAATCATTAAAAGCGTTTTGTAATTCGTTCTTTAAGTTATCAAGCTTTGTTTTAAGTGTTTTAATTTCATTAAGTTCAGATTTCTCTCGTTCCCATTCTTTAGTAATTGCTTTTTCTTTGCTTTTTAAAGTTTTTAATTCATCATTTAAAGTTTTTAATCTTGCTTTTGAACCTTTGTCGGTTTCTTTTTCTAATGCGCGTTTTTCAATTTCTAGTTGCATTATCTTTCTAGTAATATCATCTAATTCAGCTGGCATTGAATCGATTTCCATTCTGATAGAAGCACTTGCTTCATCGATTAAATCGATTGCTTTATCAGGTAAGAATCTATCAGTGATGTATCTATTAGAAAGAATAGCGGCTTGAATGATAGCTTCATCATGAATATGAACTCCATGATGCGTTTCAAATTTTTCTTTTAAACCACGTAGAATTGAGATTGTATCTTCAATTGAAGGTTCGCGAATTATAACTCTTTGAAGTCGTCTTTCTAAAGCTGAATCTTTTTCGATATATTTACGATATTCATTAAGTGTTGTTGCGCCAATAGTATGTAATTCTCCACGAGCTAACATCGGTTTAAGCATATTAGAAGCATCCATAGCTCCCTCTACTTTACCAGCGCCAACAATCATATGAATCTCATCAATAAATAGAATTATATTTCCTTGTGATTTTTTGATTTTATTTAAAACAGCTTTTAATCTTTCTTCAAATTCACCTCTAAATTTAGCGCCAGCTACTAAAGCAGCTAAATCTAACTCATAGATGATTTTATCTTTTATTGTTAAGGGAACATCTTTATCGACAATTCTTTTTGCTAATCCTTCAACAATTGCAGTTTTACCAATTCCTGGTTCACCAATTAATACAGGATTATTTTTAGTTCTTCTTGAAAGGATTTTGATAATTCTCCGAATTTCTTCTTCACGACCAATTACAGGGTCAATTTTCCCTTCTTTAACTTGTTCGTTAATATTTCTGCCAAACTTATCTAAAATGTTTTCGTCTGTTTCATAATTAGGTTGTTGTTGCATAGAGCACCTCCTTTTATTTCACAACTATTATACCGCAAACAATTAGCACTGTCAATAATAGAGTGCTAATTGATTAAATAATTGTTTTTTATAATAAAGATTGATATAATTGAAGTGAAGTTTTAGGAGGTAAGAATGGAAAATTTAACGACTGATTTATTAGTTATTGGTGCTGGACCAGGTGGGTATGTAGCTGCTATTTATGCTAAAAGAAAAGGTTTAGATGTAGTTTTAGTCGATCGAGAAGCTATTGGTGGAACTTGTTTAAACTGGGGATGTATCCCAACTAAAGCGTTAGTTAGATCAGCTAAGTTTTATAATGAGATATTAAATAGTAATGATTTAGGAGTAGAAGTCAATGATGCCAAAATTGATTTAGCTAAGATGATTGATAGAAAAGACGAGATTACTAAAAAGTTAGTTAAAGGTATTGAGTATTTACTTGATAAACATGGGGTAAAAGTAATTAGTGGAAATGCGAGTTTTAAAGATAGTAAAACAGTTGAAATTAAAGGCGAAACGAGCTATTCAGTTAAAGCAAAAGATATTATTATTGCGACAGGTTCAAAACCTAAACATTTACCTATCGAAGGAATAGATTTAGCAATTACTTCAAAGGAAATTCTCGCGAATAAAAAACTACCAAAATCATTAACGATTATTGGTGGAGGAATTATTGGAATGGAATTTGCTTTTATATATGCTCAATTAGGAGTTAGCGTTAATGTTGTTGAATTTTTACCAAGAATTCTTCCGGGAATTGATAAAGAATTAGCCATGCGTTTAATTCCTTATGCAAAAAAACAAGGAATTAATATTGTAACTAATGCAAAAGTAACTAAAATAAAAGCAAGTAAAGCTTTAAAAACGGTTTATTATGAACGTAAAGACAAAGAAGAAACAATTGCTTCTGAATTAGTGCTTGAAGCAGTTGGCCGGGGACCAAATGTTGAAGAATTAGGTTTAGATAATACCGATATAGATTATGATAAAAAAACAGGTATAAAGGTTAATGATTCTTTAGAAACAAATATTGATGATGTTTTTGCTATTGGAGATGTTAATAATTTAATTCAATTAGCACATGCTGCTTCACATCAAGCATTTATCGTTGTTGATAATATTTTAGGTAAAAATAAAACTTTTTCTATCCAAAACATTCCTTCAGTTATTTTTACTTCGCCAACAATTGCAACAGTAGGTATTACTGAAGAAATGGCAAAAGCTAAAGAATTAGATTACTCAGTTGTTAAAACTCCTTTTTCAACAAATGGAAAAGCATTAATTTTAGATGCTGAGAGAGGCTATATTAAATTACTTAAAGATAATAAGACAAATCATTTAATTGGCGCAATGATTTTAGGTGAAGAAGCCGAAAACCTAATTGCAACTTATACTTTAGCTATTACTAATAAGCTAAAACCAGAAGAAGTTTATGAGACAGTTTTTGCTCATCCAACTATCCAGGAATTAGTTCATGAGTCTGCATTAGGCTTAGATAAGCTTGCAATTCATTATATTGAATAAGGTCAATTTTGTTAGTTAAAAATCGTATAAAAGCATAGGAAGGTTTTTTATATGAAAAAATTTTTAGTTGGAATATTAATGCTTATTGCAGTTGTTTCGTTTGCATCATGTAATAATAATGCTCTTCAAAAAGAAGTATATGAATTTGTACCTGAGTTATCTATGGTTGATGTTTACGGTGAGAATGCAATATTTATAGATTATGATAACCAAGTATTTACGATGGGAGATAATTCATATGGTCAACTATCAGATGGGACTTTAGAAGAAAGTGAAACATTTGTAAACATTACAGATAATTTTGCTTTAGAAACTGGAGATTACATTATTTCAGTTGCTTTAGGAGATGCTTTTGGTGCAGCTCTTAGTAATAATGGAAGAGTCTTTACCTGGGGAAATAATATATATGGTAAATTAGGTATTGAAGAAGTTAATTATATAAATATTCCAGTTGATATTACAGACAATTTTGCTTTAGAAACAAGAGATAAAATTGTTTATTTGGCATTAGGGAAAGATAATGGTGCTGTTATAAGTCTAAATGGAGAAGTATTCACATGGGGTATTAATTCTTATGGGCAATTAGGCGATGGAAATAGTTTAATTCCTTGGGAAGAAGTAAGCCCAGAAGCTAGTAACATTACTGATAATTTTAATTTAGATATTGATGAATTTGTAATTAAAATCATTATTGGTAAAAATCACGCTATTGCTTTAACAAACAATAGTAGGGTATTTACTTGGGGTTCAAATGAATCTGGTCAAATGGGAACAAATGATTATGAAGCGAGTTTATTGCCTGTAGATATAACTGAAGAGATTAATCTTGGTGAAAAGGAAGATATTATTGATATAGCTATTGGTTATGATCATAGTGGTGTATTAACTGATTTAGGTCGGCTTTATGTGTTTGGAGATAATACTTATGGTCAATTAGGTCTTGGGAATGAAATTAAAGAGGTAAAATTACCTGAAGAAATATCGGAAAATATTACAACGACTGAAAGTATAACAAGAATTAAATTTGGACATAATTCTTCTGCAGTTATCACTGGAGAGAATGTATATGTATTTGGGAATAACGATTCAGGTCAACTAGGAATAGGAAATAATAGTTCAGTATATTCACCTACACAAATTGATTTAAGTTTTATTAGTGAAGGTCAAGTTGTTAACTATATTGTGGCAGAAGAACTGACTTTGTTAGTTACTGATACTTACGATTTATACGTTTATAAAGATTATACTTGGCATTTAGAATAGATGTAACAAAAAGGCTTGACCTCTTGGTCTTGCCTTTTTTTTGTTTTTGGTTTATTTAATTGTGGGTTTAAGTTATAATATAATAAATGGAAGTGATAGAATGATATATCTAGATTATAGCGCAACCACACCGGTTGACAAATTAGTTTTAGAAGATTACATTGATTTTAGTCGAAGTAATTTTGCTAATAGCAATTCTTTGCATAAATTAGGCAAAGAAGCTTTAATTGATTTGACTAACACTACAAAAAACATTAAAGAAAAATTGAATCTATTAACTCATGAACTAATTTATACTTCTGGAGCAACCGAAGCTAATAATTTAGCTTTAAAAGGTGTAGCTTATAAAAATAGATCAAAAGGAAACCATATTATTACTTCGCCTTTTGAACATTCATCTATAACTACTACATTAAATTATCTAGCAAAACAAGGTTTTATCATTGATGTATTAGATTTTGATGATTATGGCAGAATTGATTTAGAAGAATTAGATAGTTTAATCACTGATGAAACTATCTTAGTAAGTATTGGAATAGTAAATTCTGAAGTAGGTTTATCACAAGATTTAAACGCAATTAGAAGTGTTTTGAATAACTATCCTAATGTTTTATTACATAGCGATATGACTCAAGCAATTGGTAAGATTGAACTTGATTTTAGTTTGGCTGACTTAATTTCTTTTTCTGCTCACAAACTTTATGGTTTTAAAGGTATTGGTGGTCTTTTCGTTAGAAAAGGTATTAAATTAACACCAATAATTCATGGTGGAAAATCTGTATCACAATATCGTGGGGGAACACCACCGACAAATTTAATTCATTCTTTAGGAAAAACTATTGAAGTTGCTTTAACTGATTTCGAAAAGAAATTAAACAAGATTAAAGAGTTGAATCTGTATCTAGTTAGTCAATTACAAAGAATTGACAATATAGTTGTTAATTCTAGTCAATATTCTATCGATCAAATAGTGAATTTTTCTTATCTACCGCTAGCTTCAAATAAGCTACAGAAGTATCTATCGGATAAAAACATCTATGTTTCAACGACTACAGCTTGTTCATCTGATAAATCTATCTCTAAAGTAGTAAAAGAAATAACTGGTTCTTACGAACAAGCAACAACTTCAATACGAGTATCTTTGTCTCATTTAACTACTAAAGATGAAATAGATTTATTAACTTTTGCCTTGCGAGGTTTAAATAGTGAAAATAGTTAGGGTAAGTGCGATTTGGTGTATGTCGTGTTTGGTGATGAGAAATCGTTATGATAAACTATTTAAGGAATTTGAAATTAATGAAGTTAAAGATTTAGATTATGATGAAGATAGTGAAGAAGTAGAAGAATTAAATATTGGTGATATATTGCCCGTAGTAATTGTTTATCAAGATGATAAAGAGATTAAAAGAATTATTGGCGAAAAAACAAAAAAAGAACTCAAGGAGATTTTTACTACTTTAAATGAAAAAACTTAAAAATAGTCTATTAGTAATTTTTCTTATAATTTTATCAATACCATTAACAGTGAATGTTAAAGCAGAAAGCACCATAAATATTCACTATTTTTATGATGAGTTTTGCCTTAATTGTCGCGAAGCCGAAGCGTATTTGAATGATTTAGTGGCTGATAATGATAACTTGAATATTATTAAATATGAAGTGATTAAAAGTGAAGAGAATGAAAATTTATTTTTCGCTGTTAAAGATGTTTTTGGAAGGGATTCAAATTCAGTTCCTTATATTGTTATTGGTGGAGTTGATTTTCCTAACTTTTATAATAGTAAAGAAAAAATCGAAGAAGTTATTGAGTATTATGAAAATAACTCATTTGTTGATGTGGTCGAAAAGGTTAAGAATGATGAAGTGATTTTAGAGAGCGATTTAGATGCTGATAAATTCAGTGATCAATATGTTGTTGACATTCCTTTATTTGGTGAAATTGATTTGGCTAATACTACACTTTTCTTTGGCGCTGTTGTTGTTGGTTTAGTGGATGGTTTTAATCCTTGCGCAATGTGGGTTTTACTTTTCATGATTATGATGTTGATTAATTTAAAAGATCGTAAAAGAATGCTTTATTTAGGATTAACATTTATTCTAACGAGTGGAATAATCTATTTTCTAATTATGATGAGTTGGCTACAAATTGTAATCGCACTCTCAACAATTAATATTGTTAAGATATTAATTGGGATATTAGCGCTTGTTTTTTCGCTCTATAGTTTTAGGAGTTTTTGGAGAAAAAGAAAAGAAGAGATTGGTTGTGAGGTTACTAATAAAAATCAAAGAAAGATATTGTCTTCAAAACTAACAAAAATCATTCAAAAAGAAAGTTTGTTATTAGCTATTCTAGGTATAATTGTTATAAGTATAAGTGTTAATTTTATCGAACTTGCTTGTTCGCTTGGTTTACCTTTGTTTTATACTTCTTTACTAGCAATGCATGGTTTATCGACTGCGGCTAGTGCAGGGTATATATTGATTTATGTTTTGTTTTTTATCTTAGATGATTTAATTATCTTTTTACTTGCTTTCTTTACTTTAAAAGTTACAGGAATATCCAATCGGTATATGAAATATACTCACTTAATCGGCGGTATTATCATGTTTATAATCGCGATTGGTTTATTATTCTTCCCTGAATTATTATTATTATAATTAGTCTTGCTTATTGATAAGCGAGACTTTCTTTTTATGATATAATAAATTTGGAGGCGAATTATGAAACTAACATACCCAATTAAAAAGATTTTGCAGTCATACAAAGATACTTTGATTGAGAAAGATCATTGTTCTTGTAAGATCCCGCAAAATTCTGAAATAATAAAAATCATTGATTTAACAAGAGAAATAATCTTCCCAGGTTATTTTTCAACTAAGAATTTAAGCGAGTTGGGAAATACGCGAACAACTAAAAGAATAGTTAGGCGTTTGCATAGAGTTTTGAAAAAACAAATTAAATATGCTTTATTATATTTAGCTGATTCAGAAAAAGATAAACAATTAACCCAAAAATCATGTAGTTTATGTGTTGATTTTATTGTCCAAATTCCTAAAATAAGAGAAAAAGTATATCAAGATGTTATAGCTCATTATAACGGTGATCCAGCTGCTTTTAATCATGATCAAGTGATTATATCATATCCTGGTTTATATGCTATTATGATTTATCGTATAGCTCATGAATTAGACAATTTAGGAGTAAAAGTAATTCCGAGAATGATGAGTGAATATGCACATCGCGAAACAGGCATTGATATTAATCCTAAAGCTAAAATTGGTAATGCATTTTTTATTGATCATGGTACTGGAGTTGTGATTGGCGAAACTGCTGAAATAGGTGATAGAGTTAAAATCTATCAAGGAGTAACTTTAGGAGCAATGAGTTTAAGGAAAGGCAATAAACTAAAAGGTGTTAAAAGACACCCGACAATTGGAAATGATGTAACGATATATGCTAACGCTGCTATTTTAGGTGGGGATAGTTTTATTGGTGATAATTCAATTATTGGAGCTAATGTATTTATCACAGGCTCTATACCTGAAAAATCAATTGTAACTATGAAGAATATGGAATTAGAGACAAGGGAGAATAAAGTCGATGAGTCTATATAATAATATTTTAGAAACAATAGGCAATACTCCACTCGTAAAATTAGAAAAGTTTAAAAAAGCTAAAAATCTTAATAACAATTTTTATGCTAAGTTAGAAAGTTTTAATCCCGCTAATAACATCAAAACAAGAGCTGCCTATTATATGATTAAATCATATTATGAAGCAGGTAAGATTGACTCAAGCTATACAATTATAGAAGCGACTAGTGGAAATACTGGGATAGGCTTAGCGATGGTAGGAGCTTATTATGGTAATGATGTAATTATCATTATGCCTGATAAAGTGAGTGAAGAAAGAATTAAAATAATTAAACATTACGGGGCTAAAGTTATTTTAACTCCAGCAAGTGAAGGGATAAACGGTTCAATTAAGAAAGCGAAAGAACTAGCAAAAACAAAAAAAGCAATCATTCCATCACAATTTTCAAATCTTAATAATTCGCGAGCTCACTATGAAACTACCGCAAAAGAATTAGCCAGAGATTTAGAAAACATTGATTATATATTTATTACAGTAGGGACTGGAGGAACAGTTTCTGGTGTAGGTAGATATTTTAAAGAATTAGGCTTAAAAACAAAAATTATTGCGATAGAACCTAAACAATCACCTGTTCTTTCCGGAAAAGCTTCAGGAAAGCATAAAATCGCTGGTATTTCACCAGGCTTTATCCCTGATATTTATAAAGAACAATATGTTGATGATATCGAATTAGTTGATGATGAAGAGGCCTGGAAATTAACAAAAGAATTTGTGCGAATTGAAGGTATATCTATTGGAATATCTTCAGGAGCTTGTTTACAAGCAGCCCTTAACTACAGTGAAAGAATGAATTTAAAAGAAAAAAATATTGTCTGTATTCTCGCTGATTCTGGCGAAAAATATCTCTCTACAGGTGTGTTCGATTAGAAAAATAAAAAAATTAGCACTTTAGACTTGACAGTGCTAAAAATATGTTATAATATAATTGTCACTCGGAGAAGACGAGTGCTAATCCAAAATTATTAAAGGAGGAATTATATTATGGCTAATATTGTAAGGAAAAATAATGCATTATCATTCTTTGATGATTTCTTTGATGATTTCTTTACACCTACAAGAAGAAATACATCTTGTATGAAAACAGATATTATTGAAAAAGATGATGGTTATGAACTTCAAGTTGATGTTCCAGGATTCGATAAAGATGATGTAAAAGTATCTTTAGATAATGGATATTTAACAATCGAAGCTAAAACAGAAAAAGAAAATAAAGACGAAGATAAAGAAACACACTATGTTAAAAGAGAAAGATATGTAGGTGCTTCAGCAAGAAGTTTTTATGTAGGTGAAGATATTTCTGAAGAAGATATTCAAGCAAATTATGATAAAGGCGTTATTAAATTATTTATTCCTAAACAAGGAACTAATGTTAAAGAAAAGAAATACATTGAAATTAAATAACTAAGAATAGATATGGTTAAGCAATTTTTTGCTTAACCATATTTTTTTTATGAAAATTAATATTTCTTATGATATAATCTTTATGGTGAAGAACATGAAACAATATATGCAACAAAAATTTATTTTAATTATAACCTTTTTAATCTTTTACTTTAGTATTGAATTGATTGCCTTTTTATGGGTAGGATTTAAGTTTTTACCTACGGCTTTTTTAATCGATTTAATCCTGAGTTTTTTTGTGATATCAATTATTATTCTTATTCCTAGTCACAAAATTTCGATTATATATATGAGTTTGTGGTTGTTTTTTATTAACGCTTTATTTGTAACTAATGCTAATACTTTTAGTGCTTATAAAGAATTGTTTACCTTTGAATCATTTAAATTAATTGGGGAAGCTACTGATATTTTAAATTTAGATTATCTTTCAATACCAGCTTTTATAGTATTTATATTGATATGTGTGGCTTATATTTATGTAATGCGAAAAATTTATGCTAATTATTTACGTGTAAATGATTATGAAGTAACTTTTGATTTGATTTTAAAAGCAGTTTTTATATTTTTCATTTTAGGTATCTCTTCTTATACAATTTTTACATCAAGGAATTATGAACCATTCGAAGAATATAATCAAGATATGAATTTTCCTACATTAAAACGTTATTCTTTAGGTAAGTATGGTTTAATTGGTTATTACTATAAAGAGATAGATTTGTTATATTTTACTGAAGAAGCAGAAGGTGAATATGAATTGCCAGTTGAAATAGCAGAAAAGAGTGAATATTTTGGCCTTTTAAACGGCTATAATGTTTTTACGATTATGATTGAATCAGCTGAATCATATGCAATTCATCCTGATTTAACTCCGAATTTATATCAATTTACTCAGGATGGACTATATTTTCCAAATCATTATAGTGAAAACAAAACTAATGTTTCAGAAATCATTGGAATAAACGGACATTATCCTTCAACATCTTTTGATACCAATAATTACATTTATCATTTTGATCATTCTATCCCAACTATTTTGAATTCTGAATATGAAACTGCGTATTTCCACGATAACTATCCTGTGTTTTATCAACGTGGAGATATCTTAGATATGATAGGTTTTGAGAATTTATACTTTCATTCACAAATTTATCCAGGTGAAAAAAGATGGCAATGGGATGGTAATTTAACCTTAGATAGTTTTACAGCGACAGAAATGCTTGATTTAATGTATCAAACTGATGATCCGTTTTATTATTTTTGGACTACTCTTTCTACGCATGGGCCTTATAATGAAGGCGAAGAGAACATTCAGTTATTTGAAGATTTAGGTTATTATGATTTGATTGAACAAACTGAACTAGCAGGTGATTGGACAAATCCTTTAGCTGATTATGATGAAGAAGACCAGGCAAGAATGAAATATTATCAAGCAGCTATGATGAATTTTGATGATGCTTTAGGTATTTTAATTGATGATTTAAAAGCAAAAGGAGAATTTGATAATACTTTATTTGTTCTTTATGGCGATCATAGCGTTTATTATCATGATTTTAATACTAAAACTAGTTCATATGATGACAGCGCAGAATATTATGAAATGGATATTTATACAAGCTTTTACACTATTTATAATGAAACATTAACTAATGCTTATTTAAGTAACGGAAATTTATCAACTGAGTTAGAAAAGTTTGTTTCACCTTATACTATCGCTCCAACTATTTTAGATTTGCTTGGAAAAGAATATAACGAAAACCTTTATTTTGGCGGAACGATATTTTCTGATATAGAACATGTTTTTTATTCAAATAAAATCACAACATTTTTTACTGATATGGTCTTTAGTGATGATGGAATTGAGATAGTTTATGAACGCTATTACACTGGTCCTGAATATTTAGAAGAATTTAGAATTCAAGCGGAAAAAATTAAAGAAAAACTATTAATTATTAATGAATATTATTACTATACAAAAGAATTACGTGAAGATAACTAGAATAATCTAAAAAAGATTATTCTAGTTTTTTAAATTTCACTTAAAATATCAGTTTCTTACGTGTTATAATTATATAAAGGTGGTAGTTTGAAAATGATAGAATTAGATAATAATTCTTTAGTGTTTTCAGAAAAGAGTGCAAAACTCAATCTTTTACTTGAATTAAGGGCTAAAAAACAAATTAAAAATTTAAATTTTATTAACGGATTGAATCATTTAACACAAGTTAAAAACACCTATCCGTTTTTTATCTATAATAATTTTAAACTTAAACCAGATTTAGCTAATCGAATAAAAAAATATTTAGCATATATAGACTGTTCAAAAACTTATAAAGATGCTAAATTAACTGAGATAAAATTAATTAAAGAAGCTTTGCTTAAAGAAAAAATTATTAGTGATTTTGATTTTACATTTTATAAAACGATTGTATCTTTAGATAAGGCTTTAGTTCCTAAGTTTATTGATTATTATCAGGAAGTAAATTATTTTAAACAACAAGCTAAACAGGTTATCTTAACTAAGAGTAAAAATCAAAGCGAACAAATCTATTCAATTTATGAAATGATTGTAAAATCATTAGAAGCAGAAGTTGATATTAACAAAATAAAAATTGTTAATACTAATGATTCTGATGATTATCAACTACAAAAACTATTGAATGATGCTAAAATTCCTTTAACAATCAATAAAGCAATTAGTATATCTAAATATCCAATATTTAAACAATTTAAGAAAGTGTTTAAAACTCGTTCTCTTGCTAAAGCAAAAGAGTTCTTACAAAATAACCAATTACAATATCCAGAAGTTATTAATAAGCTTATTAATGTATTTAATCGGTATAGTGATAGTTTAATTGAAGCCAATAAATCTATTTTCATTTATGAATTAGATCAGTTAGTGATTAAACCAAAAAAATATAGTAATTCAGTTGAAATTATTAATGTTGATGATATTAATGTATATAGTGATAATTATTATTTACTAGCAAACTATATCGATGATGTTTTTCCTAAGAAAATAATCGATAATGATTATTTAACTGACAAACAAAAAGCAGAAATTAATTATTATACTTCAGAAGAATTAAATCACCATAACTTAAATTATTATTCGCATTTATTAAATTCCGTTAAAAATTTATATTTATTTATGCCTGAAAAAATTATTGATGAGACAAGATTAGCTAGATTAACCTTAAAAAGAGAAATTATTACTAAAGCTTACAAATACAATGTTTCTTCAACAACTTATTTAGATAAAATAAATTATCTTAGATATGCTAAACTTAGATATAAATGGCTTAATTATAATCAAGAATCAAGTGACTATTTAACTTTAGACAAGTTTTATAAAACTGAGTTTAAACAATTTAATCCTCAATTTAAAGGTATCGAAAAAGCGACTTTAGATGCTTTGTTAGAAGAATATACAATTACAGGCGCTAAGATAGAAACCCTTAAACTTTGTCCATTTCAGTATTTTTTAAAATACTTGCTACGTTTTGGTGAAGCTATCGATAATCATTATTTATTCTTTGGCAATGTAATCCATAAAGCATTAGAAAATTTAGCTATAAATCCTGATTATGATTATAGAGAATTAGTATATAATCAAACTGATTTTCCTGAAGATATTTTTTACAAACGAAATATATTTAATGATGTATTAATTGATATTATTGAATATATTGCTTTTGAAACAAAAAAATTACATAGTAAAACCTTATATAATAAGTTAATAACTGAAGAAAAATTTTCTTTTAAATTAGCTGAAAATGATCGTTTCTTTATAAAAGGTATTATTGATAAAATAATGATTGATACTGAGAATAAATATTATGCAATCATTGATTATAAATTCTCTGATAAAACTTTTTCAGTTAGTGAGTTTAATCGGGGGTTAAAACAACAACTACCATTTTATTTGTTCGCTTATAATCATTTAAGCGATATTTCACCAAGCGGAATATTCTACCAACAAACTTCTAAAAACCGCGAAAAGGTTTATAAGAAAAGTGATAATCGTTTAAATGGAATTTATTTAAATGATGTAGAGCAAATGAAACGTTTTGATCCAAATGGAGAAAGTGTATTAGGACTTAGTTATACTAATTCTGGTTTAAGAAAAAGCCCAAGGGCTTTATCTGAAACAGATTTTTTACAATTACTTGACAAAGTAAGAGATTATATTTATGAAGCTGCTAATAAGATTGAATCAGGAGATTTTAAAATAGATCCAATTTTATCTGAAGAACAAAATAATACTTCCATTAGTTGTTTATATTGTGAATTTGCTAGTATATGTTATTTAAAGAATAAGAATGTAAAAGGTGTTAATGATGAAGTATACAACTAAACAACTACAAGCTATTAATCACGAAGGCGAAAATATCTTAGTTTCAGCTAGTGCTGGTTCAGGCAAAACTGGAGTTTTAAAAGCAAGAGTAATAAGGAAAATAAAAAATGGTGTTGATATAGATAAACTAATTGTTTTAACCTTCACAAAAGCCGCAGCTGAAGAAATGAAATCAAGAATTATTAAAGAATTAGAAGAATTAGAGTTAACTGAACAAATTATCAAACTTGATAATGCAATAATTTCAACCTTTGATGCATTTACCCTAAGGTTAGTTAATGAATATCATTATTTATTGCATTTACCTGGAGATGTTTCTATATCAGATAAAATCTTAATTGATATGGAAAGTAAGAACTTATTAAAAGATATTATAAAAGAATATTATCAAAGAGATGATCAAGAGTTCCATCAATTAGTTAAGTTACTTTTCGCTAGTAATGATGATTTCTTAGAAAAGGCGATTTTAACTGTAGCGAAAGGGATAAAAAAAATTCCTAACTATCAGACATTAATAAAAGATTATAATAATCAATTTTTTACTGAGGAATTATTTCAATCAGCTTATAAGAAATATTTTGAATATATAAAAGCTGATATTATAAAAATTTTTAATAAGTTTTTAGAGTATTATGATGAAAATTATAATCAATATGATATTGCAAGTAACCAATATTTAGAACAGGTTAAACAATTATATGTTGATTTAGTAAATGAAACAAATCCTGATAAAATCATTGAAATGGTTAAAGACTTTAAACATCCAAGTAAACCGAGAAAGCCAAAGGAAGTTGATGTATATTTAGAAGCTGATCCTTATAAGCCTTTACTTAAAAAGCTAAAACAAGAATTTGAAGAAAACCTTATTGAAGGTTATGCCTTAGATAAAACCAAGGTTTTAGAGTCTAAACCTAGAGCTAAAATCATTTTAGAAATGGCAAGTAAATATCTTTTGCGATTAAGCGAACTTCAATATGAAAAATCACTTTATTCTTATGATGATATTATGAGTTTTGCGATAAGATTGTTTGAAGAGAATCCAGATATTAAGCATAAATATATAAATTCTATTGATGAGATTTTAGTTGATGAATATCAAGACACAAATGATTTACAAGATTATTTTATTTCACTCATCAGCAATAATAATATCTTTATGGTTGGTGATGTTAAACAATCAATTTATCGTTTTCGGGATGCTAACCCAAAAAACTTTACCCGAATTTTTAATGAATACGAAGAAAAAAATACTGGAAAGGCAATTCGATTAAAAGAGAATTTTAGATCTAATCAATACTTACTTGATGTAATTAACACTTTATTTTTAAACATTATGAGTGAAAAATTAGGTGGAGTTAATTACAAGGATAACCATAGTTTAATCAGTGGATATGGTGAAGATTATGGTTTAAATGAAAAAAATAATCCGATTATTGAACATTACTATAACTCTGAGGCTATTTTAGAAAAACATGAAGACTTATCAAAATCAGAGATTGAAGCTCATATTGTTGGTAAATCTATTGTAAAGAAAATTGCAGATAGACAGCCTATCTTTACTGGCGAAGAATTTAGACCAATTGAATATAAAGATATAACTATTTTGGTGGACAGAAAAACTTCTTTTTCTAAATATAAAAAGATTCTTTCTTCATACGGGATTCCAATTGATGTATATAGTGATGAAGAGTTTGTTGAGACTGAAGAAATTATCTTTTTGTTTCAGTTTTTGTTATTGATTCAAACTTTTAGAGAAAAAGAAGTGTTCAATAAATATTTTAAAAAAGCATTTTATTCGGTTTCTAGATCTTTTGTTTATCAAATTGAAGATCAAATCATTATTGACTTTTTGGTTAATGAAGATTTTAATAAAGGTTTTACTTTTGATAGATTAGATAATTACTCTGATTTTAAAAAACTTAAAACTGATCTTGAAGGTTTATTAGAAATTGTTGATAAAGTTCCTAATTATCAAGTGATAGATGAGATCTATAACCGACTTAATATTTATGGTAAGATTGCTGAATTAGATAATCCTGAAGCAAAAGAGAATAAGTTAGATTATTTCCGTGAATTAGTCTTTTCCCAAAAAGAAACAGGTTTTAATGATTTAATTGCTTATTTAGAGTTTATTAATGAACAATCTAATTTAGATATCGAGTATAATGAAACTAGAGAAGATATAAATGCAATTAAATTAATGACAATTCATAAAGCAAAAGGATTACAATTTCCAATTGTATATTTAATCGGTTTAAATAAGAAATTTAATTTTACTGAGAATAAAGAATTATTTAATTTTTCTCCAAGATATGGTGTGCTAACTCATTCATATCATCAAGGTTTTCATCGGAACTTTTTAGAGAATTTATATTTGCGGGAAATCTCAAGTGAAGATGATTCTGAAAAAGTAAGATTACTTTATGTTGCTCTTACAAGAGCGAAAGAAGAAATTAATTTAGTTTTAGAAGCAATTGAAGATTTTAAATTTGAAAAAATAGCATATAATAAGTATATAGAAATGTTATATGATGGATTAAATTTAGAGCCATATGATATTATTTTTGATTTAACAATGCCAAAAGCTAAAACTGCAAAAGCAAAAACTGAAGTTAAAACCTCTTTAGAAAAATTAAGATTTGACTTTAAAAAACAATTAGAAGAAGAAAAATCGTATTCTAAAACAACAAATAAGTTTATTAGTGATGATACTTTAAAAGCTATTCAATATGGTGATGAGATTCATAAGTTATTAGAAAAAATAGATTATAATAATCTTGATGAATCATTAGAAATTTTACCAGACAATATTAAAGCAAGTATTATTAGTTTAACTAATACTAAATTATTTAAAGGCTTTAATAATCCAACTTTCTATCAAGAATATGAATTCTTTGATCAACAAAATAACCGATATATAAATGGTATAATTGATTTGTTAGTAATTGATGAAAATAAAGCGTATATCATTGATTATAAGTTGAAATCAATCAATGATGAGGCTTATATTGAACAATTAAAAGGTTATAAACAATATTTAAAAAAGGTAATAGATTTAAAAATCGATGCTTACTTATATTCTTTAATAGATAGGGACTTAAAACAGATAATTTGAGGTGATAATGTGGAACAACTTGAAAAAGCAAAACAATTATATATCGCTAAGAAATATAAAGATAGCTTTAACTTGTTTAAAACTCTCGCTGATTCATTGCCTGAGGCAAGTTATTATTTAGGTATGCATTATTACTTAGGGTTAGCTACTAAACAAAAATACGATTTAGCTTATGAAGCGTTTAAACGTTCTTGGGAGGGATTATATCCTGAGGGTATTTATATGTTGGGTAGATTGTATGAAACGGGTAGAGGGGTTAATAAAAACCTTAAACAAGCAATTAATCTTTATCAAGCTGCAAAAGACTCTGAGAATGCAAAATTGCGTTTAGCAATTATGTATGAAGAAGGTATAGGCTGTGATAAAGATTTAGCCAAAGCAATTAAACTATATAATGATTTACAAAAATTAGGTAATAGTTTTGCAATGTATAAAATCGGTAGATTTTATTTACAGGGTAAAGGTTTAAAGAAAAATTTAAATAATGGATATAAATGGTTAAATAAAGCACTTTCTAAAGGTAATCTTTTAGCTATGAATTATTTTCGTTTGATTGGTTCAAGAGCTAAAGAAGATATTCGTTCGACTACAGAAATCTATAAACAAGCATTAGGAGCGATAAAAAAAGAACAAAAACAAGTTGCGCTTTCTTTATTAGAAATCGCTGCTAAAGAAGGTTTAGTAGAAGCTTGTTTTACCCTTTATAGGATGTATTTAACTGGTAAATTAGTTAAAAAAGATGAAGCTCAAGCCTTTAAGCAATTATTAAAGTATCAAGATTTAAATGATAAAGATCTTTATTATGAAATCGGTATGTGTTATGAAAAAGGAATTGGTGTCGATTCTTCATATTATCGTGCCGGAATTTTCTATAAAAAAGCGATGGAACTTGATCACGAAGACGCAAAGATAGCTTTAAGAGAATTAAGGGGGTATTAGAATGAGCAAAAGTTATACACCCAAAGAATTGAATGATTTAGGCGATAAACATTTTTATGGAAAAAATATTACAAAAAATATAGAAATTGCCTATACTTATTATAAACAAGCAGCCGATATGAATAATCCTATCGGTATTTACAACGTTGGAAAATATTATGAAGCAAAACAAGAGTTTAAAAAAGCTTTTTATTACTATGAAAAGGCGACTGAATTAGATTATGGAAAAGCTTATTTAAAAATATATAAGTTTTATTTAGACGGAATTGGCACAAGAAAAAGTAAAAAACGCGCTTTTAAGTCTTTAAAAACTGCGATTGATAATAATGAAATTAGCGCGTATCATTTATTAGGTAAATTATACGAAAAAGGTATTGGTACTAAGAAAAACCCTGATAAGGCTTATGATTTATATGAATTATCAGCTAACAGAAATAATCGTGAAGGAATGTATTTATTAGGTGAATTTTTATTAAAACAAAAGAATAAAGATAAAGAACATGAAAATGCGTTTTATTGGTTAGATAAAGCTGCAGGTTTAGGCTATGAAGTTGCGATACATCGTTTAAAGAATTTATATAAACTTCCACACCCCTTCCTTTCTAAACGTTCAGAATTATATTTAGAGGAAATGATATTTCATTATGATGAGTTACTTGCTAAAGCAAAAGATATTAATGCTTTAGAAAGAGTAGCTTTAGCTTACTTTGAAGGTAGAACATTTTTACAGGTAAACTACGCTAAAGCTTTCCAATATTTTAAATTATTACATGAAGCTGATCATACATTAGGATATTTAGGTTTAGGTAAACTCTATCTTTATGGTTTAGGGGTAAAAAAAGATTATGACCAAGCAAGAGACTATTTAGAAATAGCAAGTTCTAGAAACATCTCAGAAGCGAAGAGTTTAATTGGTGATATTTTCCGCCATGGTTATGGCGTAGATATTGATTACAATAAAGCAAAAGAATATTACTTAGCCGCAGCTGAAGATGATTTTATCGATGGGTTAATCAATCTTAGTTTATTGCATTATCGTCAACAAATTAAGAATTCAAGTAATTTATCAGCTTTTACTTATATCAAGCGGGCAGTAGAAAAAGACAATCCTAAAGCATATTTTTGGCTTGGTCATTATTATGAATTAGGTATAGGAACTGATAAAGATATTGATGAATCTATAAAAGCATATAAAAAAGCTATTCAATTAGGTAATAATGCTTCAAGATATAAATTAGCAAAATTATTATATAAACAAATTAGAACTACTAAAATGTCTAAAAGAAAACAAGCATCTGGCTTTCTTGAAGTCAAAGAATTATTGTTTACCTATTTAGAAAATGTTGATATTGATAATCGTCTTAAAGCAATGTATCTATTAGGGGATTTATATAAAGAGCCTAACTTTGCATTAGCATCAGAAAAAATATCAAGATATTATTATGAATTAGCTGCAGAAAATGGTTATTCAAAAGCTATGAACCGGTTATTTGAGCTATTTAAAGAAAGTGATTTTTCTAGAGCACTTAAATGGCTAGAGAAATCATGTGAAAACCCTAGTGATGGTGAAGAATTATATCTATTGGGAAAACTTTATGAAAAAGGTTATAAAACATTAGAAAAAGATTTAGTTAAAGCTGAAAAATTATTCACTAAATCAGCTGAATTAAATTATACAAAAGCAAAAGAACAATTAATGTTTCATGAAAACAATACATAAAAAATACGAGGTGAAAAATGAATTATTTTTTAGCATTAACGGATATTAATGAAGTAAAAGAAGCATGGTGGTTATATTTAATTGGTATTTTTGTTTCACTTTTCATTATTGGTGGTGCACTTTTCTTTGCTTATAAAGCAAAACAAAGAGCAAAAGAGTTAGAAATGGATGGAAAAACTTTAAAAAAAGTTGTTATTACTAGTATAAGTTTTTCCATCTTACCTTCGATTGGTATTTTTATCGGGGTTATTACGATGGCAGGTCTTTTAGGAATACCTTTGCCTTGGGTTAGATTGAGTGTTTTAGGGGCTTTGCATTATGAGTTAATGGCAGTTAAAATTGCTGCTGATGGTGTTTCAGTAGCTTCCTTAACTATTCAAAACTTTGTGACAATTAGTTTTGTAATGACAATCGCAATAATTTGGGGGGCATTATTTGCCTTGTTTTTCTTTAAAAAATATCAAAAATCAATTGTTGATAAAGCTGATGTGAAAAATAAAAAAGGTTTTGCTAACTTATTGTTTCAATCAGTATTTATTGGTTTAATCGCGGCTTTCTTTGGTGATGCATTTGCGAAAATATTTAATTATGAAACTGAAGAAATTGTCGATGGGGTGTTTACTGGAGTCACAACTAATAATCCAACAATTGTGCCGGTAGTTGTTTTTGTTAGTGCATTTATTATTATGGCGGGTTTTGATTATTTAATTAAACATAAAAATGTTAAATGGTTGGAATACTTTCAACTATCATTATCGATGATTCTTGCAATGACAATTGCAGTCCTTCTAGGTTTAGGAGGTATCTATTAATGGAAAACGCATATAGAGATAAAATGCATTTATATGGTAGAATTTTTGTTGTTATGGGAATAATCGTTATGTTTTTAGTTCCCGTAGTTACTTGGACGATAACTGGGGTTGCTCCTAATTTTGATCAATTAGTTGTAGGAGTAATTGCATTAAGTGTTATTTATTTGCCTGGAGGGATTATTGAAGTATTAACTTATGGTCCTATTTTAGGTACATCAGCTACTTATTTAGCTTTTATTACTGGTAATTTAGTGAATTTAAAGATTCCGTGTGTTATGAATGCTAGAGATGTAGCTAATACAGAAATCAATACAGAAGAAAACGAAGTAATTTCAACAATAGCTGTAGCTTTTTCGACAATAACAACTATTGTTATTATGGGCTTAGGAGTTTTATTGTTAATTCCTTTAAAACCATTTTTAAACTCAGAAGTTTTAAAACCAGCCTTTGATTGGGTTGTCCCTGCTTTATTTGGAGCTTTGGGTTATAAATACTTTAAAGGAAACTTTAAACTCGCAATTGCTCCAATGGCTTTTGTAATTATTCTTTCAATTATCGCACCAAAATTTGTTTATGGAAATGTTGTAATTATGATTTTGTTATCTGCATTAATTACAATATTAGTAGCGAGAATTTTATTTGTTAAAAATAAAATTTAGATAGGAGATTATATGATTTATTTATATGTTATCATTGGTTTTATTGTTTTAATTTTTTCAATTGCTTTCTTTAGATTTTTATTTATAAAAGACAAAACTCTAGTTGATGCTAAACCAGTTGATTTAGCATTAGCTAAGAATTATGCTGAAGAATTCGCTGAATTAATTAAAATTAAAACTATTTCTTTTAAGGAAACAGAAAATAATCAATTGCCCTTTATTAAATTAAAAGAAAAGTTACGAGAACTTTTTCCAAATGTATTTAAAACTATGAAAGTAAAAAATTTTCTCGGTGAAGCAGTTCTTTTACATTGGGAAGGTAAAAATAAAGATAAACCAATTGTTTTAATGAGTCATCTTGATACAGTAGAAGCTGATGAAGATAGTTGGGAACATAAAGCTTTCTCAGGGGAAATTATCGGAGATGAGATTTATGGTAGAGGAACTTTAGATACAAAATCTACAGTTTATGCATTTTATAAAGCTTGTGAAGAATTAATTAAGTCTGGTTATGTTCCTGATCAAGATATTTATCTTTTCAGTTCAACTGATGAAGAAATATCTGGTTTAGGAGCTAAAAAAGCAGTTGATTATTTAAAAGATAATAATGTAAAACCTTTTTTGGTTTTAGATGAAGGGGGAGCTATTGTTACTAATGCGCTTCCAACAGTTAAAAAGCCTTTAGCTATGGTAGGTATTTTAGAAAAAGGTTATGCAAATATAAAATTTAGTGCTAAATCATTAGGTGGTCATTCTTCAACCCCACCTAAAAATACACCAATTGCTAGACTTGCTAAATTTATCAATGATGTTGAAACAAAGTTTCCTTTGAAAACTAAGATGATTAAAGAAGTTGAAGATATTTTTAAAAATGCAGCACCTTATATGAAAGGCATTAACCGTTTCTTATTTACTAATCTATGGTTATTTAGACCATTGATAACGAATATGTTGCCAAAAATTAGTCCTTATGGAAGAGCATTACTATCAACAACCATTGCTTTTACCATGATAAAAGGTAGCGATGAAGAAAATGTGATTCCTGCTAATGCTTATGTAATTGCTAATATAAGAACTCATCCAATTCAAAATGTTGAATCTAGTTTTAAAGTGTTAGAAAAAATAGCTAGTAAATATAATCTTGAATCAGAAATCATCTCATCAAGAGAAGCGTCACCAATGACCTTGACTGATTCAAAAGCATATAAGTATTTAGAAGAAAATATTTCTAAGGTTTTTCCTGATGTAAAAACCTCACCTTATGTTATGTTAGGTGGTACAGATTGTAGGTTCTTTAATGAGATTAGTGAAGGTGCTTTAAGATTTTCACCGATAAGAATGGATAATTCTGAGCTTAAGAAAATGCACGGAAAAGATGAATCAATTAAAATAAACACCTTGGTAGAAGCTGTTGATTTCTATCAAGAAATTATTAAAAATATTGGAGGTATTAAATGATTTTTCCCAAAAACGAATTTAATAAAATATCATGTAAAGAAGCTTTTGTAAATAAACAATGTTTGATTGATATGTTTGATAAGATAGAAAAAGACAAAATCAATATTCATCAAATGATGCTTTTACATAATGGCTCTAAAGTCTTTAGCGTTAACGCCGAAGGTTTTCATCAGAAAAAAGAAAATGTATATTCTGTATCTAAAAGTTTTACATCAGTAGCAATTGGAATTTTGATTGATCGTAAATTACTAAAATTAGATGATTATGTTTTATTTTATTTTGCTGATGAATTAAAACGTTATAAAAAAGAGTATGAGAAATTAAAAGTAAGACATTTATTAACTATGACTGTTGGGCAAAAACAAGATCGTTTTATTGGATTAACTCCTCAACACAATCCGATAGAAATCTTTTTCAATACGGAAATGGTTGATGAACCTGGAGAAAAGTTTTTATATAGTAATTATGCATCTTATATGTTATCTGCTATTGTAACTAAGTTAACTAATAAAACCTTAAATGATTTTTTAAAAGAAGAATTATATGATGTTATTGGTTTAGAAAACATTTTTTGGCCAGAATTCAAAGGATATACATTAGGAGCTACTGGTTTAAGACTTAATGTAAGTGACATGGCTAAATTTGGTCTATTATTATTAAATGATGGTAAATGGGAAGATAAACAAATTGTTTCAAAAGCTTATCTTGATGAAGCATCGTCTGTTCAAGTTGATACTTCTAAAGAAGAAAAAGCGTTAAATCGATATGGTTATGGCTTTCAATTTTGGATTAATAAGTTTGGGGATTATAAGGCTGATGGTTTATATAATCAAGTGATTATTATAAATAAAAAATATAATATAGTTTTTGCGATGACAGCTTATGATGATAGGAACTTAACTGAACTATTTTTAGATTATGTATTAAAGGGCTTTGAAAAGGGCTGGAAAGTAACTAGTAAGTCTTTAAGAGACTCTTTAAAAACCTTTAAAAATAATTCAATTGCTATAATTCAAGAAGAAGAAATAAAACGTAAAGATTAATAAAGAATATTAATTAAGTTTTTTGGACTTATCTAGGCTTTTTTGGTATAATTAAATAGATGTTTTAAAAGGGAAAATGAGGTTTTAAATAAAATGGAATTAGGAAGAATAAATCGTTTAAGAGTACTGCGTGAAACTGATATAGCCTATCTATTAACAGATGGGTTAGAAGAAGTTTTTTTACATAAAAAAGAAGCTGAAAAAGCGTATGAAGATTACGAAGAAATTGATGTATTTATTTATAAAGATAATCAAGGACGTTTAACTGCTTCAACAAAAACTCCTAAATTAACAATTGGTGGGTTTGCTAAATTAGAAGTAGTTGAAGTAAATCATAAATATGGTGTTTTCCTTGATTATGGATTAGTTAAAGACTTATTGTTATCACTAGATGAATTACCAGCATCAAAAGATCTATGGCCACAAATTGGTGACCATTTATTTGTGACTATGAAAGAGAGTAAAGACCGTTTATTCGCTTCAATTCTTTCTCGAAATGAATTAAGTGATCGTTTTGATAATGAATTAAGTGATGATGTTGAATCACTTAAAGTAATTATAATGTATCATTTAGATAATGGTATTGTTGGGTTTAGTGATTTAGGCCATGAAGTTTTTATTCATCGTAATAACTTTCGTAGAAGAATACGGATTGGTGAGGAATTAGATGTTGATATTATTAAACGCAATGATACAGGTAATTATTCCGGTAAACTAATTGAACAAAAAGAAATTATGTTAGATAAAGATAGCGAGATTATCTTAGAATATCTTAAGAAAAATGATGGTATGATGAAGTTTACAGATAAATCAGATCCCGAAATTATTTCAGAAGTTTTTCATATGTCAAAATCAGCATTTAAACGCGCTTTAGGTAAACTTTATAAAAACAAACAAGTTGAATTAAATAAAAACTATACGAAATTAATAAAGAGATAGGTGAAATTATGGGAAGAGCGCATGAAGTAAGAAAAGCATCTATGGAAAAAACCAGTAAACAAAAATCAAAGGTTTATTCTAAATTTGGTAAAGAAATTTATATGGCAGCTAAAGAAGGTGGCCCTGATTTAGAATCAAATTTAGAGTTAAAACGTTTGATAGAACGGGCAAAACAAAATCAAGTTCCGGCTCATGTGATTGAAAAGAATATTGAAAAATCACAAAGTGTCGGTGGTGAAGATTATTTCCCTGTTCGTTATGAAGGTTTTGGACCTGGGGGTTCAACGATAATTGTGGAGTGTATCACAGATAATGTTAATCGTACTGTAAGTGAAGTTAGAAATGTTTTTTCTAAGGTTGGTGGCAACCTTGGTAAAAAGGGAACTGTAACTTATATGTATGAATATGTTGCATTCTTACAATTCAGTGGTTTAACTGAAGATGAAGCATTAGAAGCCTTAATGGAAGCTGAAGTTGATGCATTAGATATATTATCTGATGAAGATGTAATTACTATCATTGGTGAACAAGGAGCCCTAGATGATATTAAAGATGCTTTAAAGGCAACTGGTAAGGAATTAGAGTTTTATAAAGATGAAGTTTTATGGTTGCCAAATAATACAATGGAGTTATCTGGTGATGATTTAAAAAGTTTTAAACGTTTTTTAGAATTAGCTGAGGATGTTGAAGATATTCAAGAAGTTTATCATAATGTTAAATTAGAAGAAGAGGATGAATAATGAATTTACCAAATAAATTGACTTTGGGTAGAATGTTTATGATTATTATCTTTATCATCTTGTATTTATTAAAAGATACAATTGGTGAGATTTACATTTACATTTTAGGTGGAGTTTTTGTTATTGCAGCTTTAACTGACTACTTTGATGGTTATTTAGCAAGAAAAAATAACATGGTAACTACCTTTGGAAAGTTTGTTGATCCATTAGCAGATAAGTTATTAGTAATAACTGCTTTAGTAGTTCTATCTGATATTTATGCGCTTAGTGGTTATACACTTAGCTTTTGGATGCCGTTTTGGGTAGTTTTAGTTGTTGTTATAAGAGAACTTTTAGTAACTTCAATTCGTTTAGTAGCTATGGAAGATGGAAAAGTAGTAGCTGCTAGTAAATTAGGAAAATACAAAACTTTTATTACTATGGCAACATTGACTTACTATTTCTTTATTATGCCAATTGATACAGAAATTATTAATATAATTGGAATTATTTTAGTTAGTATATCAGTATTCTTTACAGTAATATCAGGTATTGATTATTTTATAAAAAATAAAAGTATCATTACAAAATCAATTTAAAGAAAAACGCATTAACTCAAGTACTATTTAAGTAGCATAGGAGGAAATATGGAAGATAAACAAAGAAAGAAAAATTTAGATGCAGCATTAAAAAATATTGAAAAAGAATATGGTAAAGGATCAGTAATGATTCTTGGTGACAATGAAATTTTAGACGTTAAAACTATTTCTAGTGGGTCTTTATCTGTAGATAGAGCTTTAGGGGTATTCGGTTATCCTAGGGGTAGAATCATTGAAATTTATGGACCTGAATCAAGTGGTAAAACAACTTTTGCACTTCATGCAATAGCTGAAACACAAAAAGCAGGCGGGTATGCAGCATTTATTGATGCTGAACATGCTTTAGATGCACAATATGCAAAACGGGTAGGAGTTAATATTGATGATTTAATTCTTTCTCAACCTGACACTGGTGAACAAGCTTTAGAAATAGCAGAAGCATTAATTCGTTCTAATGCAGTTGATATGGTTGTTATTGACTCAGTAGCTGCTTTAGTTCCTGAAGCTGAAATAAGAGGCGAGATGGGAGATTCTCATATTGGTTTACAAGCGAGATTAATGTCTCAAGCAATGCGCAAATTGTCTGGTGCTTTATCAAAAAGTAAATGTATTGCTCTATTTATTAATCAAATAAGAGAAAAAGTAGGCGTTATGTTTGGAAACCCAGAAGTAACTCCAGGTGGAAGAGCATTAAAGTTTTATTCATCAATTAGAATGGAAATAAGACGTGGCCAACAAATTAAAGAAGGTAATGACGCTGTCGGCAATAAAGCAAAGGTTAAAATTGTTAAAAACAAAGTAGCTTCTCCTTTTAAAACCACTGAAGTTGACATTGTCTTTGGTAGGGGTATTTCTAAGACCGGTGAAATAGTAGATTTAGCCGCAGAAATGGATATTATCGAAAAAAGTGGAGCGTGGTATTCTTATAATGGCAATAAACTTGGTCAGGGAAGAGAAAACGCTAAAGCTTATTTAGATGAAAATCCTGATATTTATCAAGAAATCTATGACAAAATCAAAAAAGAGTTTGAAGAAGAACAAGAAAGATCTTTGAAGTAAACAAATATATTAGATTGTTCATCGGAAACTATTATAATTTAAACATACTCTAAAAATAAATTTAATTTCAAAAAAGGTTCTTCATTTGAAGAATCTTTTTTCAATAAATTTAGTTTAGAGGGTTAGTTTATACTATCAATAAATTTAATTACTTATTATATTGATAGTTTCAGTGAAACCTTTTGACTATAACTTAAATATAATATATAATATAAAAGTAAATAAAATTGTTTATAAAATTAATTAAATATATAAAATTGAATCATGAAAAGGAGATAATAATATGCCAGATTTATTTATTATTATTATTTCCAGTTTCTTAGGTTTACTTATTGGTGGACTCATAGGATTTATTATCAGAGTAGCAGTAGTCGAAAAAGGTTTTCAAACTGCTAGAAATAAGTCTCAAAGTATAATTGACCAAGCAACTTTACAAGCGGAACGAATTAAAAAAGAAAAATTATTAGAAGCAAGACAAGAAATTCACAACCTAAATTTAGAAAACGATAAATTATTAAAAGAAAAGCGCGAAACTGTCGCTGTTCTTGAGAATAAAGCTCATCAAAGAGAAGAATTAGCAGAGAGAAGATCTGCTAATTTAGATAAACGAGAGCTTAATTTGGATCGTAAAGAGGAAAATTTAGAACGCAAGAAATCCGCTATTGAAGAAAAAGACCTTGAATTGGAAAGAATAATTAAAGAACAAAATGATAAACTTTATGAGATTGCTAGTTTATCGAATGAAGATGCGAAAGCAATCATACTTGACCGTGTCAAAGATGATATGGCAAAAGAAATTGACATGTTTATCAGAGATGAAGAAGACAAAGCAAAAAATGAAGCACAAAAACGCGCAAGGGATATCATTACAAATGCTATCCAAAAGTTAGCACAAGATGTAACTGCTGAAATAACAGTTTCAGTTGTAAATTTACCGAATGATGAAATGAAGGGTAGAATTATTGGCCGTGAAGGTAGAAACATTCGCACCCTAGAAGCAATGACTGGTGTTGATTTAATCATTGATGATACACCTGAAGCAGTCGTTTTAAGTGGGTTTGATCCTATACGACGTGAAATCGCTAAAAAGTCATTAGAAGCCTTGATTGCTGATGGAAGAATCCATCCAGCAAGAATCGAAGAGATTGTTGAAAAAACTCGTGTTGAAGTAGATCAATTTATTCGTGATAAAGGTGATGAAGCAGTATTTGAAAGTGGAATTGGGAGAGTACATCCTGATTTAACTAAATTAATTGGTCGTTTACATTTTAGAAGTTCATATGGACAAAACGCCTTGAAACATTCAATGGAAACATCATTCCTTGCTGGAAAGATGGCAGTTGAATTAGGTGAAAATGAATCACTAGCAAAACGCGCCGGATTATTACATGATATCGGAAAAGCGGTTGACCACGAAATGGAAGGTTCACATGTTGAGATTGGCCTTTCAATTGCTAGAAAATACAATGAAAATATCGCTGTTTTAGACGCCATTGCATCACATCATGGTGATCATGAAGCAGAAACCATTATCGGTGTTTTAGTAGCTGCCGCAGATGCATTATCAGCTGCTAGACCTGGAGCTAGATCGGAGTCTTTAGAAAACTACATTAATCGTCTAACAAAACTTGAAGAAATTTCTTCAGGAGTTAAAGGCGTTGAACAAGCATTTGCTATTCAAGCAGGGCGAGAAGTTAGGGTTATTGTTAAACCAAGTGAAGTTGATGATGCTAGAGCCCATGTAGTCGCAAAAGAAATTAAAGAAGAGATCGAAAGTAAGCTAAGCTATCCGGGCACGATTAAGGTGACTGTTATTAGAGAAACACGCGCAGAAAATATTGCAAAATAATAAACTTAGCCTTCCTTTTGGAAGGCTATATTTTTGGAGGAAACATGAGAGTATTATTTATTGGTGATGTGTATATGAATTTAGGGCAAAAAGCCTTTGATAAATATTTTACACAAGTAAAAAACGAATATAAACCACAATTTATCATTGTCAATGGTGAAAACATTGAACAAGGAAATGGTTTAAGTAAAAAAATCTATAAAGATTATCTTTTACAAGGGGTGAATGTCTTTACCCTTGGTAATCACGCGTTTTCAAGACGAGATGCAAAAGAAGTTTTAGACCTTGATTATGTATGTCGCCCAGCTAACTATGGTGTAGGAACTATGGGGAAAGAATGGGTAGAATATCGCTTTAATGATAAATTGATTGTTGTGATTAATTTACTAGGAAGAATATTTATGCGAGATCCAATTGATAATCCATTTTCTAAAGCAGATGAAATATTAGAAAAAATAAATGCGGATTATATAATTGTTGATTTTCACGCAGAAGCAACCTCAGAAAAATATGCACTTGCGCATTATTTAGATGGAAGAGTAGATGCAATTATTGGAACACATACACATGTACCCACCGCAGATACTATGGTTTTACCTAAAGGCACACTTTTTCAGAGTGATGTTGGTATGACTGGGGCTAAATATAGTATAATTGGTGGAGAAGTTCGCCAAGGAATTCGTAAGTTTCTTTCAGGTGTTCCTGAAAGAGTTAAACCTGAAGAAAATTCAGTGTTGCAATTCAATGCAACTTTCTTAGATTTAGACAATAAAACAATTGAGAGAATAAACATTTATGAGGAGAATCTATAATGGAAAAAATGCATAAACCAAGTCTTACAAAAGCAAGAAAAAGATCTAAAACTTTAGTTGAGACAAAAGAATATAAACGACCTGAGATTATTAATCTTGGTAAAGGAAAAAAATATTTAATCCAAACTCATGGTTGTCAAGCTAATGAAGCTGATACTGAAATAATGCAAGGTTTATTAGAAGAACAAGGCTTTAAAAAAACGGATGTAATAGAACAAGCTGACCTTTTATTAATCAATACTTGTGCAATTAGAGAAAACGCTGAAAATAAAGTGTTTGGAGAATTAGGTAGACTTAAGAGTTATAAACGCATTAATCCTAATATGATTATTGCAGTGAGTGGATGTATGCCTCAAGAAGAAGAAGTTGTAGAGAGAATCCTTAAACAATATCAACATGTTGATATTGTTTTTGGCACCCATAATGTAAATAAACTCATTGAATACTTACATTTTGTTATAGTGGAGAAAAAGCGTTTAATAGAAGTTTATTCTAAAGAAGGCAATATAATCGAAAACCTTCCACAAGCAAGAGATCATCGTTTTAAAGCTTGGGTAAATATTATGTTTGGTTGTGATGAGTTTTGTACTTATTGTATCGTCCCTTATACAAGGGGCAAAGAAAGATCTAGAAACAAAGATTATATAATTAAAGAAGTAAAAGCTTTAATTAAAAAGGGGTATAAGGAAATTACTTTATTAGGACAAAATGTTAATTCCTATGGTTTAGATTTTCCTGATAATAATTACTCGTTTGCTAATCTACTAGAAGAATTAGCTAACTTAGATATTCCTAGAATTAAATTTACAACTTCTCATCCAAAAGATTTTTCTGATGATATTATTGAAGTTATCGCTAAATATGATAATATTATGCCATTTATACATTTACCAGTTCAATCTGGTTCAAACAAAGTATTGAAAAAGATGAATCGTAAATATACTAAAGAATCGTATCTAGAAGTAGTTGAAAAAATATATAATAAAATTCCTGATGTTTCTTTAACTACTGATATTATTGTTGGCTTTCCAACAGAAACCCAAACAGATTTTGAAGAAACAATTGATTTGGTTAAAAAAGCAAAATTTGAAGGTGCTTATACCTTTGTTTTTTCACCAAGAAAAGGTACCCCAGCTGCGAGTTATGAAAACAATATAACTGAAAAAGTTGCTAAAGCAAGATTACATAAATTAAATGATTTAGTAAATGAAGGGTATTTGCGCGGAAATAAACGTTTTGAAGGTAAAAGCGTAAAAGTTTTAGTTGAAGGATATTCTAAAAATAATAAATCAGTTTTAACAGGTTACACCGAACATAATAAATTGGTAAACTTCAAGGGCGATGATTCTATAATCGGAGAAATAGTTGAAGTTTATATTGAAAAAGCAAAAACTTGGTCACTAGATGGGGTAATAAAAAAATAAAAAAAAGTAGGAAATCGCCACAAATATATCTTAAGTTATTGAAATATTATTTTTTATGTAGTAAAATTAGTTTATAATATAAAAAAAAAGGGTGGTATTATGAGTAAATTTAAGAATAATGAAGAATTTTTTGAGTTTTCAAAAGAATTAGTTTCAATTCCTATATCAGAAATTTGTAAGCTTTTAGAAACACATAAGATTAAATTACCACTTTTTGCTTATCGTTTTTTACTTAAAGAAACGATAAGAGATGAAGTTTTTGAAGAAAAACGTTTTGAGTCATATACTGATGAGTTAAAATATCGTTTAAGAAATTACGATAATTACTCAATTTATTTGCTTGAAAAACTTATTGATAAATATGATTTAGATTTTGACTTAGCAAAATTTAAAATTTTGTTGTGTGATTTTTTGTTTTTGAATAAAGACGAATTAAAAATCGGAAAATCATTTTTTACTGAACTAGAGAAATTAAAAAAGGATTTCCCAGAAGAAAAACAACGTTTGTCTTATCAACAGTTTTATGAAACAATTAAATCTGTTTTATCACAAACTGTTGGGTATATTGATGGTATTCATACTGATGATTGGACAGATGATGCTCTTACATCTCATACATTAGGAGATCTAAAAAGTTTAGGACAAAAATATAATATTAAAGTTCCTAGAAGAATCAATAAAAGTCGTTTAATCGATATTTTGGTTGCTAAATTCAGATTGACTGATGAAGAAAAAGAAGCATTAGAAGACAAAAGTATCCTTGATATTGAAATATATGCTAAGGATAAAGGCTTTAGAATTTCTACTGATCTTAAAAAGAAAGATATGATTGAGTTTTTACGTTACTCTTTAGGTATCTATCATAAAGATGTTCCTGATGATAATTTTAATTATGAACTTCCTTTAGCTGGTAAGACTGAAATATTCGAGGAAGAGGAAAAAGAAGTTCCTGAAGAAAAAGAAACTATTGAAGTAAAAGAAGAAAAAGTAGTTGTTGAAGAAGTTGAAGAAGACACTTCTCCAGATATTGAAGCAATTGAAGAAGAACTTGAAGAAGCAATTGAAGATGTAACTGAAGAGTTTGAGGAAGAAATATTTGAAGAAGAAATTTCTGAAGAAGTTCAGACTGAAGAAGAAACTAGTGACATTGAAATTGAAGAACTTGAAGAAGAACCTGAAAAACCGAAAACGAAAAAATCAGATGAAATTAAGGATTCAGTTCCGACTGAATTAGCTGATAGTGAACTATTAACTGAAGAAGAAAAGGAACTATTAGATGAAAAAATCGCTTTTATTATTCGTAAGTATCATCAGAAAAAACGTCGTAAAAAAATTCTTTGGACAATCTTTATTGTTTTATTAGTATTGCTTGTTGGTTTTATAGCGTACTCATATATATATTATCACTATATAAATGATGGAAATTTACCTTTTAATATCCCACTCTTTTGGAAATAGAATTATAAGGAGAATTATTTGAAAGAAGATACAATATCTAAATATACACCAATGATGCAACAATATCTTAAAATAAAAAAAGACTATAGTGATTATATAGTCTTTTTTAGACTAGGTGACTTTTATGAGATGTTCTTTCAAGATGCTATAATCGCTTCTAAGGAATTAGAAATCGTTTTAACTGGAAGAGATGCAGGAGCTAAAGAAAAAGTGCCGATGTGTGGTATACCTTATCATTCAGCTAATACTTATCTAGAAAAGCTTGTTAATAAAGGTTATAAAGTAGCTATTGCTGAACAAACAACTGAACCAACAAAGGGTAAAGGTATTGTTGAAAGAGATGTTGTTAAGTTAATTACTCCAGGAACCGTTATTGAAGAAGGTTTAGTGAATCAAAAAGATAATAATTATATAGTAGCTATATCTGAGACAAAAAGCGGATTTATACTTGCTTATTCTGATTTAACAACTGGAGAAAATTTTTTACAAATAATTCCCGATGACTTAGATGTATTATTTAATGAAATATTAAGTTTAAATGTAAAAGAGGTTGTTGTTGATGAAAAATTCAATAATAAGTTAATTAAACATTATTTAAATAATTATCAATTGACAATATCAGTAGAAAGTAATACTAGTTTAAAATCATATTACCGGAATTTGGTTGCGGATATTTATGATTTAGATTTATTAAAAGCATTTGCTAGATTAATTAATTATCTAGAAAGAACGCAAAAACAAGAATTATTACATTTACAAAAGGTTGAAGTCTATCAAGCTAACTCATATTTAAGAATAGATAATAACTCTAAAATTAATTTAGAATTAACCAAAACTATGATGTCAAAATCAGAAAAATCGACTTTGTTCTGGTTATTAGATAAATGTAAAACTGCTATGGGGTCAAGATATCTTAAACAAACAATTCAAAGACCTTTAATTGATAAAATTTTGATTGAAAAGCGTTATTCATTAGTTGAGAGTTTTAACGACCATTTTATTGAAAAGGCAGAAATCATTGACTTATTAAAGAAAGTCTATGATTTAGAAAGAATAGTTGGACGTTTATCCTTTGGGAATTGTAATGCTAAAGATTTAGTTAATCTAAAAAATTCATTAGAAGTAATGCCTAAAATTAAAGATAATCTTATAAATTTAGATAATGATTATTCTAGTGAATTAGCTAATTCATTTCCAGAACTTTCTAATGTTACTGAATTAATAAATAACGCAATAATTGACAACCCACCTTTAACGATAAAAGAAGGTAATTTCATTAAACCAGGTTACTCTGAACAGTTAGATGAAATAAAATCAATTTCAGAAAATGCTAAAGCATGGTTAGATAAATTTGTTAAACAAGAACGAGAAAAAACTGGAATTAAAAACTTAAAAGTTGGATATAATAAAGTGTTTGGTTATTACATAGAAATATCTAAAGGTCAAATTTCACAAGTTAAACCCGAATTTGGCTATGATAGAAAACAAACCCTAACTAATTCAGAAAGATATATTACTGATGAACTAAAAGAAAAAGAAGCAATTATTCTAGGTTCTAAAGAAAAAACAGAACAACTAGAATATGAACTCTTTGTTGAAATCCGTGAAAGTGTACAAAAAGAAACAACCAAACTTCAAACACTAGCTAGAAAAATAGCTTTAGTTGATATGTTAATCGCATTTTCAACTATATCTATGGAAAAACGATATATAAAACCTAACATTACTAATTCTAAAAAATTAGAAATTATTGATGGAAGACATCCAGTAGTTGAAGCGATTAATTCAGAAGTTTTTATTGAAAATTCTTTAACTATGGATGAAGATAATAATATCTTATTAATAACTGGGCCGAATATGAGTGGTAAATCTACTTATATGCGGCAAACTGCATTAATAATTATTATGGCGCAAATGGGATGTTTTGTTCCAGCAAAATCTGCCGAGATATTTATTATTGACCAAATCTTTACAAGAATAGGCGCAAGTGATGATTTAAGTTCTGGACAATCAACTTTTATGGTTGAAATGAATCAAGTTAACTATGCTCTAAAAAACGCTACTGAAAAGAGTATAATTCTTTTTGATGAAATCGGTAGAGGTACTGCAACATATGATGGAATGGCTCTAGCACAAGCAATTATTGAGTATTGTCATCACAAATTAAAAGCAAAAATATTATTTTCTACTCATTATCATGAATTGACATATTTAGAAGATGGTCTAAAGACTTTAAGAAATGTTCATGTTAAAGCAAAAGAAGAAAATGGTAATATTGTCTTTTTACATAAAGTTGCTAAAGGTCCAACTGATAGATCTTATGGTATACATGTAGCTAAACTTGCTAAAATGCCAAAAGTAGTGATTGAAAGATCAACTGAAATATTAAAAGAGTTAGAAAAAAATCATGGTTATAATGTTATAAAACCACAAACAATTGATTTATTTAATTATCTTGAAGCGACAGAAAAAGATACAGAAGAAAAAGAAAAATATGCATCAGTTATCGAACAATTAAAAACCATTGATATATTAGATATTACACCATTAAATGCAATGAATATATTAAATGATGCAATCGAAGAGATTAAAAAAATTGATAAAAAGGATAAATAATGGGTGTTATTAAGAAACTAGATCCAATTATTGCTAATAAAATAGCTGCTGGTGAAGTGATTGAAAAATTAGCTAATGTTGTTAAAGAACTTGTTGAAAATGCAATTGATGCTAATGCAACTCATATTGATATAGACTTATTAGAGTCTGGCTTAAAACGTATAAGAGTGATTGATGATGGAGATGGAATGGATTCAGAAGACATTGAAGCTGCCTTTGAAAGACATGCTACATCAAAAATCGCTTCAGTTAATGATTTATTTAGAATTAAATCATTAGGCTTTAGAGGTGAAGCAATTCCTTCAATAGCCTCAATAGCTAAGGTATCAATAACCAGTAAAAAAGATGACCAAGCAAAAGTGGTTGTTTTTGATAATGGAAAGTTTATTAAGAAAGCAGATGCTACTCTTAATAAAGGCACACAAGTTGATGTAGAAAAAATCTTCCATTACACCCCCGCAAGATTTAAGTATTTAAAATCAGAAAACTATGAATTAGCAATGATTCAAAATTTACTTTATCAATTTGCACTTTCATATCCAAACATTGCATTTCGTTTAACGAATAATAAAAAAGGACTTTTTTCTTCAAATGGTAATGGTGATGTTTTAAACTTAATAGCGCAAATTTATGGCGCAAATGTTGGTAAATCACTTATCGAATTTTCTGGTGTTACTAGAGACTATGAAATTCATGGTTATACCACAAAACCAGTTATTAACCGCTCTAATAAAAACTACATTCATATTATTGTTAATCATCGAGTAATTCAAGACACACAAATTATTCGTGCAATTTTAGAAAGTTATGATCAACTAATTCCTAAACAAAGATATCCTATTACTGCATTATATATTGATGTTGATCCAATATTAATAGATGTAAATGTTCATCCACGTAAACAAGAAATAAAATTTTCTGAAAAAAATGCTTTATTAGCTTTAATTAAAACATCAATTAAAAAAGAAGTATCAAGCAAACCTATCTATCAAGAAGTAGAAAAAAAATATTCACAAACAGCTTTAAGCTTTAGTGAAAAGAAAAATGATGATTATTATAATAAAACACCTAATAAAGAATTAGAACCAACGAAAACTAAAGCTAAATTAGTGATTCCTGATTTAGAATATATTGGACAATATCTCGGGACTTATTTATTGTTTCAAAATGAAGCGGGATTATTTTTACTTGATCAACACGCAGCTGCCGAAAGAATTCGTTATGAAAAGTACTTAGAAGCGATGAATAGAAATAATACAGAAATAAAATCTACCTTAATACCATTAAAATTAGATTTTCCTGGTGATGTTATATCTAAAGCAAAACAATACCTTGAAGATATTGAAAAATTAGGAATTAATTTAGAATTTTTTGATTCACATATTTTAGTAAAAAAAATACCTCAATGGTTTCCCGAAAACTATGAAGAAATCTATTTAGAAACGATTATCAATAACTTTATTGATGAAGTCCCTAATGATAAATCAACTTTAATTGATGGTTTAGCTAAATTATTGGCTTGTAAGCACTCGTTAAAAGCTAATCATTATATTACTGAAGTTGAAGCTAATCATTTAGTTAGTGACTTAAGAAAATGTGATAGGCCATATACTTGTCCTCATGGGAGACCAATCATAGTGAAATTGAAATATCAAGAAATAGAACATTGGTTTAACCGGGTGATATAAATGGATTTATTAGTAATTGTAGGACCAACAGGAGTTGGGAAAACCCAATTATCAATTGTTTTAGCAAAAGAATTTAATGGAGAAATAATTTCTGGGGATGCTATGCAATTTTATAAAGGAATGGACATTGGAACTGCCAAAGCAACCAAAACGCAAAGAGACAGTGTTAAACATCATTTATTAGATATTTTAGAACCTAATGAGACTTTTACAGTAGTCGACTATCAAAAAATGGTAAGAGAAAAAATCGATAATATTAAAGCAAAAAATAAATTACCGATTTTAGTTGGTGGCTCAGGTTTATATATTCAATCGATAATTTATAACTATAAATTTAAAGGAAATAAAAGCAAACAAAAAGATGAATTGAATAATCTATCATTAACCGACTTACAAAACCAGTTAAAAAAACATAATCCACTTTTATATGAAAAGATTGATTTAGAAAATAAAAGACGCGTAATAAGAGCTTTAGAAAAAACTGATGATGATATTCAAAAGCAAGTTAAACCATATTATAACGATTCTTTAGTGATTGGATTGAATACTGAAAGAAATAAACTTTACGAAAGAATCAATAACCGCGTTGATTTAATGATTAAAAACGGTTTATTAGAAGAAGTTAAAACACTGTATGATAAAAAAATTAATTCTCAAAGTGTTCAGGCTATAGGATATAAAGAATTTTATCTGTATTTTTCTGGAGAAATTACTTTAGAAGAAGCAATTAGACTAGTAAAAAGAAACTCAAGGAGATATGCAAAAAGACAGCTAACTTGGTTTAGAAATAAAATGAATGTAAATTGGTTTGAAAGTGATTTTACTGATTTTGAATTAACAATTCAAGACGTGAAAAAATTCATAAAAAAAAGAAGCTAGGCTTCTTAATTTTATTTCTTTGGATATGGCCAATTATCTAGTCCGCCTTTTAAGACATAAACTGGATTATAACCTTTCCTCATTAATTTTTTACCAACTTTTTTTACTAAACCAGTATCTTTGTCATGGTAAAGGAAAATTGGTTGATCAGCTCTGATTAAATAAAGATTCTGAAACACAGATTTTTTAGGGTAGTTTCGGCTACCATTAATCTTTTCTTTTTGATAATCTTCTTCAGATCGAATATCAATTAATTGACCTCTTCGCATATTTTTACGGAATTCATCTGGTTCTAAATAAAGTAAACCACCTTGATTCTTCTTGTTTTTAGATAATGCAATTAAAAAACCAAGAGAAATACCAAGTACAACGGGTAATATCCACTCTGATATTGCTAAAAACATCATAATCACCTCTTTTTGACTACTAATATTATAGTAGAAGTGAAAACTATTGTCAATAAAGTGATTTTATATTATAATGACTCTGTTAGATATTTTTTATGGGAAGGAGTAAATAATAAATTAAATTTATTATTATTACTATATGATTACAACTAATGACTTTAAAACAGGATTAACAATTAAATACGAAGGTGATTTATATCAAGTTATAGAATTCCAACATGTAAAACCTGGTAAAGGTAGCGCATTTGTTCGTACAAAACTACGTAATTTAAGAACTAATTCTGTTATCGATAAAACATTTAATTCAGGAATAAAAATAGAAACAGCAATGATTGAAAAAAACACAATGCAATATTTATATCATGATGGTGAAACTCATGTATTTATGAATAATGATACTTATGAACAACTAGAATTGCATGAATCTATGCTTGAAGGAAAATTAGAGTTTATTAAAGAAGGTATGGAAATCATAATTATTTCTTTTGAAAAAGAAATTTTAGGGATTGAATTACCTGATAAGGTAACTTTAGAGATTGTCTCAACACCAGGCGGTGCTAGAGGTAATACAGCAAGTAACGCAACAAAAGAAGCATTGACAGATACAGGTTTAAGATTATCAGTACCTTTATTTATCAATGAAGGAGATAAAATCGTTGTTTCTACTGAAACAGGGAAATACGATACAAGAGCTAAAGAATAAAAGGAAGTGATTTTTTTGGAAGTTAGTCAGATGTGGCTAGTCTTACAAGTTTTAGCATCCATTGACCCTGGGTTGATTATTTTGATGCTAGGATTAATAATGGTTTCAGCGTTTTTTTCATCTACTGAAACCGCCTATTCCTCCGTTGGGAGACTTAGATTAAAAACCTTGGTTGAATTAAATAAACCAGGATCAAAAAAAGCATTATGGATAGTTGATAATTTTGATAAAACATTAACAACACTGTTAGTAGGAAATAATTTAGCTAATATTGGACTTGCAACAGTCAGTGTTATCTTTTTTACTAATATATTTGCTGGGATAACTAATCCGAGTACACAACAAACTGTTGTTGCTTTAATGAATACAGGTGTTATGACAATCATAATTTTGATATTTGGTGAAATTATGCCAAAAACTTATGCAAAGAGTAATTCTGAAAAATTTTCATTAAGAATGTCAAAATTCATCTATTTTCTTATAAGAATAATGACACCACTAACCTTTATGTTTTTATTATTAAACCGAAAAGTTAGTGGCAGAATTGAACCTAATAAACGAATTAGTGTTACTGAAAGTGACCTTGAAACCATAATTGATACAATGGAAGAAGAGGGTTCTATTCAAGTTGGTGAAGCAGATATGTTACAAAGTGTTTTAGAATTATCAGATATCTGCGTAGAAGAAATTATGACACCTAGAGTAGATGTTATTGCTATAGGAGTAAATGATTCAGTTTCAAAAATCAAACGAATGTTTTTTCAAAATAAATTTTCGCGAATTCCAGTATTTGAAGATAATATTGATAATATTATTGGGATTCTATCAGAAAGAGATTTTTATACTAAGCTATTACAAAAACAAAATGTAAATTTGCGAAGTCTCGTACGTCCAGCTTTATTTATTCCAACATCTACGAAAGTAGATAGTTTAATTGCGCTTTTACAAAACAAAAATACACATTTAGCAATTGTTGTGGATGAATATGGTGGTGTAGATGGAATTGTTACTATGGAAGATGCTTTAGAAGAGTTGGTTGGTGAAATTTATGATGAACATGATGAGGTTATCGAAACCATTACAAAAAAAGACGATTATAACTACTTAATCAACGCAGACTACGATTTAGAAGATCTATTTGAAGATTTAAACTTAGGAAAACCTCCTGTATCAGATTCAACAAGTATTGGTGGTTGGTTATTTGAAATGTTTCAGGATATTCCTGAAATTGATGAAGAAATAGAATATGAAGTAAGATATAATCAAGAATATGATGAATTAAGTGAGCTTATCAATGAAGATAAGGCTACATTAATATTTAAAATTCTTAAAGTTAAGAAACGAAGAATTAAATCAGTATTGATGACAATTAAAGTTGAGGATTCTGATAACTAAGTGGAATTCCTCACTTTTTTAAGAAAGGAGCAAATCTATGGAAAGATTACAAAAAATAATCGCGAAAGCGGGGATTACTTCAAGAAGAAAAGCTGAAGATTTGATAACTGAAGGCAAAGTAAAAGTAAATGGAGAAATTGTAACTGAATTAGGTACAAGAGCTTCTTTTTCTGATGAAATAATTGTCGATGGAAAAAAGATACATAGAGAAAACTTGGTTTATTTTGTTCTTTATAAACCTGAAGGTTATATTTCGGCTGTAAAAGATCAATTTAACCGTAAAACAGTTGTGGATTTAATTCCAGTAAAAGAAAAGATATTTCCAGTAGGTCGTTTAGATTATGATACTTCCGGTCTTATACTTATAACTAATGATGGTGACTTTGCTCAACATATGATACATCCTAAATATATGATTGAAAAAGAATATTATGTGAGAATCAAAGGCTTGTTAAGAAAAGAATCATCAATTCTACTCGCTAAGGGATTGAAATATGATGGAATTCAAGCAATGCCAGCAAAAGTATGGAATGTAAACTACGATGAAAAGAAAGAAACTACCTTCTTAAATATTATTATAACTGAAGGTAAAAATCACCAAGTTAAAAAGATGTTCGAAGCTTTAGGGCATGAAGTTATTAAGCTTAAACGAGAACGTTTTGGAACAGTAACTTTAGAGGGATTAAACAAAGGCGAATACCGAATTTTGAAACCTCATGAAATAAAAACCCTCTATAACCTTTCTAAAAACGGGTAAAGAAAAAAAACTAACGATTTATTCTAGCCAAATCTTAAAAATATGATATAATGTTTAAAGGTTGAGGAGGTTTAGATGAGTTATTATGCGTTAGCAATCGATGGACCTGCAGGAGCGGGGAAATCAACAATAGCGAAATTACTTGCAAAAAAATTAAATTACACGTATATTGATACTGGCGCAATGTATCGAGCTACAACTTACAAAGCTCTAAGCTTAGAAGTTGATCTTTCAACACCCGATAGTTTTGATTTTTTAGATGACACAGATTTTGTCTTTAAAAATGGCGAACTTTACATGGATAGCGTTAATATGACTAGTTTAAATCGCACAAAAGAAGTATCAGATAATGTTTCATTAGTTGCTTCACATATACCTGTTCGCAACAAGTTAGTCGCTCTTCAACAAGAAATTGCAAAAGGTACAAATGTAGTAATGGATGGTAGAGATATTGGAACAGTTGTACTTAAAAACGCTGATCTAAAAGTGTTTTTAACTGCGACAGTAAAAGTAAGAGCTAAAAGACGTTATGAAGAATTAAAAGCATTAGGAAGAGATATCACTTTAGAAGATATCGAAGATAAATTAAAAAAACGTGATTTATACGATTCAAACAGGGAATACAACCCTTTAAAAAAAGCTGAAGATGCGATAGAAATCGACACATCTGATAAAGATATATATCAGGTAGTTGATTTATTATATAAAAAATACACAAAGATAATTAATAAAGGAGAGTTTTAATATGCAGGATAATACACCCAACTACACAAGTCCAACAAAACCTAGACCTGGATCAGTAGTGACTGGGACTGTAGTCAGAGTAACTGATGAAGAGGTCTTAGTAGATATAGGTTATGTCACAGAAGGCGTTATCTACAAAGAACATTTAGCTTTAGATTCGATTGAGAGTGCTAAAGACACAATAAATGAAGGAGATAAACTTAAGGTTAAGGTTGTTAAGTATATTAGAAACGATGAACAAACTGATTGGCCACTTTTATCCCGAAAAGATATATTGAGAAAAGAACAAATTGATGAATTCAAAGACGAGCTAGAAGTAAATGGAAACTATGAATTTAAAGTTAAAAAAGCGGTAAAAGGCGGATTGTTACTAGATTATAAAGGAATAGAAGTATTCTTACCAGATAGTTTAATTTTCTTAAGAGAAGAAGATGCAAAAAAAGAAGATTTAGTTAATACTAAAATCACAGCTCAATTAATCGAAAAGAAAACTGAGGGAAGAAATACTAACTTAATTGCTAACCGTAAACAAGTTGTATATGAAACAAATAAAGCTGAAAGAGAAGCTGAACTAGAACAACTTAAAGAAGGTCAAGTAGTGACTGTAACAATTGAAAAAATCAAAGATTTCGGTGCATTTGCAAAAATCACTGAACATATTGATGGATTAATTCATATTTCTGAAATTTCTCATTATCATGTTAAAGATGTTACTAATTACCTTGAAGAAGGTCAAAGTGTTGAAGCTAAAATCATAAAAATAAAAGGCAATAGAGTAAGTTTATCTTTAAAAGCTTTAGAAGAAACGCCATGGGAAAAATTCCTTAAAAACTATAAAGTTGGCGATAAAGTTGAAGGAAAAATTGTTAGAAAAATGCAATTTGGAATGTTGATTGAAGTTGAAAAAGAAGTTGTTGGTTTACTTAACCGTTTTGATTATTCATGGAACCCAAATGAAAATCTTGCTGGAGAAGTAGAAGTTGGCGATACAATTGAAGTTGAAATCACCTCAATAAATAAAAAGAAAAAACAATTTTCAGTTTCTAAAAAACATTTAGAATATAATCCTTGGGCTGATTTAAAACTTAAAAAAGGTGAATTAGTTTCTGCAGAAGTTGTTCGCATTGAAGACAACGGCGCAGTTCTAAAAGTAGATGAAGTAGAAGGATTTTTACCAATTGGTGAAGTTTCTAGTGAACATATAACGAATTTAGAAAACGAACTTAAACCTGAAGATATAATTACTGTAGAAGTAAAAGATTTTAATCCAAAGAAATGGCACTTAGTTTTATCTAAAAAATCTGTCGAAGAAAAGAAAAATCGCGCAGTTTATGAAGATGAACTTAAAGAAAATGTTAGTGCTAATCAATCTTTAGAGGATTTATTCAAAAAATTTAAAAAATAAAGTTAGGTGATACTATGTTGCCAATTGTTGCGATAGTTGGAAGACCAAATGTAGGTAAATCAACCCTCTTTAATCGAATTGTTGAAAAACGAGTAGCGATTACAGATGATTTGCCAGGTGTGACTAGAGATCGAATCTATAGCAAGGCAACCTGGTTAAACAGAGAATTTAGAATTATTGATACAGGGGGCATCGAAATTTCCGATGCGCCTTTTTTAACTGAAATAAAAGCACAGGCTGAAATTGCAATTGAAGAAGCTGACGTAATAATTTTTACAGTAGATGGAAAAGAAGGTTTATTACCTGGAGATACTGATATTATGGATATGCTTTATAATTCAAACAAACCGATAATTGTTGCAGTAAATAAAGTAGATAACCCAAAATATCAAGATGCTATCTATGATTTTTATGAACTAGGTGCTACTAGTGTGTTTAATGTTTCCTCAGTTCACGGAAGTGGAGTAGGGGATTTATTAGATGAAGTAATAGCTCATTTTCCGATATCAACTGGGGAAAAATACGCAGAAACCGATATTAAATTATCTGTGATTGGTAGACCTAATGTTGGAAAATCATCTTTAACAAATTCAATTTTAGGGTATGAAAGAGTTATTGTATCTGAAATTGAAGGAACAACTACAGATTCAATTGATACTGAATTTACTTTAGATGATCAAAACTATGTAATTATTGATACTGCTGGAATGAAAAAACGCGGTAAAATTTACGAAAATCTTGATCGCTATGCAAATTTAAGAGCAATGCAAGCAATTGATCGTTCTGATGTTTGTTTATTACTATTAGATGCAAGTACGGGAATTAGACAGTTAGATAAAAATATTGCTGGATATGCAATTGAAAATAAAAAAGCATTAATAGTCGTTTTAAATAAATGGGATTTAATCGAAAGAGATCAATATACAATGAAATCTTGGGAAGAATTAATTAGAAGTGAATTTAAATTCTTAAAATATATTCCGATTGTTTATCTATCCGCAAAAACAAAATCAAGATTAAAAACGCTTTTTCCGATTATAAATCAAAGCTATAACAACTATTCAAAAAGAGTATCAACTAGTTTATTAAATGAAACAATTCAAGATGCAATGCTTTTAAATCCGCCTAAACAATATAAACAAAGAGTATTGAAGGTATATTATGCAACACAAGTAAAAACAAAATGTCCAACATTTGTACTTTTTGTAAACGATATTAATTGTCTACATTTCTCTTATTATAGATATTTAGAAAATAAATTAAGGGAAAATTTTGACTTTTTTGGGACTCCAATAAGCATAATATTAAGAAATCGGAAGTAAAAACACTAAAAAACAGTAAAAAATTAAGTTAAATTGGCTAAATGCCTTGTTTTTTAGAAAATATTCTTATATAATAAGGTTATATTTTTAAAGGAGGAATTTAAATGAATAAATCAGAATTAGTTTCAAGAATCGCAGATTTATCAGAATTATCAAAAAAAGATGCAGAAAAAGCTTTAAACTCAACTGTTTTAGCAATTGAAGAAGCATTAGTTCAAGGTGAAAAAGTTGTTTTAACTGGGTTTGGAACATTTAACGTAAAACTTAGAAAAGCAAGAAAAGGTCACGATCCAAGAACTGGAGAAGAAATTCATATTCCATCTCTAAAAGCCCCTACTTTTAAAGCAGGTAAAGTACTTAAAGAAAAAGTTAGATAACATAAAAAAAATCGCTATGGAAAATTCCATAGCTTTTTTTTATGTATTTTTTTATACTAAATTTGATGAATATATCAAAAATGGAATTAAATTATTTAAAAAATGTATAGCGATAACTACATAGATGTTTCTGCCGGATAGAAAATAAATGTAACTAAATGACAAACCCATAAATGCATAAGGTATAATTTGGATATAATCACCATAAGAGATAACATGCATCAAAGCAAAAATTAAACCTGAAAGAATGATTGCCCCAATATCTCCAATTAATGGTCTAATGAAACCATAGATAGATTTTCTAAATACAGTTTCTTCAACTATAGGAGTAAATACAGTTAATAACAAAAATAACATAACTATATTTAATGTGTTTTTAGTGAAAAGAGATTGAATAGTTTGTTCATTTTGACTAGTATCAGATACACCAAGATATTCCAATATAATATTTGCAAAAATCATAGATGCATAAACTAAAACAAAACCAGCAATTATGTAACCGAAATATTTTTTTGGATTATTCCTAAAGGCAATAAAATTATTATAAAAGTTTTTCTTATTAACAACAAACAATAATAAAGCTACTACAATAGTTGATATTAAATTTAATCCAATAATAACAGTATTAGTTAAAGGAATAATTTCAGTTTGATTTATGTATAAAACCTCGGATTCAGGTGAATATTCTTCATCAATATTTACAGTGTCACCAATTCCTAAATCTTCAACAACTATATATTCTTGTTTGAATAGTTCATCGTTGTAATCATAAAACTCTAGCCGGTAATATACATTATCAAAATGTCTATCGGTATTATTAGTAACAGTTCCTGTATAGTGGATAATATATTGTTCATCTTCGTTTATAACAACTTGCCAAGAAAGATCTTCTTGGACTAAATCAGAATAGTTTTTTTCTTGTGAAATCTGTAATTGAGCGCTAATTAAAGTAGCGATTAATGTAAAAACAACATAAACAATTAAAATGATTCCATTAGTTTTGTTTTCATTTACTATATCTTGAAAATCATTTTCACTTGATGGATTATCTTCATAAAATAGGTCATCATTTTGCATAAATTCACCTCATTAATAGTATTATAACTTATTGTAAAAAAAAAGTATAGACCCTTCTAAATATATCTTAAGTCAATTGACAATCTAACTAATTAAAGTATAATATTACTATAGAAGGACAGTAAATATGAAAAAAGATTTTCTAGTTAAAAATACTTTAAAAACAATGAACAGAATGATTATATTTTGTGATTTTTTATGGAAGGAGCAAAATAAGTTAAGATAATTCTTAACTTTTTTTCTAATTGCGATGAAAGAAATTGTTATAGCAAGTGATAATATAAATAAAATTAAAGAGTATCAACATAAACTTAAGAGTTATAAATTAATCCCTTACAAAGAATTGATTAATATCGACCCAATTCCTGAAACTGGTAAAACTTTTAGAGAGAATGCTTATTTAAAAGCCGCTACACTAGCAAAACTATTAAATAAGCCATGTATTGGTGATGATTCAGGTTTAGTTGTCGAAGCTTTGCCAAACCTCCTAGGAATACATTCTAAACGCTTTTCTAAAGCAGAAACTGCTTCAAGCAACAATGAATTACTCTTAGAAAAACTAAAAAATAAAAAAAGTAGAAATGCAAAATTTATAACGGTGATTTGTTTGTATATCCCCGGATTGGAACCATTTTATTATCAAGGTGAATTAATCGGAGAAATAGTTGATAAACCGAGAGGAAAAAATGGTTTCGGATATGATCCGTTATTTTATATTAAAGATAAAAACAAAACATTAGCTGAACTTACTTTAACTGAGAAAAATAAAATCTCACATAGAGGGAAAGCTATAGATAAACTAAAAAAGGATTTAGACAATGAAAATATTGATTTTTTCTGATAGCCATCAAGATAAAAACGCTATAAAAAAAATGCTTAATCATGAAGGAAAAGTAGATAAGATTTATTGCGCTGGGGATTCGGGTTTATCAATAGAAGAATTAGATGAGCTCAAAATAATCAGTGTGAAAGGTAATTATCCTTTTGCGCCTAAACTACCAAATGAAAAAATAATTAAAATCGGAACATATAAAGCCCTTGTAACCCATGGCCACAAATACTATGTAAAATTTGGCCTTAATCGCTTATTTAAAAAAACGTTAAAAATAAAAGTCGATATGGTAATTTTTGGACATACTCACCAAATTCATTTAGAAAAAACAAAAAAACTTATAATGTTAAACCCTGGGGCTCTATCATATTCACGTTCTCATAGTTATCCAAGTTATGCTAGAGTGTTTGTTGAAGGTAGTGAAATAATGATTGAGATTGTAAACTTGCTTGATTTTACAATTGTAAAATCAATTAAGAAGGCAGATGATGAATGATTATAATTTAGAAACTTTAACTACAAAAAAATTATTATTAGAAGTATTTCCTAATAATTCTTTTTCTATGGATAAATTAAATGATATTGTTCAAGATTTAGTAAAAAATGAAATGTTTGACCAAGCAATTAAATTACTAAAAGAATTTAAAGAAAAAGCCAATTTAAAAACTCAAAAGGATATGTTGAAACTTCATAACTTATATATTGATATATTCTTAATCACTGAAGATTATAAATCATTACTAAATATATTAAAGTCTCGTGAAAAATATCTTTTGGAAAACAAGGATTTTCTCTATCAAAATTTTTATTTAGCTATTTGTTATGAAGGCTTAGAAGAGTTAAATAAAGCTATAGAAACATTAGAATCAATTCCTGAAAATATCTCTTGTAAAAATTTAACTAATAAGTATTTAAAACTAGCGCTATTATATCTTGAACTTGATCAAATTAATAAAGCTCAGTCTGCATATAAATTAGCTTTAAAATTTGATAAGGACAAAAAAAATGATATATTTTTGCTTGTTGAATCTGATTTAGCGTATGCAAAAGGTGATTACCAAGAGGCACTTATATATTATGAAGATTTTTTCATTCAAACAAAGAGAAAATATTCTTACCTAAATCGTTTTATTAAAATAAATTTACAATTAAATCAATTAGATGATGCTTATTCGTTTTATAAGACTTATAAAGACAAAATAAAACAACAAGTTTCTCTTAATAGTAAGATATGTTTTTTTAAAGCAGCTTTACCTTTATTAAGCCAAATCAATAAAGGCGAGTATCAAGAAGTTAACAACTATTTAAGTGATTTAATCAATCAAAAGCCTCTAGAAATGGATGAATTTAATGATTATAATCTAATATTAAAAAATGTTAAAAGAAATAAAACATATTATAAATCAAGAGAAATAATTCGCGATTTATTTATTGATTTATCAGAAACAAAGCGTTTTGAAAAATTATGTTATGTAAAAATCATTGATGGTTTAGTCCATCTTTTACACTTCAATAAAAGTCTGTTGTTTGAAAAAAAAGTTGAAGAAGATTATTTGCTTTTTAATGATTTAAAATATGATAAATTCTTAAAAACATATAAAGCAACTGAAGTAAATGATTTAATATTTTTAAATGATAAAGTTGATTATATATTTGTTGAGAAAATAAAGGAAAAAGAATTTATTGTAACCTACATAAATGAAGATAATTTTTCTTTGGCAAAGAAGTTCACTATATTAGCTAGTGATTTATTAAAAAATAATTTAAATGAATTTACAATAAAGGCTGAACAAAACAAATATATTAAAAACACTAAAAAACTACTTAATCATGATGAATTAGCATTACTTAAAATAAGTAATAACTTCGTATATTTTTTAAATGATTATGCAAAAGAACTTTTTCTTCAAAAAAAGGATTTTATCAATTTTGATGTGTTTCAAAATAAACTTGATGAAATCGTATATTTAGATGAATTGCTAGGCAAATCAAAAGTTGACATATCTTTCAATAAAAAACCAATTAAATTACAGATAGAGAAGGATCAGTATGATTTGTATATATTAGCTAAAGCAAAAACAAATCAAAATAACACTATAACACTTGATACTCTAAGTTTAAATAATCAAGAAAGTATTATTTTATTATCGTTAAATGATTATTTAGATTATATCAATGTTAATAGCTATATAGATTATTTAAAACTTAAAAATAATATTAAAGGTTTCATAAAAAAACAAGCTAATCGTCATTTAAAAAATATAATTCCAAATGGTGAACAATTAATTTATTTCCATTTAGATACAAATGATAAACGAGTAGCCGAAAGAATATCAAAACAAGTAGTAGCTGAATTTTTGGATGTAGATATTAGAGTTGTTTATACAAAATTCAATAAACCCATTACTGAATTAGACAAACACTTAAAAAACTTAATAGCATTTAGTACTAAAGAAGAGAATATTATTTTAACAGATAAAGATTATAAATTAAACAAAGAAAAAGATAGGTTATATCATGAATTGGTGAAAAAATTTATTAATGAAAAACAAATTGATTTAAAATACGCTTTAGTGAAAAACTGGGAGACAGACAAACTTTGTTTCTTCGATATTGATATTAATGAAATAGAGTTATTGAAAGATAAAAAAAGACTAACAAATTTAATAAAAAGATATGAACTAGGTATTTTATATGATCGTTTAATCATAAATCAATTAATCAATGATTTAAAATATTCAAACATTAAGACAAAAATTATTGTTCCAATAAGCAAATCATCATTTGAATCTAAAAAAGCACTTAATTATCTATTAAAGCGTTTAGAAATAATAAAGAGTAATGTCATTATTTTTAAACTTAGATTTAATGATTATTTGTTAATTGATGATAATTTAAAAGAATATCTAAAGACAAAAGATATTAATCTTTGTTTTTATGATATTTTTAGTGAAATGAAAATAGATCAAATGTATTTCTTAGACGATGCTAAATATCTCATGATTAATCCAAAAGAATACAATAATAAGTTTATAAAAACAATAAATGATATGCTTGTAGTATCTAAAAAGGCTATTATATATGATCATCAAAACGAATCACTTATTAAAAGTGATTTGAAAAACAAAGGAATCTTTTATATTAAAGGAAGTTTTGCTGGAGAAGTCAAAGATAAAAGCGTATTTAAGAAAAAAAATCAAAATTGAATGTATGCATTAATTAAATATTTATGGTAAAATATTTAAGTTAAGAGGAGTTATATATATATGGATAAACAATTGTTTAGAGAAGAACTTGTTAAATTACTTTACACTTCAACCTTAAATCCTGATATTAATCTGACTGATTACACCGAAGAAATCAAAGAAATATATATTGATGTTAAAAGTCATTTATCAGAAATTGATGAGTTTATTGAAGCAAACTTAGAAAATTGGAGTCTTAATCGCTTAAATTACGTTGATTTGGCTATTATTAGGTATGCTGTCTATGAACTAATGTATCTTAATCACCCCAAAGAAATTGTAATGAATGAAGCAGTTGAACTTACAAAAAAATATTCTAATCTAGATGATGATAAAGCAAGGAAGTTTAATAACAGATTACTACAAAATATTGTTGATGCATTAGGAGAAAAAGATGCCTAGATATTTAACTGTAACTGCTTTAAATCGATACTTAAAATTTAAAATGGATTCTGATTCTGAATTACAATCAATTTTGTTAAAAGCTGAGATTTCAAATTTTAAACATCATTCAAGTGGACATTTTTATCTAACTTTAAAAGATGATAAATCACAAGTTTCAGCAATTATGTTTTCAAGCAATGCAAAGAATGTAAAATTCAAACCTAAAGATGGCGATACCGTTATTATTGAAGGATATGTATCTGTTTATGAACCATATGGAACTTATCAAGTTTATATCAATAAGTTACAAATGGATGGTGTTGGCGATTTATATTTAGCTTTCGAAAGGCTTAAAAAAGAATTAGAAGCAGAAGGTTTATTTAAAGAAGAACATAAATTATCTTTGCCTAAAATACCGAAAACAATTGGCGTAGTAACTTCCAAAACAGGTGCTGCAATACAAGATATAATTAATGTTATTAATAACCGTTTTCCGTTAACGAAAATTATTATCTATCCAGCAAGTGTACAAGGTAATCTTGCAAAAGGAGAAATAGTAACGCAAATTAAAAAAGCTAACCAGGATAAATTAGTTGATTTATTAATTGTTGGTCGTGGTGGCGGATCAATTGAAGATTTATGGCCATTTAATGAAGAGGAAGTTGCAAGAGCTATCTATCATTCAAATATTCCTATTATCAGCGCTGTAGGACACGAAACTGATATGACTATCTCTGACTATGTTGCAGATAAAAGAGCTTCTACACCATCTCATGGTGCTGAATTAGCTGTGCCAAATTACCGAGACATAATTGAAAGAATCAGTAATTATAAATCGCGATTAAATAGTAGTTTGTTGAATAAACAAAACAATTTAAGAACAAGATATAAGAATATTATAGCAAGTAATATTTTTAAAAATCCATTAAGAATTATACAAACCGAACAATTACAATTTATGAACACATATGATAGGTTAATAAAGAATAACCCTAAAGAACTAATTCAAAAGAAGAATGAAGATATAAATCGTTATATTAAACAACTAAATTCTGATTATAAACATTTACTAGCTTTAAAAAAAGGTAAATTTTTAGCTTTAGCTGAAAAACTAGAATTAGTAAATCCTTTAGCAATTATGACTAAAGGATATTCAATAATAAAACAGGAAGAAACAATAAAAAAATCGATTAAAGAAATTGATTTGACAAAACCAATTGATGTGTTATTGCATGATGGAAAACTACACTGTCAAATATTAGATATGAAAGGAAATAAATCATGAGTAAAGAAAGTTTTGAAGAAAAATTAGAAAAATTAGAAACTCTAGTAAAAGATTTAGAAGCTGGAGAAAAATCACTTGATGAATCTGTAAAACTATATAACGAGGGAATAAATCTAGCAAAAGAATGTCATAAAGAATTAAAAGAAGCTGAAGAAGTAATTGTAAAATTGATGGATGAAGAAGGATTAGAGGATTTTAATAAAGAATAAAATGAATTTAAATGATATCGAAAGCCCAAAATTCTTAAAAGATTTATCCTTAAAAGAATTAAACGAATTATCTACTGATATTCGTTCTTTTCTTATTGATAATATAGCAAAAACTGGAGGTCATTTGGCCTCTAATTTAGGTGTTGTTGAATTAACCATTGGTTTACATAGAGTATTTGATTCACCAAAAGATAGAATTGTATTTGATGTGGGGCATCAAAGTTATGTTCACAAAATATTAACTGGCCGCGCTAAATATTTTTCTACTTTAAGACAATTTGAAGGATTGAGTGGTTATCAAAAACGTTCTGAATCTATTCATGATCATTGGGAGGCAGGTCACTCTTCAACAGCTATAGCTGCAATTAGTGGTTTCGAAGTTGCTAGAAAAGAAAAAAAAGAAACATATAAGAATATCGCTGTTGTAGGGGATGGCTCACTTAACAGTGGATTGTCTTTTGAAGCATTAAACTTTTTAGGGCATAGTGACTTAGCACCAATTATTATTTTAAATGACAACAACCAATCAATATCAAAAAATGTTGGTCGTTTAAATAAGTTATTAAATAAGATGCGTAGTTCAAAATTTTATGAATACGCAAAAAAATCACAAAGAAAACTTCCTAAATTTATCTATAATTTAAAAGTTAGATTGGCTAATATGATTCGCGGTTTTGCTAATAATATTACAATTTTTGATGAATTTGGTTTTTCATATTATGGGCCTATAGATGGTCATGATTTAAAAGCAATTATAAAGTTTTTAAAAATTGCTAAAAATAAAAACAAACCGGTTGTATTACATTTTGTAACAACAAAAGGGAAAGGTTATTTACCTTCAGAAAATGATATGGATGGTTTATGGCATGGTGTTGGTCCTTTTGAAAAAGAAAATGGACATTTAATTAAGAAAAATAAAGAAAATTTTATGACTTGGAGTAATATTATTAGTGACTATATCATGCATCAAGCTGAAATAAATGATAAGTTAAAAGTAATTGTTCCCGCAATGATTATTGGTTCAGGGTTAGCTGAATTTCAAAAAATGCATCCTGATAAAATAATTGATGTTGGAATCTGCGAGTCTTTCTCTGTATGTTTTTCTGCGGCACTTTCAGAAGATTTGGATATATTTTTACCAATTTATTCTTCGTTCCTACAAAGAGCATATGATCAAATTGTTCATGATTTAACTAGGCAGAAATTAAAGATTGTTATTGGAATAGATCGAGCAGGAATTGTTGGTGGTGATGGTGATACTCACCAAGGTATATATGATATAGCCTTTTTAAAACATATTCCAAATATTGAAATTGTACAACCAGCAAACGCTGTTGAAGCTTGGCAGTTATTAGATTATGCATTTAATCACGCTCAAAAGTCAGTAGCTATAAGATATTCAAGAAATTCGGCTCAAATATATAACCAAAAAAACTATGAAGCGATTACCGAGCCAACTTGGAAAGAATTTAATCAAGATGCTAATGTTAATCTAATAGCTTATGGAGATAATTTTACAAGAATGTATAATTATATTCAAAAGAATAATTTAGATGTTAATCTATATAACGCTATGTTCATTAAGCCTCTAGACACAAAAATGCTTGATAAAATTATAAAGAATAATAAATCAACCTATGTTTTAGAAGATGTAACAAAAATAAGTGGATTAGGTTCAAGTATCTTAGAATACCTTTCTGAACAAAACAAACATTTAGAAATTAAAATCTTAGGCTTACCTGATGAATTTATTGATCATGGTTCACAAGAAAAGCTTTATAAAAAATATAATTTAGATGAAGAAAGTATAATAAAAACAATATTAAATTGATTGTAGGTGTTACTTTGTTAAAAAAAATAGCTATTAAGAATTTTGCGATTATAGACGATATTCAATTAGAATTTTATAATGGTATGACTGTTTTAACTGGTGAAACTGGAGCTGGTAAAAGTATAATTATCGATGCTATCAGTTTATTGCTTGGTGAAAGAGCAGATAAAACAATGATTAGATCTAGTGCAAATGATGCTTTAATTAGTGGTGTATTTACAATTGAAAGCAAAGAAGTAAAGAACATACTTGATTATAATCGTATCGATTATGATAATGAAATTGAAATTACTAGAGTTTTGTCGAAAGACAATCAAAATTTAATTAAAATTAATAATCAACGCTCTACTTTAAAAATCGTTAATGATTTAGCGATGTATTTGGCAGATATTCATTCGCAATTCGACAATAATCAGTTAATTAATCCAGAAAACTATCTTAATTTAATTGATAATTTTCGAAAAGATAAAGTAAAACAATATTTAGAAAACTATCAAGATAAATTAGAAAACTATAAAGTTGCATATTCTGATTATAAAAAACTAAAATCAAAAAAAGCAAAAACATTAGAACAACTTGACTTATATGAGTTTCAACTTAATGAATTAGAAACTTTAGAACTTTCTGAAAACGAATTAGAATCACTTCAAGAAAAAGTAAATGTATTAGATAATATTGATAAAATAAACTATAATTTGCAAGAGAGTTTTGCATTATTAAATGAACAAGGAATTTTAGAAAAATTATATATTGTTAAGTCCGATATCGATGATATCGCTAAAACATCTAAAGATTTCCAAGAAATTTCTGAAAGAATTAATAATGCATATTATGAATTAGAAGATATTTCAAATACAATAGAAGACAAACAAGAAACATTAGATTATGACCCGAATGAACTAGAAACAATGAATTCAAGGATTAATGAATTAGAAAAAATTCAAAGTAAATATAAAAAAACAATCTCAGAACTAATTGATTATCAAATGTTTTTGAAACAATCAATTGATGAGATTGAAAATTTTGATGATTTAATTAAACAACGTGAAGAAAAATTAGCCGAAGCATTTAAAATATTAGTTAGTGAAGCGAATCAACTAACTGAATTAAGAAAAACTATCAGTGAAAAAGTTACTAAAGAAATAATTTCAACTTTAAAAGAATTAGAAATTAGGCACGCTGATTTCGCTATTGAATTTAACGAAGTCGATTTTAGCGATAAATTCAATGATAATATATTTAAAAATGATGGTGTAGATAATCTTGAATTTCTTATTTCAACAAATAAAGGTGAACCTTTAAAACCTTTAGCTAAAACAGCTAGTGGTGGTGAAATGAGTAGAGTTATGCTAACCTTTAAAACAATATTTGCTAGTTCACAAAGGATACCAACAATTATTTTTGATGAAATTGATACTGGAATAAGTGGCTATATTGCTAAACAAATTGCTAGAAAAATAGCAGAAACTGCTAAAATTGCTCAAGTAATTTCAATTACACATATACCACAAGTAGTTGCCCAAGGAACAAATCACTTAGCGATAAGAAAAGAAATCATAAATGATAAAACAAAAATTAGCGTTAAATATTTAACTTATGATGAAAGAGTTGAAGAAATAGCGAAAATGGTAAGTGCTGAAGAAGTTACTGAATCAGCTAGATCAATTGCAAAAGAATTATTAATTAATCCATAAAAAAAAGGTTAAGATAAACTTAACCAATTGAACACTTCGAAACTAGAAGTGTTTTTTTATGCAGTTAATACTTGTATCATTGAAACGACTGCAGCAATTACGATACCTAAAACCATCCCAACAGCTAGGATAAGTAATACAATTTTTCCGAACTTTGATTTAGTAGGATTATAAGTTCTAATTTCATCTTTAGCATTTTTATTATTGTTAGCCATAAATATCACCTCAATTATTCTTTGTCTTTAACATTATAAACTATATTTTTAAAAAAATAAAGGATTAATTTAGTTAGTATAGTTTTCCAAAAACTCAATAACTTCATTTGTTAAATATTCTGGGGTAGATGCACCAGAAGAAACACTAACTTTATGAACGTTTTTTAAATCCTTAATATCAATATCTTTAACTGATTGGATTAAAATTGATTTTGTATTAGTAAACATTTCGCTAATTTTAACTAAGTTTCTTGAATTGTTAGAACGAAAATCACCAACTATGTAACATAGGTCAACATCCTTATTAGCTTTTATTATAGCATTTTGTCTCAGTCTAGTAGCATTACATATTTCTTCAGTAATTATCGCATCAGGGAATTTTTCTTTAATTGCTTTATGAATTGGTAAAATATCCTTAATACTAAAAGTGGTTTGATTAGTTACAAATATCGGTTTTTCTGTTTGAATATTTTTTAAATCAGATAATGTCTCTAATAGATAAATATTTTTACCAAGTGATAATGATGCATTAGTTTCTGGATGATTTTTTTTGCCAATATAGATAACATCGTATCCACTAACAAGGTATTTATTAATTAGATCATGAGTTATATAAACATCCTTACAAGTAGCATCAACTAAATTCAAGTCTTTAGACTTGATTTTTTGAACGACTTCAATGGGAGTACCGTGAGCTGAGATAATTATAGTCCCAGAATCAATTTCATCAATTAATTCTAAACGAGACTTACTTAAATCATCTAAAGTTATAGCACCTAAAGCTTTTAATTCATCAACAACAAATTTATTATGAACAATATAACCCAATATATATATTGGTCTAGGATGCTGATTAGAAATTAAAACTTCTTTTACTTTTTCAACCGCAAAATATACACCTTTACAAAAGCCTCTTGGTCTAATATTCTTAACTATCATAAATTACCTCGTATTGATTTACTTTAACACTTTTATATTATATAATAGTTATGAGATTTTTACAAAGAAGGTAACTTATGAAAAAATTTAAAAAAGAGTATTTAAATGAAGCGTTTGATAAACTTAATTTTAAAGAATTAACAGATGTACAAGAAAAGGTTTATCAACTAGACAATCAAAAACAAAATCTAATCATAGAAGCAAAAACTGGCTCAGGTAAAACCCATGCTTTTTTATTGCCTATTCTAGAAAGCATTGAAGAAAATGGGGGTTATTGTCAAGCAGTTATTTTAGCTCCTACGAGAGAATTGGCTTTACAAATTAATAAGTTTTTAAAAGAATTAACTGAACATTCCCCTAAAGAGATAAAAGTTGATCTTATTACAGGTGGATTAGATCGTGATCAAATAATTAGTAAATTGAATTCAAGACAACCAGATATTTTGATAGGTACACCAGGAAGAATTCATGATTTAGTATTTAAGGAAAATGTATTAAAAATTCATGAAGCAAAATATTTTATAATCGATGAAGCAGATATGACTTTAGATGATCATTTTATTGTTGAAGTGGATCATTTAGCAAGTGTAGCCTCAGATGCTAAGTTTTGGGTTTTTTCAGCAACTATTCCAGAACAACTACAACCGTTCCTAAAAAAATATTTAAAAAATCCATTAGTTATTAGTGTTCATCCTGAAGAAATATCAAACTTGAATATTTCACATTATTTCATTAAATCAAGAGAAAGAAAAAGATTAGTTGTCTTAGAAGAAATAATTGAAGCAATTAACCCTTATTTAGCAATTATATTCTGTAACACTAAAGAAAGTGTTGAAGAAGTAAATGAATTTTTACTAAATAAAAAAGCAAATGTTATGATGTTTCATGGTGGAATTCCTTATCGTAAACGCAAACAATTAATTAAAAGAATTAATAATCTTGAATTTCAATATATTGTCGCTACTGATATTTTAGCGAGAGGAATTGATATTGTGGGTGTATCACATATCATTAATTATGAACTACCCTTAGATACAGAATTTTATATTCATCGTACTGGAAGAACCGGTAGAGTTGAAATGGATGGAATTGCAATTTCAATTTATGAGTTTAGTGATAATCAATATCTTGATAAACTTGAGTCAAAAGGCGTAAAAACTTCATACAAAGAAATTAAAAATAATAAATTTGTTGATGTGAATATTAGAAATAAACGTGATTACCGCAAAAAAAATGAAACTAAAATCGAAAAAATTGCGCGAGCAAACGTAAAAAAACCTAAAAAAGTAAAACCAGGATATAAGAAAAAATACAGACAAAAATTAGAAATTGAAAAGAAAAAACTACATAGGATGATGAAAAAATGACATTAAACGTTGTCTTATACCAGCCTGAAATTCCTCAAAATACTGGTAATATAATGAGGACTTGTGTAGGAACGAATGTTGTTTTACACATTATTAAACCAATAGGATTCAAACTTGATCCTAAGTACTTAAAACGCGTTGCGGTTAATTATCTAGATAATGTTAATTATTTTGTTTATGAGAACTATCAAGATTTTTTAGCTAAAAATGATGGCGAATTTTTCTTTGTTACTAGATACGGAAAAAAACCACCTACAAAAGTCGATTTTAAAAAATATTCAAAAGATATATATTTAGTATTCGGCAGAGAATCAACTGGTGTTCCTAAGGAAATTTTAAGAGAACATTTAAATAACTGTATTAGATTACCAATGAACGATAAAATAAGATCTTTAAACTTAGCAAATACAGTCGCAATTTTAATCTATGAAGTATTAGGACAATTAGATTATCCTAATCTCTCTAAAACTGAGCCTGAAAGTCTTAAGGGTGAAGATTGGTTATTAAAGGGATAGGTGAGATAATGGACATTAATATTGGTGAAAATATCATCATTCATAGCTATAAACACGACAAAACACTACATCGAATATGGAAAAACGAAACAATTATTGATAATAATGATGAATACATAGTTGTTGCAAATAAACATACTAGGGTTGTTGAGGCTAATGGTAGATTTTGGTATACAAGAGAACCTTCTGTATCCTTTTTCTTTAAAGATCATTGGTATAATATAATTGCTATCATAAAACGTAAGAAAATTACCTTTTATTGTAACTTAGCTTCTCCAGTATTAGTTGATGATGAAGCGATTAAATATATTGATTATGACTTAGATTTGCGCGTTGATCGAGATTTTACTTATCAAGTTGTGGATATTCATGAATTTAAGAAACATTCAAAACAGATGGATTACAGTAATCGGTTAACTAATATACTAGCTAAAGAGACTCTTCATTTAAGAAGCAGAATTGATAAACGAGATTTTCCTTTTAATCATGATGTTATTAGAAAACTTTATAATAAGTTTATACGAATTGAAGAAGAAAAAACTGCTAAAGAAAAATAACCATAATCAAAAGCGAATAAACATTGGCATAACAGCGTTATTGTGGTATAATTTAATTTAGTAATCATTAAATTGGAAAGAAGGAATTTATAATTAATATTAATTAATTATAGAGTGGCTTATGGAACTAATATATCGAGTAAAAAAACCTGAAACAATTCAAAGATTTATAAAAGAAAATCATATACCTGTAAAGATTTTACAACGAGATGAGAAATTTTATAAAATTTTTGTAAATAATAAAATTAAATCTAGAAAAGAAACTGTAAGAAAAGGCGATAAAATTCATTTTCATATTCAAGAAGAGAAAATTGATAATATCAAACCTCAATCACATAGGTTAGATATCGTTTATGAAGATGAACAACTTATAGTTATTAACAAACCCGCAAATATAAGGTTAATGGTTTCAAAAAAGCATCCTGAGAATACTTTAGCTAATGCTATAGTTGATTACTATATAAAAAATAAAATCAACGCTAAACTTCATTTTATTAATCGTCTAGATAAAGATAACTCTGGTTTAGTGTTATTAGCAAAACATCGTTTTATAAAATTTTTGCTAAGTGATAAATTAAATAATGAGGTTGTTTTCTTTTATAAAGCTATTGTTGATGGGAAATTACCCGCAAAAGAATTCACAATTAATTTACCGATTTCAAGGATGAAAGACTCTAGTTTAAGAGAAGTTGCTGAAGATGGAAAAGACTGTGAAACAAAATATACAGTTGAAAAAGAATTTGGCACATATTCACTCTTAGATGTTCAAGTTAAAAACAAGATTACTCATCAAATTAAAGTGCATTTATCACATTTTGATTTTCCAGTAGTTGGTGATAAATACTATAATAAGAGTAAATACAATTTAAAACGTATTTTATTACATAACTATAAAGCAAAATTCATTCACCCTATTACTGAAGAAGATATGGAAATTAAAATTGATTTACCGAAAGAATTTAGTGAGTTTATTAGTCAAAATTAAAATGCTAAAATTATGATACCTTTAAAGGAAATACTATATAAAGAGAAAGTCATCTTATAATGAGATCATTAGTATTAAGCTATAGTAATAACTTTGAAGGTTTTTTATATGGAAATTATTCTTATAAATGCAAAATTAGATAATTTTTATGGATGAAGTTTTTGATAGATAATTACATATTTAATTAGAACAAAAATAAAAAAACGGATATATATAACTTCTAATTCGCTTTTAAATGTTTTTTGATTATGATAAAATATTAACAATAGGAGCGTGGATGATGATTGTAGTATTTGGTGGCGCTTTTAACCCGCCGACTTTAGCGCATAAAGAAATATATCAACTCATAACTAAGAATTTAGATGTTGAAGAATTTATTTTTTTGCCTGTGTCTAAAAAATATTCAAAATCATCATTAATTGCTGATAAGCACCGGATAAACATGTTAAAAATATTAATTGAAGATTTGGAAAAAGCAACTATTTCTAAGGTTGAAACCGAAGAAAATCAGTTTATAGGTACATACAAAAGTTTAAAAAAAATTCAAAATGAGTATAAGAATAAAGAAGTTGCATTTGTTTTAGGTGCCGATAATTTAATGCATTTGCATAAATGGATAAACGCTGAAAACCTTATGAAGGATTTCAAGTTTATTGTTGTAAATCGCAATAATCAAAATGTTCATAAATTTATTGAACAAAATGATTTACTTAATAAATACAAAGAAAATTTTATTGTTTTAGAAGAATTTGATTCATTTATATCTTCTTCATTATTTAGAGAAACACTTGATCCTGGATATGTAGATGAAGATATATATCATTATATTATGAAAAATGATTTATATAGAGGTGGAAATTATGAATAATAAGTTTATTAATGTAACACTAGCATCACCAAAATTAGAAATTGGAAATCCAAGTTTTAATGTTAAAGAAATTTTATCAGTATTAAAACAAACAAAAAGCGATTTGACTGTATTTCCTGAATTAGCACTTACTGGATATTCATGTAAGGATTTGTTTTTTCAGGCAGAATTATTAGAAGATAATTTAAAGGCTTTGGAAGAATTAGTTTCTAAAAACCCATATGATGGTCTTATTATTATTGGATTACCATATTCAGTTAATAACCAATTAATTGATTTAGCTTTGGTAATTCACAAAGATAAGATTTTAGGCGCAATACCAAAATTTAATTTAGCAAATACAAAAGGTGCTTATGAAAAACGTTGGTTTAAATCTGGATATGATTTAATAAATCAATATGATTATATCGATGTTATTAATCAAGTTGTTCCTTTTGGGAATCTATTATTTTCAAATAAAGATGTTAATTTTACTGTAGAAATTAATCAAGATATCACTGATTTTAATCCATTAAAGAGTATAGCGAATTTTACAGTAAATATAGCTGCTAATACTGATGAAGTTGGCTTTTATGATAAACAAAGAAGTTTAGTTAAATCCGATTCAATTAGACATAATAACGGTTATTTATTTACTTCAAGTGGAGTTAGTGAATCTTCTTCAGATGGAATATTTAAAGCAATGCATTTTGCTTATGAAAACGGTGAAATGATACTTGAAAAAAGTGGGTTACAATTAGAATCATATATAAATGAAGCAATTTTAGATTTAGGTAAATTAGATTATTATAAAAGATTAAATCAAAATGATATGAATCTTGATTTATATCAAGAAGTAAACATTCCAGAATTTACTAATAATAACTTCGAATATTATCTTAATTTATCTAAAACACCATTTATTCCCGAAGACAAACCTTATCAAACTTTTAAAGAAATCACTTCAATTCAAAAGTTTTCTTTAATTAAAAGATTGAACCATTTAAGATTAGACAGGGTTATTATTGGAATAAGTGGAGGTGCAGATTCAACTTTAGCACTTTTGATAGCATGTGCTGCTTTTGATGAGTTAAAAATTTCACGGAAAAATATATATGCTTATACTTTACCGGGCTTACACACCTCAGATTCAACTAAGAGTAATGCCTTAGACCTAATGGAAGCTTTAGGCGTAAGTGTCAATACAATCGATTTAAATGACCATATAAAGGATCATTTAAGACTCATAGACCATGACTTAAAAGAAGATGTTACTTATGAAAATTCTCAAGCAAGAATGCGGACAAATATTTTAATGAATTTAGCAAATAAATATAACGCTTTATTTATTGGAACTGGAGATTTATCAGAAATATCAATCGGTTGGGCAACTTATAATGGCGATCAAATGTCGATGTATAATACTAATGCAGGGGTGCCAAAAACAACTGTAAAATTTTTAATTGAAAATTTTGGTAAATATATCTATGATGAAAAAATAACCAATATATTATGGAAAATCATTGAAACACCAATTTCTCCAGAATTGAAATCAAATCAATCAACTGAAGAAAGTGTTGGTAAGTATGAAATTAATGATTTTATACTATATCGTTTTATAAACTGTGGAGACAAGAAATCAAGGATTTTTACTATGCTTAAAGATGTTTTTGGTTTGTCTGACACAGAATCACAAAAATATGTTGATGGATTTTTCAAAAGATTCTATGCAGCCCAATATAAAAGACAAGCAAGTTCAGATGGACCTAAAGTGTTTGCATTTGGCTTGAAAGCGAATAGTGATTTCTTAATGAGTGCGGATGTGAAAAGAAAATAATGAAAAAAGTAGTTGTAGGATTAAGCGGTGGCGTCGATTCAGCAGTCAGCGCTTATCTTTTAAAAAAACAGGGATATGAAGTTATTGGGTTATTTATGCGCAACTGGGATTCTGCGGCAAATAATGATGTTTTAGGTAACCCAAATAATCCAAACGAAGTCTGTCCACAGGAACAAGATTATCTGGATGCTTTAGCGGTTGCTAAACATCTTGGGATTGAACTTCACAGACATGATTTTATTGAAGAGTATTGGGATCATGTTTTTTCATATTTTATTGAAGAATATAAAAAAAATAGAACTCCGAATCCAGATATACTTTGTAATAAATATGTTAAATTTGCCGGTTTTCAAGATGTTGCAAAAGAATTAGGTGCTGATTATTATGCTTATGGTCATTATGCAAGGAGAAAAACTGAAAATAATGAACATTTCTTATTACGAGGCCTCGATCATAATAAAGATCAAAGTTATTTCTTGTCTTCTCTTTCTCAAAAACAATTAGCTAAGTCACTATTTCCTGTAGGAGAGTTAACTAAAAAAAAGGTTCGTGAGATTGCAAAAGAAAACAACATACCTACAGCTTCAAAAAAGGATTCCACAGGAATCTGTTTCATTGGTGAAAGAGATTTTAAAGAATTTCTTAAAAATTATATTTTTACAAAACCTGGAAATATAGAAACAATAGATAAAGATGTGATAGGCTCACATGAAGGTCTAATGTATTATACAATTGGGCAAAGAAAAGGTTTAGAAATTGGTGGCAACAAAAATTACCCCAATGCACCTTGGTTTGTAATTGGAAAAGATATTGAGAGAAATGTATTAATTGTTGGCCAAGGCGAAAATAATCCAATGCTTTATGCTAATCGGGTAATAGTTGAAGATGTTAATTGGATAAGTAAAACTAAATTTAGTGGTGAACTAGAATGTCACGCTAAATTTAGATATCGTCAAAAAGATAATGTTGTGATAATAAAATGGATAAATAAAAATGAAATTGAAGTAATTGCTAAACATCCTGTAAAGGCAGTTACACCTGGTCAAGCAGCAGTTTTCTATGATGGAGAAATATGTCTTGGTGGAGGAGTAATCAAAGCTAGTTATCAAAACAATAAAAAATTAATGTATTAGTGGAGTGAACTATGAACAAATTAGGATTATGTTTATCTGGTGGTGGAGCTAGAGGCGCTTATCAAGTAGGGGTATGTAAAGCGCTTGATGAATTAGGATATTTTAAAAGTGTTTATGCATTTTCAGGAACTAGTATTGGTTCAGTTAATGCAAGTTTACTAGCAACTAAAACTGTAGATGAAGTTAAAAAAATTTGGGTTGAATTTCCCAGGGAAGAAATGAATTTTGTTGAATCCTTAATGAAAAAAATACGCACTAAAGATTTCTCAATGGTAAAAAAGGGTGTAGCTGATATAAAGACATTAGATAAATTACTAACTGAAAATCTTGATTTAGAGAAATTGAAAGATAAATTAGTTTATATTACTTTAAGTCCAGCTGGATTATCTGAAGAAGGCACTTTGGGGATTTTAAAAGCCTCTTTTAAACATTACATTCAAGGGGAAAGAAAAGTTATTTATTCACCTTTACATAAACAAAAGAAAAAAGATATAAACAAACAAATTATTGCTTCTTGCTCAATTCCTTTTATTTTTCCACCGGTTAATATAGATGGAAAACAAATATTTGATGGTGGATTGTATGATAATATCCCCATAAAACCATTAGTTGATGTTGGTTGCGATACAATTATTATTGTCAATTTACAAAGATTGATTCGTTATAATCCCAAAAAATTTCCTGGAATTAATTTAATCGAAATAAAACATAAAAAATCTTTAGGGGCAGTATTAAATTTCGCGAATAATCAGGCACAAATAAGATTTGATTTAGGCTATGAAGATGCGATGAATTATTTTAAGGAACATCCGTTAAAATAAAATAAAGAATATAACCTCTTCTTTTGTAGTATTTAGTTAAAGAGGAGGTTTTTTTTATGAAGAAAATTATTTTATTAAGTTTTTTGTTTTTGTTAATACCTATAAACATAAGTGCCTTAAATGCAGAAGAATATACGAATTATCAAGAAGTTATCTTTGAGGATGATGCTGTTGAACTGCTAAAAGAGTTTAATTCAAAAGATTATAAGAAATACTACAAAAAAACAAAGAGAAGAAAAATGTTTGGTTGGAGAATTCATGTTGTTAACAAAAATGAAAAATTAGATTACATTGCTGAAACCAAAATTAAGATATTCAACTCAGGAACTACACCAATTGATTATCAAATTAAATTAGAAACAAAAGAAGAAACAAAGAGACAAATATCTGCTTCTGGAAGCATCAAAGTTACAGGTTCAGGAAAAAGCAAAAAATTTAAGGGCTCAGTTGATGCCAATATAAAAGCTAGTATTACAACAACTGAAATAAATACAAGAAAAGAAAGTTTCAAATTTGATATTAAAGTTGATCCATTAACTTATGTATCTATAGTTACTAGAGGAACTGGCGAAATTAATAATGGGGTCGGAAGTTATTATTTCTTTTGGACTAAAACAAAAAAGGGTGGTTGGGAGACATTTACAGTGTTAACTGAATACTATGAAATAGTGAAGGCAAGATTTTGGTAAAAAAAATATTTTTTATAGTAATAATTATTTATATTGCTATATCTGGAATCTTATTATATGTAAATAAAACTAAACCAACAGATGAAATAAGTTTGTTAGCAGTAAAAAAAACATATTCACGTTTAATTACAGATGAAGAAGTAATTGATTTACCTATATACATTACACAAGAGAAAAGTTTTCTAATCGATAAAGAAAACATCCTTGATGCAAGAATAGGTGATAAATACAATGAGTTAGAAGTTAATATTAAAGAAATTAAAAATGCTAATAAAATGATTAATTATGAAAATACACAGTACTATTTATTCTATTTTCAAATCGATTTTTCTGAAGTTGATATTTCTAACTTAGAATTAAACTTTATAAATTCAACGCTATATTTAAGTTATATAAATGATGAATTAGTTGAATTGGATATAGGAAAAATTAATTTATTATTTAGAACAATTGATAATCCAAATCATTTAGATTTTAGTAGAATGTTTTCGATAACAAATAAAGAAGATGAATACAATGTAATAAAAGCAATCTATTTAGAACTAGATAATAGAACTGGAGAAAATATAATTATCAATGAAATTAGTTTCTTAAACAATGAATTAAAAGCAAATATCGAACAAATAAAATCAATTAATTTTATGCCTGATTACAACTCGGATTTTAAAGATCTAATGCCACAATTTAATACTCTAACAACAGAATTTATAAACAATAAAACTTTTAATTTGATAAATAAACAAAATCTATTGATTCCAATTAATCATTTAGAAGAATGGCAATATATTAATCGATTCCCTTTGATTATAAAATATACTTATAACGATATTAGCTATGAATACATTATTGATGATTTTCTGTTTTTTTCATCAATAAATGATATTGAAAATGAAAATTATGAAAAATCAATCTATAAGTATTTGTATTAATGAGTTAACAAAAGAATATACTAAACAAAAGGGGATTTTTAATGTATCAACTGAATTTAATTCCGGTCAGATAAACTTATTAACCGGTAATAATGGATCAGGTAAATCAACTTTAATAAAATGCATAATGAAATTGATTAAGTATCAAGGCAGAATAGATAAGAGACGTTATAGAATAGGATATGCTCCAGAAAAGTATATAATGCCCGAATATATGACTATATACGAGTTTTTAAAAGCAATTGGTAGGATTAAGCATCTATATACAAATCACCTAAATATTGAGATTGAGGATGAATTAAAACTATTTAACTTAAACAAGAATTTAAATAAACCAATAAAAAAACTTTCAAACGGAATGAAACAAAAAGTAAATATAATTCAGGCATTGTTAAATAACCCAAAAATAATAATTTTAGATGAACCTTTAGTTGGTTTAGATTTTGATTCACAATTGCATTTTACAAAAAGAATAGTATCTCTTTCCAAAGAAAAACTAGTGATTATAGCAACACACTACCCAGAGAAGTTTAGAACTAAGAAGAAAAAAATATATCAATTTATTGATGGAAAATTAGAATGCTAAATTATTTTAAATTACATTTTGATTTTCTTATGAGTCGATTAATGATTTATTGTTTAGTCATAATTCAAATAATATGTTTTATTGGAATCATATATAGTAGTAATATATTGGAAGGATATACATACATTGATAGTTATCGTCTTGAATTAGCTAATGCATTTTTTATTGAATCATTTATGATTATAGAGTTGATTGTTGTAATTATAGCTATCTTTTCTGCGACACTGTTACAATCAAAAGCGAATCATTTTTTAATAGTTTATACAACACATTCAAAAAAAGGAAAATTACAATTTATATTTTCTAAAATAACATTAGGTCTATTTATTATTGCTATGTTAATAATAATTGATATGCTTACTTTTTATTTAATAGTTAATTATTTTACTCCTTATCAAATAGATGTATTATTAATCAATAAATTATTTGTTTATCTATTTTTAGAGGCAAGTCAATTATTTTGTTTAACATTAATGGTTTCAATTATAATTAATCATATATTTGCATCTATTATACCTTTAGTTTTGTTTTGGTATTTAGAAAGCATTAATTTAAATATCACAAAATTTAAACAAGTATTTAATTGTTTATTTATCAATATAAATCCTTTGAATCCAAAAGATGTTATATTAATCTATCCAATAATAACATCTATTATAATAATAACTATTTATATATTTATTAATTACATGAAAGATTGTTGTTAAAGCAATCTTTTTTGTTAATCAAATTGTATTCAGTATTAAACTTTGATATAATCTATATATATATAAATTTGGAGGGCAATATGTGTGGAATAGTTGGATACATTGGTAATGAAAAAGCATCTGATGTAATATTAAAAGGTTTAGAAAGACTTGAATACCGAGGTTATGATTCATGTGGAATCACATATTATGACCCTAAACAAAAAACATTTATTACGAACAAGGACCGTGGAAGAGTATTAAAATTATTAAACTCATATAAATATCCAGATGATAATCATTTTGCAATTGGTCATACAAGATGGGCAACGCATGGGGTTGCGAACCAAAATAATTCTCATCCACATTTTTCTCAAAGCCAACGCTTTGTTATCGTTCATAACGGTGTTATTGATAATCATAAAGAATTGGTTTTCAAATATTTGAATAATTATGAGTTTGTAAGTGATACTGATACAGAAGTTATCGCTAATTTAGTAGAGGAATTTTCACACAAATTATCGATTGAAGAAGCAATTAGAAAAACAATTTCGCTTTTAGAAGGCTCATTTGCCTTCTTAATTATAGATACAGAAAATATCGACACACTATATGCCGTAAAAAATAAATCTCCTTTATTAATCGGAGAATCTAAAAACGGTATTGTTTTAGGTTCTGACGTATTAGCATTCATTAATTATGCAGAATCATATTATTTGTTAGAAGATAATAGTTTTATAATTATTAAACGTAATAACGGTGATTTTAGTTTTAAAATTATGGATACAATTGGATTTGAATTAGAAAAACCAGAGAAACACAAAATGGATTTTGTAACTGATGAAATTGGTAAAGCTGGTTATGAACATTATATGTTAAAAGAAATATCTGAACAACCAGCAGTTATAAGAAAAATAATGAGTCAATATATGGTGGGGAACGAGTTAAAAGTATCACCAAAAATAACAAATATGTTTGAGGGAATAAAGAAGGTATATATTTTAGCTGCTGGAACTTCATATCATGCTGGGTTAATAGGTAGAGTATACTTTGAAGAAATAGCCAAGATACCAGCAGAGGTATTTATTGCCAGTGAATTTGCTTATAATGAGCCACTAATTGAACCCAACTCATTATTCGTGTTAATATCGCAATCTGGCGAAACTGCTGATATAAGATCTTGTTTACTTAATGTCAAAGAGCATGGATTTAAAACCTTGACAATTACTAATGTTTCTTCATCTACACTTGCTAGAGAAGCAGATAATTATTTAAACATTTTTGCAGGCACAGAGATAGCAGTCGCTTCTACAAAAGCATATGTTGGACAGATTGCAGTACTTGCTATACTTGCTAATACGCTTTCTAAACAACATAGTCTAGACCTGGTTTCAGAAATGTCAAGAGCTGCTGTGTCAATGGAGAATATAATTGACAAAAGGGACTACATCTCTGAAGTAGTTGGTTGTTCAATAAAATCTCATGATTGTTTTTACATAGGAAGAGGACTAGATTATTTTGTCTGTCTAGAAGCTGCATTAAAATTAAAAGAAATTACTTATATGAATACGATGGGAATAGCTGCTGGAGAATTAAAACATGGCACAATGGCATTGATTGAAAAAGATGTACCGGTTATAGCTATAATTTCTCAAGAACATATAAACAATAATACTCGCTCAAATTTAGAGGAAGCAAAAGCTAGAGAGGCGACCCCATTAATTATTTCACTTGAAAACACATCTAAGGGTAATGATGACATCGTTTTAATGGATGTCCATCGCTTATTATCACCTTTAGTTACTGTGATTCCAGCTCAATTAATTGCTTATTATAAGGCGGTTGAATTAGACTATGATGTTGACAAACCAAGAAATTTAGCTAAATCAGCTACTGTAGAATAGAGGAGATTTTATATGAAATACTTTGGTACAGATGGTATTAGAGATAAGGCAAAAGTAATTTTAAATAAAAAAATCGGCTATTTTGTTGGTTTAAGTTTTTCGAGATTTAAAAATGATCAAAAAACAATTTTTATAGCGATGGATACTAGAGAATCTGGCGATAAAATTGCTGGCCAAATTATTAAAGGGTTAACTTATGTTGGTTTCGATGTATATAATATTGGAGTTTACCCAACCCCTGTTTTAGCATATTTATCACAACTTAAAAATACTTATGGTATTATGATTACTGCGAGTCATAATCCTTACTTTGATAACGGAATTAAAATATTTGATTCAGGCAAGAAAATATCTGAAGAAACTGAAATGTTAATCGAAGAAGTAATTGATCAGAAATACAAACCTAAAAAAGCAAATGAAAATGGCCAAGTTAAAAAATATAATTCAGTTATGAAGAACTATTTAAATTTATATGACGGTCTTTTAGAAAAAACTGATTTAAATATTTGTTTAGATTTAGCTAATGGTGCAGCTGTCTCAACTGTTAAGGATATTTTTCCGCAAATAGCTGATAACTTAAATATTATGTCAGATAATCCTACTGGTAAAAACATTAACAAAAACTGTGGTTCAACTGATTTAGCTCAGTTAAGAGAATTTGTTCAAGTACATAATTGCGATTTAGGTATTGCTTTTGATGGTGACGCTGATAGATTAATGGTGCTTGATAATCAAGGAGAAGTTTGTGATGGTGATTTTTTAGTATATTTATTTGCTAGTTATTATAAAGCACATAAATTATTGAAAAATGATTTTGTAGCTTTAAGTAAAATGTGCAACATTGGTGTAATTAATGCTCTCAAAGAGAAATATATAGATGTTATTCAAACAAAGGTTGGAGATAAATATATTTCTAAAGCATTAGAAGAAAATGATGGTATTTTAGGCGGAGAAAACTCTGGTCATATTATTAATAAAAGATTATTTTCAACTGGAGACGGGGTTTTAAATGCTGCATTTTTAATTAAAGTATTAAATTACTATAAAATACCTCTATCTAATTTAAAGAAACAAGTAGTTTACTATCCTGATAAATTAGTGAATCTCAAAGATATAGATAAAAGCTTAGTTGACCATCCACTAATTGTTGATTTAGTAGATCAATATCGTTTAGAATTGGGTAATGAAGGTAAAGTTTTAGTAAGAGCTAGTGGAACCGAATCTTTAATAAGAATCTCTGTTTCTGCACCAACGATATCTAGAATAAATAGAATAATTAAAGATATAAAAAGAAATCTTATAAAATTGGATAAAGGGGAATAAAAAAATGAAGAAATATGCAATTATTTTAGCAGCTGGAAAAGGAACACGTATGAAAACGGAATTGCCAAAATGTGCATACCCATTATTGAAAAAACCAATGATAGCTTATATAGTTGAAAATTTATATAAATCAACTGTAATTGATGAATTAATCACTGTTGTTGGTCACAAAAAGCAAATCATTAAAGACATTTTAAATTCGCGAGTAACCTATGCTCATCAAGAAGAACAACTAGGAACAGGACATGCAGTTATGATGTGTAAAGACTTAATTAAAGAACCAGGTTATACAATTATTCTTCCTGGAGATATGCCTTTGATTGATGAATTAGTGATAAAAGATGCAATTCAATTTCATGAAAATGAAAATAATGATTTAACTGTTGTTTCTACTAAATTAAATGATCCAAGTGGATATGGTAGAATTATAAGAGTTAAAAAGAAATTGCAAGCAATTGTTGAAGAAAAAGATGCTACAGAAAAACAACAGGAAATCAATGAAGTAAATACCGGTATTTATATAGTTGATAACGAATTACTATTTGGTAGTTTAGATAAAATATCAAACAATAATGCTCAAAATGAATATTATTTAACTGATATTGTTAAAGTTTTAAAAAAAGATAATAAAAAGATTTCAACTTATCTTCTAAAAAAATCATTTAAAGCTATGGGGATAAATGATTTATACAATCTATCACAAGCTGAATCTATTTTGCGACATGAAATTAATAAAAAATTTATGAGATCTGGTGTAGCAATGATTAATCCAGATACGATAACTATTGGTGATAACGTTGTAATTGAACAAAACGTTACTATTTCACCAAATACTTATATTACTGGTAATTCTATTATTAAAAAGAACGCTAAAGTTGGACCATCTACTGAAATTCATAATTCAGTAATTGGTGAAGACGTAAATATAAAACACTCATTAATCTATAATTCTGAAGTAAAAGCAAATTCAACAGTAGGCCCATTTGCCCATTTAAGAGATGGTGCAATCATTGGTGAAAACAACCGTATAGGTAACTTTGTTGAAATTAAAAAGTCATCTACTGGAAAAACATTTAAAGCAAGTCACCTAGCTTATATTGGTGATGCTGAAATAGGTAATGATGTAAACTTTGGTTGTGGTTCAATAACTGTAAACTATGATGGAGTTAATAAATATAAAACCCAAATTGGCGATGGTGTATTTGTTGGATGTAATGCTAATTTAATTGCTCCAATAATTATTGATGATAATTCTACAATTGCTGCAGGTTCTACTCTAGATAAAAATGTTCCTAAGGATACACTCGCAATCGCAAGGAGTTATCAAGTAAATAAAGAAAATTACTTTAAAAATGGAAAACGGATAAATATCAAGAAAAAATAGTTGACAAAGGTATATATATATACTATAATACATACGGTTTAAATTTAGAAAGCAGAAGTACCCACTTCTCACCTGATTGAAACATCAATAGGTATATGCTATTTATATTATTATATAAAGACATTAATTAGTGGGCGCTATATGCACCCACTTTTTTTATTTAACATGGAGGTGTTAATATTAGATATCCAAATAAAAAGCCAGTTAAAAAAGAGACAACGCCGATTAATGAACAAATTCGGTATAATAAAGTCTTGTTGATTGGTGATGATGGTACGCAATATGGCGAAGTATCTAGTTCGAAAGCAAATCAATTGTCCGCAGAAAAAGGACTTGATTTAGTTTTAGTTGCGCCTAATGCAAAACCACCAGTTTGCAAAATGATGGATTATAGTAAATATCGTTATGAACAACAAAAGAAAGCGAAAGAAGCTAGAAAACATCAAAAAACTGTAGAAGTTAAAGAAATCAGAATGACTGCTGTTATTGAGGAACATGATATTCAAACAAAATTAAATCATGCTGAAAAGTTCCTTACAAAAGGTAATAAAGTAAAAGCATCAGTTAGATTACCGTATCGGGCAGGCGAATCTTTAATTGAACAAGGTAAAGAAGTTCTAAATCATTTTAAAGACGAGTTATCGGAAGTTGGAGAAATGGACGGTAGAATCGTTAAAAATGGTAGATTCTTATTTATGATGATAAACCCGAAAAATTAAAAGGAGAGATAATTATGCCAAAGATGAAATCACATTCAGGTACGAAAAAAAGATTAAAAAGAACAGGCTCTGGAAAACTTTCTAGACCTTCTGCTTATCAAGTCCACTTGAAGAGCAACAAGACACCAAAACAAAATCGACAAGCAAGAAATAGTCAAACAGTTAAACCAGCTGATATGAAAAGAATTAAAGATATGGTTCCATATCTATAATAGGGAGTGAAGAAAGATGCCAAGAGTAAAAGGAAGTTTTGTAACAAGAAACAGACGTAAAAAGACACTTAAATTAGCTAAAGGATATTTTGGAGCTAAACATTTATTATATAAAACAGCTAAAGAACAAGTTATGCATTCATTTAAATACGCTTATAGAGATAGAAGACGTAAAAAACGTGATTTTAGAAAATTATGGATTACAAGAATTAATGCAGCAGCTAGAATGAATGATTTATCGTATTCAAGATTAATTAATGGGCTAAAAAAAGCGAACATAGAAATCAACCGTAAAATGTTAGCTGATTTAGCAATTAATGATTCAAAAGGTTTTAGCGATTTATGTAAACAAGCACAAAAAGCTTTAAAATAGTTATTGAAAAGTCTAGAAATAGACTTTTTTTTAATGATATAATATTGTAAAAAAACATTTGGTTTGTTAATATAGAAGTTAAGATAGTAAGAGGTGACAAATGGAAGCAAAAATTAAGGTTGAAAACATAAGTAAAACATTTACACTTTCAAAAAAGCAAATGAAAATAAATAAAACTAAAGACAGAAAAAAAGTAGCTGTAAAAAATCTTTCATTTTTAGCTTATCCAGGTGAGATATATGGTTTACTTGGTCCTAATGGTGCAGGGAAAACAACAACACTAAGATGTATATCGACACTTATAAAACCTGATAAAGGAAATGTGTTTGTTAACGGATTTAGTATATTAACAGAAGCAACAGAAGTAAGAAGAAATATTGGCTTTCTAACGAGTGATTTAAAACTTGAAGAGTTTTTTACACCAAATTATTTATTTGATTTTTTCGCCAAATTACATAATCTTTCTGATAGTGATACGAAAAGTAGAAAAGCAGAATTGTTTTCAAAATTTGGGATTGATGATTTCAAAGAAGTAAAAATAAGTGATTTATCTAGCGGGATGCGACAAAAAGTACAATTAGTTATTTCGATTGTTCATGACCCAGATATAATAATTTTTGATGAACCTACAAATGGTTTAGATATAATTACTGCAAAAATAGTAACTGATTTTTTAAATGAATTAAAACAAAAGGGTAAAACTATAATTGTTTCGACTCATATTTTTTCTCTTGTTGAAAAGATATGTGATCGGGTAGGTATTATTATCAATGGTAAATTAATATATGATGACTTAATGGAAAAAGTTTGTCAGCAAAGCAATTCTATTGAAGAATTATTTTTTGAGTTAGCTGAGGTAGAAGAAGAATGAAAAATATATTTATCATATTTAAAAAAGAGATTGATCGAGTATTTAAAGATAAAAGATTAATTTTAAATTTATTTATTATACCAGGTTTATTCATTTTTATAATCTATACTATAATAGGTAATGCAATAGTAAATTTACAAGAAGGAGATATCGCAGATATTGCGGTTGTAAATCAACCTCAAACTTTTGAAACTATTTATACTAACGGAGAAAGTGAATTAGACAATCTTGATCAACTAAATGTAGTAGAGATAGATCAAGATGAAGTTGATTCATATAAAGCTAAAATCGATGAAGAAGAATGGACAATTTTAATTGAATTTCCTGAAAACATTGAAGCATTTGATGGACAGAGTGAAAATCCTCTTGTTGTTTTTTATTCTAACCCTAAAGATGCCGCGAACATAATCAATCGTTTTAAACTATATTTAAATCAGTATAATGAATATTTAAAAGAAGATTTACACGGTGATACAAGTTATTTGAATATTAATTACCAACAAACAGAGATATCTGATCGAGAAATGGTAGGGACAATTATGTCCAGTCTTTTGCCAATGTTAGTAATTATGTTTTTGTTTTCAGGAGCTATGAGCATTGGGCCTGAATCTATCGCTGGTGAAAAAGAAAGAAATACTATTTCTACTTTACTTATTACTCCTATAAAACGTAGTGAATTAGCTATCGGTAAAATCTTAAGTCTTTCAGTTTTGTCTTTGTTTTCAGCTATTTCAGCTTTTATAGGTATTCTTGCTTCTTTACCAACATTGTTAAATCTTGAAGAACAAAGCTTATCTGTTTTTTCATTTAATGATTATATATTAATATTATTAATATTATTCTCAACTATTTTTGTTATTGTTGGAATTGTTTCAATTGTTTCTGCATATGCAAGGTCATTGAAAGAAGCAACAACTTACATCACGCCGATATACATTATTACAGTATTGGTTTCACTAACATCAATGTTTAGCAGCGGAGCTAATCCGAATCTATTTGCTTATACTATACCAATCTATAATGCAGTGCAATCCTTAGTAGGAATTATGACATTTAGTGAAGACATTGCTGTTTATGTATTAATTACTGTTTTAGCTAATTTTGCTTATTTAATCATTTTTGTTGGTATTTTAAATAAAATGTTTAATAGTGAAAAAATTATGTTTAACAAGTAGGTGGCCTATGATAATTAACGTATTTGGCTCGAGTGGTTCAGGAACAACTACCTTAGCAAAAGCAATTGCTGATAATTACAATTTTCATCATATCGATGTCGATGATATTATGTGGAAAAATACCGATCCGCCTTTTTCTGTTCGCAGAAATAATGGCGAAATTAAAGACTTTATGACTAGGTTATTAAGTGAAAATGAGAATGTTGTTATATCAGGATCAATCATAGGGATTTATGATGATTTAAAACCAAATATAGATTTATTTATCTATATTAATTTAGATTTAGAGACTAGAATTAGACGAATTAATGAACGCGAATATAAGCGTTTTGGTGATAGAATTTTACCAGGTGGAGATTTATATGATAAACACCAAGATTTTATTAAATGGGTTAGTGATTATGAACACAATCCAGAATCATTAAGATCAAGACGACAACACTTATCATGGCTTAAAGATGTTAAAAAACCAGTATTAAAAATAACAGAAGAGTTAACACTTGATGAATTATTGAAATTAGTTAACTCATATATTAAGTAGGTGAAATAATGGACTTTAATCTATATGTTTTTATTATCCTTGTTGCACTATTATTGTTCTTAATCATTAATGATGTTTTTAAGCTTATAAATATCGTTAATCTTTTTGATGGTTTGTTATATCTCTATGTAATAGTTATTTCAATTATTTATATTGATTCTAAAAGTCTAATTCCTTTTATTATCGCTTTAGGTATTGGTTTAATAATTGATTTAATAATTAATTTGTATAGTTATTTTTCAAATAATTATATCTATCTACTACTAAAATACTGTAAAAAAGATTATAATATAATTAAAGATACCTTAGATAAACAACAAAAACCTGGTTTTTCCTATAGCTTAAACAAGAAATTTCCACTTGTGTTTGTTATGAAAAAATCTAATAAACCAATTTTTAAAAGTGTAAATTTTCAAATTAGAAGTTTGAGAAAAAGAAAATTTACGATATATAATTATTGGCAAATCATTATTTTAATAATAATTATAACGATAATTATTAGATTCTAGAGGTAAAATATGATTCTTAATGCTGCATCATTAATTCCAAATAGGAATAAAACAAAATTTTTTGGCATTGATTATTATGCCAATATTTGTCGCGGCTCAAATCAAATATTTAATTATCTTTCTACTCCTCAAGACTTTTATCCTTTAGCTAATAAGGATTCACCTGTATGTTCAAAAGACAAAGAACAAAATTTTTATAAACAGCTAGAAGCATTTAAAGAACAAAAATATTTTGGTTTTTTTCAAAATCCTGATATATATTCTTGTAAAACCAGTATTAAAGATATCTTAACCCATTTAAAAGAGTTTAATCATGGTTTATATATCGAAACGAATTCATTAAATTTAACCGAAGATTTACCTTTACTCGAAACTTTTAATGAAACTAATTCTTTATTAATCGGGTTACCCGTTATAAGTTTAGAAGATTTAAACTTAAGTTTTATTAATGAAAATTCTAATGTCAAAATTTTAGATAGTTTAATTAGATTACTTAATAAAACGAAGATTAAATATGGTTTCTTAATCAAACCAATCATTCCTTATATAAACGATGATGTAGCAAAATTTAAAAAATTACTAAAAAAATTGATTGCTTATAATCCAAGTTTTATTTATCCAAGTTTCTCATTAAACTTCGATAGTAAAAAATTAAATAATTTTTATGATGCAGTTGATAAAGAAAAACCGCAATTAAAACCTTTATTATATGATCAATATGGTTATAAAAGAATATGGCACAGCAAAAATATTGATGACTTAAAAAAAGAATTTATTTTTGCATTAAGAAAAACAAAAATAAAATATCGAATGCGAGATATTATAAATTTATATAAAAATGAAAATGAACCTGATAAACAATTAACACTATTTTAGGAGGAGATAACTTATGCCAGCTATTATTGAAGAAAATTTCACATTTATTGTTGTTGCAGTAGCCATTATTATCATTTTTATGGTTGCTTATTTTACATTTATTAGGCCAAATCGAAAATCTAAAAAACATAATAAAATTGATGAAAAAGATTCTTTATTGAAAGAAGATGAAAATCCCCATCATGAGACCTTTGATAAAACAGCTTACTTGAAGTCAACAGATAAATCTAAAACAACTGATACTCAAGAAATTGTTTCTGAAGAGGATCAAAAAAAAGCTAAAACTGATAAAGAAATATCAGAAAGAAAAGCATATGAAGAAAACGAAAGTGATGATGGTTCTGAAACTGCTAAAAAAACAGATGAAGATGATTCTAAAGAAGAAAAAGAGCTTGGTAAATATCACGTTCTATATCGCGATAAAGATAAACGCTGGTATGTAAAACGTGAAGGTTCAGATAAAACTTTAAGGGTATTGCATACAAAAGAAGAGGCTATTGCTTGGGCAACAATTAAAGCAATAAACCAAGACACAAACATTGTAATTCATAATATGGAAGGTAAAATTGAAAAACACGGTTATTAATAACAATGACTGTTGTTGATTTCGTTAAACTTAGTTGAAGCAATATTTTGTTGAATGAAAGTATTATAATTTACAAAATAAATAACCTTAAGATTTTTAGAGTCTTAAGGTTATTTTTTATATTTCAGTTTGCGTTTATAAATTTTTGGTTCAAATAAATAGGAAATTTGATAAACAATTATGTAACCTAATGTTACTGCTATAGCCAAGAATAAAACATGATAACCATTACTTAGAATATTAATTAAAGGTATAGGTCCACCATTAAACGGATTAGACATTAAATACATGTTATTAGCAGTTGTGTCAATAAACAAATTACCTATCATAGCCCATCCAGCAGTAAGTAACAATCCAATTGCTACTTTTGTCCAATTTTCTTTTTTAAACTTAAAGTCGCCTCGATAAATTAAAAACAAAGGGATGAAAATCAAAAAGAAATGGATAATACTAGATCTTATAATTGGAAAAGTAATTTGATATGGCGAGCCGTACAAGACTGTTACTGGATAAAATATAACCGCTAGTCCACCAAGAATAGATGTGGCGAAAACAAAATCTTTTAATGGTTTAATATTAAACCAGATGACCAGAGGTAATAATATATTCATTATTCCACACAGTTGAAATGAGAAAAAAGTATTTACATCAAAAAAAGCATGAGGGTAAGAAGAATATACATTATCAATAAAATAATATTCATAGATAAATAATGCTTCACCAGTAAACTTTAATAATAAGATAATTACTAAGGAAATTGAAATTATTTTATTTTGAAACTTAATTGGTTTATTTTTAAGGAATTTGAACAACAATATAAAGAATAGTATATTAACTAAAAGGTAGACTAAATGATAATTACTGAAGAAATAAGAACTAGGTTGTTCATCCATTCCAATAGTTGTAAAGAAATTACTTAAAGTCATACATTTTTACCTCCAAAATATCATAAATATTATATCATATTTATTAAGATTCCAATATTTTTCAGCCTATAAATTTATTTTTTATGCCTATATGGCAGATATAACTTGATTATTTAGTGAAAAGTAGTAAAATATTTATACACTACAAAAGAGGTGATATTATTAAAATTACTATTAATGACAAGGTTTATGAATATGATAAACCCGTTGTATTAGAAGAAATTGCAAAAAAATATGAAGGAGATTACTACGCTGCCTTAGTTAATAATCGTTTAAGAGAGTTATCATATCGGGTATCTAAAGATGCTAAAGTTGAATTACTCGATTATTCGTTTTATGATTCAACAAGAATTTATGCGACTAGTATGCGATATTTAGTAGCTATGGCTACTTATAGAACTTATCCTGAAATAGAAATTAAATTTTCTAATAGTATAGCTATGGGAATTTATGGTCGGGGTGTAGATAATAATATTAATCGTGAAATGTTAAATAACATTATAAAAGAAATGAATAACATCATTTCAGCTGATTATAAAATAAGCAGATCACAAGTATCAATCCAAGAAGCTAAAGATTACTATAAAAGCTTAGGTTATGATGATAAAGTTAATGCTTTAGAATATCGTAAAGAAAAAGTAAATATATATTCTTGTGATGATTATAAAAACTATATGTATGGTTATATGGTTCCTTCAACAGGTTATTTAAAAGATTATGAAATACATTACTTGAATCCTGGTTTTTTAATTCAATATCCAAGAAGAGAAGAAAAAGGTGAAATACCTGAATTTGTTGATTCTCCCAAATTCTTTGATGTTTTAAGTAAGTCCGAAGATTGGGCAGTTAAATTAAATGTTGACATGATTTATAAGATGAATAAACGTATTGAAAAAGGTAATTTACAAGAATTTATTGATCAATGTGAAAACAATCATAAGCAACAATTAAAAGAATTAGCTGAAAAAATAAGCAATCATAACAATGTGAGATTAATTGCTATAGCTGGGCCTTCGTCTTCTGGTAAAACTACTTTTTCAAAACGTTTAGAAGAAGAACTTCTTAAACATGAAATAAAGCCATTAATGATATCAATAGATAATTACTATTTGCCAGTTGAAAAAGCTCCTATCGATGAAAATGGTGAGCCAGATTTAGAACATATCTTATCGCTTGATATTGATCTCTTTAATCAAAATATGACAGATTTAATTGATGGGAAAAAAGTTGCTTTACCAATTTTTGATTTTATGTCAAGAGAAAGAGTCTTTTCTAAACCATTCCAAATTAATTCTAAAACGCCGATTATTATTGAAGGAATACATGCTTTAAATGACAAGCTTTCAGAGAAAATACCTAAAAGCCAAAAATTTAAAATATATATTTCTCCATTTACACAAATTAACATAGATTATAACAATCCAATAAATTTAACTGATTTAAGATTACTTAGAAGAATTGTTAGGGATTTACAATTTAGAAATACTTCACCTGAAAAAACATTAGATATGTGGCCTTCAGTTAGAAGAGGTGAATATAAGTGGATTTATCCACATATAGAAAACTCTGATTATATTTTTAATTCAGAATTAACTTATGAATTTGCGCTATTAAAACAATATGCTGAAGATGCATTAAATACTATTGATAGAGAATCAAAACATTTTATACAAGCTAATCGTTTATTAAAGTTCCTTAAATACTTAAATAATATTGATAGTAAGTATGTTCCAAAATATTCTTTGTTGAGAGAGTTTATCGGCGGCAGTAAATATGAACACTAGTTTCTAGTGTTCTTTTTTTTGCGATAATATTTAACTGTATTGTTTATCAAGACTTATTTTGCTATAATTAAATAGGTGAATATAATGACAAAAATTAAGAATACTCATTTTGGATTGACGATAGAAGAAGTTAACCAAAGAAGAATTGATAAAAGAACAAATGTTTCAGCAAAATCAAACTTAAAAACTCCTGGGAAGATTATTACAAATAATGTCTTCACTTATTTTAATATGTTGTTGGCTATTATTGCAGCCTTGCTTATCTCAATTGGTAGTTATGAAAATCTTTGGTTTGTTGTTATTGCAACCGCAAATACTCTAATAGGGATAGTTCAAGAATTTAAAGCTAGAAGAATCATAAAAAATTTATCTTTATTATCGGAAACTAAAGTTACTGTAATTAGACAAGGAATTGAAATAGAAATAAATAAAGAAGATATAGTTATTGATGATGTTTATAAACTTGATTCTGGAAAACAAATTATTACTGATTCTATTGTTATTGATGGAGCAATTACAGTTAACGAAGCAAATTTAACTGGTGAATCTGACTCTGTTGTGAAAGAACCAGGCGATAGCTTATTATCTGGAACTTATGTTGTTACAGGTGAAGCATATTGTAAAGTAAGTGCTGTAGGTAAAGATAATTATATTGAAACTTTACAAAATAAAGTTAAAACTTTATCAAAACCTAAGTCTGTTATATTAAACTCATTAAGAGGTCTATTAAAAATTATTGGTATCATCATTGTACCATTAGGTTTAATGACGTTTTATAATGCGTTTCAACGTTCTTCTTATGATTATTTACCAGATTTTATAAATAATAGTGAGCTATATAACGAAGCTTTAATTAAAATGGCTGGTTCAATGGTAGCTATGGTTCCTTCAGGGTTATTTTTATTAACAACTATGGCTTTTGCCGCTTCAGTAATTAAACTTGCAAAACATAATACACTAGTTCAAGAATTATATTCTATTGAGACTTTAGCGAGAATCGATACGCTATGTTTAGATAAAACTGGCACAATTACTGATGGGACAATGAATGTAGATTTCTTTGAAATGGTTAAAAACCCGATATATTCTATTGGTGATTATACAAATACTGAAATTAAAAATATTATCTCATCAATGAATAGTGCGTTAAATGATAAAAACCAAACTGCAATTGCTTTACAAACGTATTTTGGTAGTAAACAAAAATACATAGTTAAAGATACAATTGATTTTGATTCAATCAATAAATATTCGGTTGTTGAATTTGACGGTGGAATCTATGTGTTAGGTGCACCAGAAATGATTGTAAAGAAAAAATACGCAAAAATAAAATCGCAAGTTGATCAATATGCAGCTAAAGGCAAAAGAGTATTATTACTTGCTCAAACCGAAAAAATTGTTGATAAAAAAATAAGTGGCAAAATAAGGCCTATTGCCTTAGTAATTTTAAATGATAATGTAAGACAAAGCGCAATAGATACTATAAAAGAATTCAACGAATCAAATATTAATATAAAAGTTATATCTGGTGATAACGCTTTAACAGTTAGTGAAGTAGCTAAAAGAGCTGGAGTAATTGGCGCAGAAAAGTATATTTCATTAGATGGAGTTAAAGACGAAGAATTAGAAGATATTGCTTTAACTTATAATGTTTTTGGTAGGGTATCTCCTAACCAAAAGAAACTTTTGATTAAACACCTTCAAGAACATGATAGAAAAGTTGCTATGGTTGGTGATGGTGTTAATGATATCTTAGCTTTAAAACAAGCTGATACATCAATTTCACTAGCGAGTGGAACAGACGCATCTCGCAATATATCTCACTTTGTTTTATTAGATAATAACTTCTCAACAATTCCTAAAGTTGTTGATGAAGGTAGACAAATTGTTTCTAATATGCAAAAAGCTTCAGTATTATATTTGGTTAAAACTTTATATACTATTATCTTAACTTTTATTTTGTTAATGACAGCTAATATATACCCATTTGAACCTATTCAAATGTTTGTAATTGAAACCTTTATAATTGGAATACCATCATTCTTTATAGCACTACAACCTAATAAAGCACAATTTAAAGGTAAGTTCTTGAAAAACGTATTTAAAAACGTATTACCAGGTTCATTAATTATAATTGCGAATTTATTAGGTGTTTATATTTTCTCTAGTGCATTCATTATTGTAACCGAAATTGAAATATCAACTGTAGGTATTATTGCCGCAACATTTGCTTATTGGTTAGTATTAGTTAATGTCTCATCACCATTAAATAAATTGCGAACATTAATTATTGGTTTTGCTTTTGTTACAAGTGCAATTTGTTTTATAATTTTTGGTGACTTCTTCAAATTAACAGATTTATCAACATCAAGTTTCTTACTATTGTTATTATTGATGGAAACTACTTACATTACTTTTTCAATTTATCGAGGTTCCTTAATTAAATTTTGGCCTTAATAGTAATTACAATTATTTTTTGCTATAATTAAAATATAGGAGGAAAATTATGTATAATATTTTACATGTCAGTGCTGAAGTATCACCTTTTGTTAAAATAGGTGGTTTAGCTGATGTTGTTGGATCATTGCCCAGTGAAATTAAACGTTTGCGGGGAACTGATATCAGAGTAATCTTACCTTACTATAAAGTTATACCGCATAAATATAAAAAAAAGTGTAAAGATGAAGTCAGCTTTTCTATTTATTTTGATCGAAAGGATACTTATGTAGGCATAAAATCTTTAAAAAAAGGCAATATCTTATATTATTTTGTTGATAATGAGTTTTTCTTTGGCTCAAGAGAAAACATTTATAATTATGGTGATGAATCTAGAAGGTTTGCCTATTTTCAATTAGCTGTATTAGAAAGTTTAAAACATTTAAACTTTATTCCTGATATTATTCATGTTCATGATTGGCATACTGCAATGATTCCCTTATTACTTAAAAGAAGGTATCCAGAATTAAATGCTAAATCAGTATTAAGTATTCATAATTTAGCATATCAAGGTATTTTTCCTTTACAAGATTTTCAATTATTTTCAATTAACTACACACCAGATTTTGAATTTGAAGGTTTCTTGAATTTCTTGAAGGCAGGGATTGTAGCAGCTGATTTAATAACTACAGTATCTAAAACTTATGCAAAAGAAATTATGACTGATTATTTTGGTTATGGTTTGCAAAACTTATTAAAAATGAGATCTAATGATTTAATTGGAATAGTCAATGGAATTGATTATCGTCAATTTAACCCTAAAACTGATAAGTTAATTGCTAAAAATTATACTTATGAAAATTATCGTGAAGGTAAACTGGCTAATAAAAAAGCTTTATTTAAAACATTAGATGCTGACTTAGATCCAAAAAAACCTTTGGTAGCGATAATATCTAGATTAGTAAGTCAAAAAGGAATTGATTTAATTCAAAGAGTATTTTCCGAAATGTTAGAAATTGATGATTTTAACTTTGTTGTTTTAGGTAATGGAGAAAAAGTTTATGAAGATTACTTTAATGAATTACAAAATGATTTTCCTAATAAAGTAAGAGTATATATTGGTTACTCTAATAAGTTAGCTCAACAAATATATAGTAGTTCTGATATATTTTTAATGCCTTCTAAATATGAGCCTTGTGGTTTAGGTCAAATTATCGCTTTAAAATATGGTTCTATACCTGTTGTTAGAGAAACAGGAGGATTAGTTGACACTATTACACCTTATAATGAGTTTAATTCCAAAGGCAATGGCTTTAGTTTCAAGAATTTTAACGCTCATGATATGATGCATGTTTTAAGGTATGCAATACATTTATATAATCACAATAAAGAATCGTGGCATAGAATTGTTAAACAAGCTATGGAAACAGACTTTTCATGGAAACAATCAGCAAAAGCTTATCGAAAAGCATATAAAAAATTGTTATAGAAAGGGATTAATATGAAAGTATTAGCAATGATTTTAGCAGGAGGTAGAGGATCTAGATTGGATATTCTATCTGAAAACAGAGTTAAACCGAGTGTACCATTTGCTGGTAAATTTCGAATAATCGATTTTACTTTAAGTAATTGCACAAATTCAGGAATATTTGATATTGCAATTTTAACACAATATTTACCGTTTTCTTTAAATGATCATATTGGTTCAGGAAAACCTTGGGATCTTGATAGAAGAGATTCGAAAGTCACTCTTTTACAACCACATAATGAATGGTACAATGGGACAGCTGATTCGGTAAAGAAAAACATTCATTATATTGAACAAGGTAATTATGATTATATCTTAATTCTTTCTGGAGATCATATTTATAAAATGAATTACATGAAAATGATTAAAGCTCATATTGAAAATAAAGCTAAACTAACAATTGGCTGTAATGTTATTGATCCTAAAGATGCACATCACTTTGGTATGATGAAAACAGATGATGAATTAAGAATTACTGATTTTATAGAAAAACCTCAAGATTCTAATTTAACTTTAGCTTCAATGGGGATTTATGTTTTTAATAAAGAATCTTTATTAGAATATATAAATAAAATTGATGTTAAAGATTTAGATTTCGGAAAACATGTAATTCCAAAAATGGTTGATGAAACTGATGTTTATGCCTTTAAATTTAAAGGCTATTGGAAAGATGTTGGAACTTATGATGCATATTTAAACACTAACTTGGGTTTGATTGAAACAGTTGATAAAATTCAACTTGATATGTATGATCCAACCTGGAAAATATATACAAGATCTGAAGATATGCCAGCAGTAAAAATAGGTTCAAAAGCAAAAATTAAACAAGCACTTATTTCCAATGGTTCTATTGTTGCTGGTGATGTTATTAGAAGTGTTATAAGCCCCGGTGTTACTATACATCCTTTAGCTAAAGTTTCTAATTCAGTTATATTAAATGATGTAGAAATAAAGGCCGGCGCAATTGTTGATAATTGTATTATCGATAAGCATACTGTTATTGAAAAAAATGCAATGGTAGGTTTTGGCGATGATTATACTAAAAACGAAGAAAAACCTGAACTATTAAGTTCAGGAATAACAGTGATTGGTAAAAAAGTTGTAGTACCAAAAAACATGGTTATTGGAAGAAATGTAAGAATATTTGGTAAAGCTGATTTAAAAAACATTAAAGATAATGTTATTTACTCAGGTTCTACAATCAAATAAATAATAAAGTCCATGACTTTAAAATCATGGACTTTTTTTCTGATGGTGCTCCTACCTAGAATCGAACTAGAATTTCAGCATTACCATTGCTGTGTTCTACCATTAAACTATAGGAGCAATTTTCTAATAACATTATAAATAATAATTTACCTTTTAGCAAGCAAAAAAATTATAAATCTTATTTACATATTGTAAGAGTTAAAATATAATTAGAAATGACAAGGAGGAATTATGTTAAAGATAGAACACGTTAGTAAATCATATGATGGTAAAAAGAAAGCTATCGATGATATTAATTTGACCATTAATCCTGGGGATATTTATGGATTTATTGGACATAATGGCGCAGGGAAGACTACTCTTCTAAAATCAATTTCAGGTATTTTAAATTTTGACGAGGGTGAAATATATATTCATGATTTCTCAATTAAGAAAAACCCTTTAGAAGCTAAGAAACTTATTGCATATATACCTGATAATCCTGATATTTATGAATCTTTAACTGGAAGACAGTATTTAGATTTTATGGGTGATGTTTTTCTTATTGAATTAGATAAGCGCAAACAATTAGTTGATAAATATGCAGATATGTTTGAAATGACAGAAGTGTTAAATGATCAAATTTCAACATATTCTCATGGTATGAAACAAAAAATTGTTATTATGGGCGCATTAATTCACGAACCAAAAGTTATGCTTTTAGATGAGCCGTTTGTCGGATTGGATCCGAAAGCAAGTTATTTATTAAAACAAGTATTTAATGATTTATGTAAAAAAGGTTCTTTAATATTCTTTTCAACTCATGTATTAGAAGTAGCCGAAAAGCTGTGTAATAAAGTTGCGATTATTAAAAACGGTAAAATTGTAACAAAAGGAGATACCGAAAAGATTATCAAGGATGATTCCTTAGAAAGTATCTTTTTGGAATTGTTAAAAGAATCATGATTTACATTAAATTATTAAAAGTTTTTATTAAAGAGAATTATTCACTTAAAAATATCATTGGGTCTAATCTAAACAAATCAAAAACAAAAACTATTTTACTCGTAATTTTAATTCTTTATGGTCTAGGATCATTATTATTTTCTTTTGGTTATTTATTTTTTAGTTTAGGTGAAATTTTTCATCAAGCAGGTATGGTTGATATTTTGTTAACATATATTTTTATGTATGCAACTTTCTTATCAGCACTGTTTGTTATTATTAGAGCTAGTAGTTACTTATTTCATTATAAAGACTATGATTTATTAGCAAGTTTACCAATAAAAAATCACTATGTAATTGCAGCAAAATTATCCATAATGATGATAATGATTTATTTAAGTGTATTTATATTTACAGCACCAATAGTGTTTAGTTATTTATATTTTAGTGGATTTACAATTTATAAATTATTAGCGATTATCTTAGCGTTGTTCGTAATCCCGATATTACCAATTATTATTTTTTCTTTCTTTTCATTGTTAATTACATACATTACTTCAAAATTTAGAATATCTAAACTTATTAATGTCTTTTTAATGTTTGGGCTTTTATTAGCTTTTTTCTATTTTTCATTTAGTTTAAGTTCTAGTACTGAAAATCCATTATTAAATCAACAAGGTTTATTAGGCGAAATAAGTCAGTATATTCCTACATATGATTTGTTTATTAATTCTATTAATAATAAGGATATATTAGCACTTATAGGATTGATTTTGATTAATTTAGTCTTATTAGTTGGGTTTATTTATGGAATTCAAAATTTAGTTCATAAAACTAATCAAAATGAAACGAAAGCAATTAGAAGAAATCATCGAAAAGTCAATAGTAAACAACGTTCAATAGTTGAAACAATTGTGATTAAAGAATTTAAAAAATTCTTTAGTGTTAATATTTACGTTTTAAACTCGGGTTTTGGAGCAATACTTATGTTAGTTGGTGGGGTATTAAGTATAATTTATGCAGATAAAGTCAGTATGTATTTAGAACAGTTTATTAATTTAAATGTTCCAATTGAATTATTAATCATAATACTAATTTCTTTCTTACTATCAACAATTTATACTTCAGCTATTTCATTATCATTAGAAGGAAAAAACTTATGGATTATGAAATCTCTTCCTATTAAAGCAGAAACAATAATGTTTAGCAAAATGTTATTTAATGTTCTACTAGGTTTACCATTTGCTTACTTCTTTATTATTTGTCTTTCGATAGGGGTTGGGTTTAATGCTACACAAATCTTTTTACTAATATTATTTGTAACTAGTTTTTCATTGACAACATCTTCACTTGGTTCGATTATAAATTTACATTTCCCTAAATTTTCTTTTAAAAATGAAACTGAAGTTGTTAAACAAAGCGCGGGGGCTTTCTTGGGAATGTTTGGTGGTTTCTCATTGTTGTTAGTTAATGGATTGTTATATTATTTTTTATATGAAAATTTATCAAGTAATTTAATGATATTTTTTATAGGAATGTTAAACCTATTATTGTTTGTATTATCGTTTATTTATATTAATAAAAAATCTGAAAGCCTTTTCATGAAATTTTAGGTTTTTAATAAATAAATAATGGCTATATTGTTTGATATTTACCAGTTTGTTTGGTATAATTTAGAGTGGTTAAAATTATAATTAATATAGATAAGAAAGGAAGCAATTATGACGAAATTCGTTTATTTATTTAAAGAATCAGATCAATCAATGCGAAACCTTTTAGGTGGTAAAGGAGCAAACTTAGGTGAAATGACTAGCCTTGGTTTACCGATTCCACAAGGTTTTACTGTTTCTACGGAAGCATGCACAAAGTATTATGATGATGGACAAAAAATTAATGATACTATTAAAAAACAAGTTTTTGATGCATTAGCTAAGACAGAAAAAGTCGTTGGAAAAACTTTTGGCGATAACAAAAACCCATTTTTAGTATCTGTTCGTTCTGGTGCTAGAAAATCTATGCCAGGAATGATGGATACAATTCTAAACTTAGGTTTAAATGATGAGGCTGTTGTTGGTTTAGCAAAACAAACTGATAACGAAAGATTTGCTTATGATTCATACAGAAGATTTATTACAATGTTTTCTGATGTAGTAATGGGTATTTCTAAATCTAATTTCGACAAGATTTTTGATGCAAAAAAAGAAGAAAAAGGCGTTGAATTAGATACAGATTTAAGTGCAGACGATTTAAAAGATATCGTAGAAAAATTTAAAGCAGAATATAAGAAACATCAAGGTGAAGAATTCCCTCAAGATCCAAAAGATCAGCTTATTATAGCAATTGAAGCTGTATTTAGATCATGGGATAACCCAAGAGCTCAATACTATAGAAGAATGAATAATATCCCTTATGAATGGGGTACTGCAGTTAATGTTCAATCAATGGTATTTGGTAATATGGGTGACACTTCAGGTACAGGTGTAGCATTTACTAGAAACCCATCAACTGGTGAGAATGAATTTTATGGTGAGTATTTATTTAATGCGCAAGGCGAAGACGTTGTTGCTGGAATTAGAACACCAAAACCAATTACTGATTTAGCTGATGACAATCCAGAAATTTACAAACAATTCCAAGAAATATCACAAAAATTAGAAAAACATTATAAAGATATGCAAGATTTAGAGTTTACGATTGAAAAAGGAAAACTCTATATCTTACAAACAAGAAATGGTAAAAGAACAGCTCAAGCTGCTTTAAAAATAGCAATTGATATGGTTGATGAAGGCTTAATTACTGAAAAAGAGGCTGTATTAAAAGTTGAACCTAAACAATTAGATACATTACTTCATCCCCAATTTGATCCAGAAGCACTAGAAGCTGCAGAAGTTATCTCTACTGGTTTAAATGCATCACCTGGTGCAGCAACTGGTAAAGTTGTGTTTTCTGCAAAAAGAGCTAGTGAAATGGTTAAAGATGGCGATACAGTTATCTTAGTTAGAACTGAAACATCACCTGAAGATATTGAAGGTATGGCAGTAGCTCAAGGTGTTTTGACAGCACGTGGTGGAATGACATCACATGCAGCAGTTGTTGCTAGAGGAATGGGAACTTGCTGTGTAGCGGGGGCTCATGAAATAAAAGTTAATGAAGATGAAGCTTACTTCATAGTAAAAGGTAAAAGATACAATGAAGGTGATTTTATCTCATTAGATGGATCAACTGGTAAAGTATACGGAGAAAAAGTTAAAACTATTAAAGCTAAAGTTAGTGGCGATTTTGCTAAACTAATGAAATGGGCAGATAATTTCCGAGCAATGGATGTAAGAGCTAATGCAGATAACCAAAGAGATGCTAAACAAGCGTATGATTTTGGTGCTGAAGGTATTGGCTTATGTCGTACTGAACACATGTTCTTTGAAGGAACAAGAATTAAAGCTGTAAGAGAAATGATTGTAGCAAAATCAGTTGAAGAAAGAGAAAAAGCATTAGCTAAATTATTACCAATGCAACAACAAGATTTTATTGAATTATATGAAGCAATGCAAGGATTCCCTGTAACTATTCGTTACTTAGATCCACCACTTCATGAATTCTTACCTTCTGACGAAAAAGATATAAGAGAATTAGCTGAAGATTTAAACATTTCTTATGAAGAGTTAAATTCAACTATCAATGATTTACATGAAACTAACCCAATGTTAGGACATCGTGGTGTTAGACTTTCAATTACTTATCCTGAAATAGCTGTTATGCAAACAAGAGCTGTTATTGAAGCCGCATTAGAAGTAAATAAAAAAGGTCTTAATGTAAAACCAGAAATCATGATTCCACTTGTAGGAGAACTAAAAGAATTAAAATATGTTAAAGCTGAAGTTGTAAAAACTGCAGATGAAATTATTAAAAATTCTAAAGTTGACTTAGAATACAGCGTTGGAACAATGATTGAAATTCCACGTGCTGCTTTAACAGCTGAAGAAATTGCTAAAGAAGCTGAATTCTTCAGTTTTGGAACAAATGACTTAACGCAAATGGGATTTGGTTTTTCAAGAGATGATGCTGGTAAATTCTTAAGTGATTATTACGACAAAAATATTTTTGATGAAGATCCATTTGCTCATATTGATCAAAAAGGTATTGGTCGCTTAATGAAAATTGCTGTTGAAGATGGAAGAAAAACTCGTAAAGATATAAAATTAGGTATCTGTGGAGAACATGGGGGCGATCCAACATCAGTTGAATTCTGCCATAATATTGGCTTAAGCTATGTTTCTTGTTCACCATTTAGAGTTCCAATAGCTAGATTAGCAGCTGCTCAAGCAAACATTAAAAATCCTAGAAAATAATTATTTAAAGCGGGCAAAATAATGCTCGCTTTTTTTCATGGAAAAAGGTTAACGATTCTTGACATAAAAATAGCCATAAGTTATAATAAAAGTGTACTTAGTTAGTTGGAAGTTACCCACCCGCGACGCACAGTTTTTTGAAGGGAGTCGAGCTTATACTGGTGTTGAAAGCCTATTAGATTAGGAATCCTAAAGGTATAAGAAGAGATGCCCACTTGGTAGTAGATGTAGTCTGCTAGGGTAGCTTCCAACTGATTAAGTACTTTATTTTTGGAGGAATTATGTTAAGAGTTATTGCTGGGAAATATAAATCAAGAAAACTTAAAGAAGTTAAATCACAATTAACTAGACCAACCACGGACAAAAACAAGGAAACTATGTTTAACAGTGTTGGCCAGTTTTTTAGTGGTGGACATTGCTTAGACCTTTATGCAGGAAGTGGTGCCTTAGGAATTGAAGCATTGTCAAGAGGTATGGATAGTTGCGATTTCGTTGATAAGAATTATCAAGCAATAAAAATAATAAAAACAAATTTGAATGAACTAGATATATTAAAACAAACCAATATATATAGAAAAGATGCTATTCAATTTCTTAAAAAAGTCGAAAAAAAATATGATTTAATTATCGCCGATCCCCCATATAAATTAAAACCCTATGATGAATTGCTAAATTTAGTAACTAGTAGACAGATATTAAATATAAATGGTATAATTGTTTTAGAGTCTGACGAAAATACTGATATAAATAATATAAATGGGTTTAAGTTACTAAAAACTAAGTTACTTGGTACAACTAAACTAACCATTTTAAGAAAGGAGTCATTATGAAAATAGGATTTTACCCTGGCAGTTTTGATCCAATCACATATGGACATATTGATATTATTACGAGAGGTGCAAAATTATTTGATAAACTAATTATTGCTATATCTGTAAACCCAAACAAAGAAACTGTATTCTCAACTGAAGAAAGAATTAAGCTCGTTAAAGAAACTCTTAAAGATGTTGATAATGTTGAAGTAATCTATTCAGATAAACTTACAGTAAATCACTGTATCGAATTAGGCGCAACACATATTTTAAGAGGCTTGAGAGCGGTTACTGACTATGATTATGAATTCCAAATGACAAATTTTAATCGACAAATTAGCGATAAAGTAGATACCGTCTTTTTAATGACTAGAGGAAAATATTCGTTTTTATCTTCTTCATCTGTAAGAGAATTAGCTGATTTTAAAGGCGATGTAAGTCCTTTTGTACCTGAAAACGTAAAAAAAGCAATAGATAAAAAGTATGGTATCAAACCAAATACAAAATAATAGTAAATAATTCTTTACAAACTGATGTCTTCATATTATAATATTTATTGCGCGTGACTCGGTAGCTCAGCAGGATAGAGCAACGGCCTTCTAAGCCGTCGGTCGGGGGTTCGAATCCCTTCCGAGTCGCCATTATAAATATAAAGTCAGTTTTCTGACTTTTTTTATTGGCCTGGTAGCTCAGCAGGATAGAGCAACGGCTTCCTAAGCCGTCGGTCGGGGGTTCAAATCCCTTCCAGGTCGCCATAAGGCCCGGTAGCTCAGTTGGATAGAGCAGTAGCTTCCGGAGCTAAAGGTCGGGGGTTCAAATCCCTTCCGGGTCGCCATTTAAAGCAGAATACACATTTCTGCTTTATTATTTTTAAAAAAAATAACCACCTAAGTGGTTATTTATATTTTTTTACATCACTTTTCTTAAGACTAAATACTTTATTTGTCATTTTAAGCACTTTTTTAACATAATTATTTTGATCAAAAGAGAAAGCCATTGCATGTTTTGAATCTTTAATTGATAAATAATCTTTTGTATCTGTATTAATTGCTTCAAATAATTCTTTTGACATAGCTTCACTAATTGCACGGTCTTTTTCACTATGAATAATTAAAATTGGAATAGTTGATTTTTCTATTACTTTTAAGGGGTTAATTTCAGAAAGAAAAAACTTATGGAATATAAATGTATAAAAGTTTATGCCAAACAAAAAGATTAACAAAGGTTTAAATCTAGTTGATAGTTTTAATGTAGCCTTCAAACTAGTAAACCCTGATTCTAAAACCAATAAATTTACATTTTTACTTTCTTTAAATTGAGTAGCTAAAACGCTAGTTGCTGCGCCCATTGAAACACCGTGTAATAATATCTCAATTTTCTGTCCATAATTTCTAGTAGCGTAATGTAACCAGTTTTTCATATCGTATTTTTCATAATGACCCATAGATGTAAATTTTCCTTCAGATTTTCCATGGCCTCTAAAATCAACTAGCAATACTTTAAACCCTAAATCAGAATACATTTTACAAATGGGAATTAAATCATAGCTACTTGATTTATAACCATGCAGTACAAAAGCTAATTTTTCTGACTTTTTATCATGAGAAGGAATATATATGCCATGTAGTTTTAAATTATCATAAGACTTAATATAGATATCTTCTTTAGGGATTTCTTTATACCAGTTATAAGTTTCTTTATTTAATTCAGCTTCAGGATCAAACAACTGAATTGAGTGATGCCTGAAATTAACAAATAATTTACGATAATAAAAATATGCTATAATAAAATATAGACTTATTAATAAAACTATTCCAATTGCCCAATACATCCATGTCTCCATAATCACCACTCCTACTAATTATTTTATCAAATATTAGGAAATAAAAAAGCTATTTTTTATAAAAGAATTTAAATAAAAACTTAAAACGATTTTTATTGACTTATACTCAATTATTGTGTATAATATTTTCGTATGCATACCGCGCAGAATTGGTTCTAAAAAGTTTGTTAACTTACCAACGATGGCGAGTCTTAATATATGAGGAGGTGCAGGATTATGTATGCAGTTATTGAAACTGGTGGAAAGCAAGTAAAAGTTGAAGAAGGACAAGAAATTTTTGTTGAAAGATTAGCAGTTGAAGCAGATCAAGAATATACTTTTGATAAAGTATTAATGATTGGCGGAAAGAAAGCTAAAATTGGAAAGCCTTATGTTAAAGGCGCAACTGTTACAGCTAAAGTAGTTAAAAATGGTAAAGCTAAAAAAGTTATTGTTTATAAATACGAGCCTAAAAAAGATTATCATAAAAAACGTGGTCATCGACAACCATATACAAAGCTTACTATTGAAAAAATAAATGTCGAATAATACATAATTTTAATTTGGAGGTGTTTTAAGTGTTACTTAATTTAAATATACTTGAACTTATGGCTTCGAAAAAAGGTGTTGGATCAACTAAAAATGGTCGTGACTCAGCAGGTCGTCGCCTTGGAGCTAAACTAGCAGATGGTCAAAGCTGTAAAGCTGGATCAATTATCTTCCGTCAAAGAGGAACTAAAATTCATCCTGGTGAAAACGTAGGAATCGGAAAAGATGATACATTATTTGCTAAAGTTAATGGAATAGTAAAATTTGAAAAAATTGGTAGAAACAAAAAACAAGCAAGTGTTTATCCACAAGCTTAAGAATAAAAAGCAGGAAATATTCCTGTTTTTTTTATGTTTCAAGCAAAATAAGATATAATATATTTGGTGGTATAATGAAACTTATAAAAGAAAAATTTATAAAATATTTTCAAAATGAACCTGATGAATATTTATTTAAACCTTTAAACATTAAATTGTTTGGTGATTTAACGTATTTTTCGTTGTCCTTTACAACTAATATCGGTATAAAAGCCGCTTACCGTATTGATGATGATATCATGATTAAGGTTATCTTAGATGATGAGTTGTATATATTAAATAAAAATAAACAAAACTTTAATAACAAAATCATCATGGATTTACAAAAAATATATCAATTTTTCATATATAAATATGAAAACAATAAAAAAGGAATGAATATCCTAATTGATACAAACTTTAATGATTATCCATCAACTCACCTAAAGTATATGTTTATTGAGTTAATGTCAAAGATGTTTTCGGAAAAATTATACAATAAAGATTACTTAATTATTATTGAAGGATTATTTAAAGAAGACTATAATCTACATTATAATGAATACACATTAATGTTTAACAATAAAGTAAATACACTTATTTATTCTGATAAAGAGAAACATGAATTTATTGATTATCAATTAAATGATTTTCTCTTTATGTTTCTTCCGATAGAAGATAAAATATCAAGGAAAGAAACGCAAATACAAATGTTTTATTTAGTTGAAAAACTTAACACTGCATTTCCAGATAAAAACTATAGTAATTTAAGCTTTGATGATTATATAGAATTTATTGGAACTGATGCTGAAAAAAATATTTTATTACATATAATCTATGAATTTTATCGCTTAGAAAAAGCTAAACAAGCAATTCAATCAAATGATTATAATAAACTTGCGACACTATTAAATCAGTCGAATGATTCAATAAAAAATTTATTGAATTTTACTAATCAAGTACATGATCAGTTAACAATATTTTCTCAGGCTAGTGGCAGCATTGGAACAAAAGT
>JAIPGD010000074.1 GCA_021736305.1 Candidatus Izemoplasma sp.
ATTTGTTCTTGGGTTGTAGTGGTTGAACTTGTCTCAGAATCACTACAAGCAATCAAAACAAAGCCTAGTAAACTAATAGCTAGACCTAGATATGTTTTTTTTAATAATTTTCTTTTCAGCAATTAAATCACTCCTTTAACTATTCTCATTTTTATTATAAACGATTAAGTAAGCGTTTTACTATATAATAAAACTGCAAAATGGTTTGTTATATTGCAATCTATCCAAAAAATAGTAAAACCGCTAAACATTTGCTTAGCGGTTAACGTTTTATTTTTCTTCAATCTCAGGTCTAAAGAATTCAAATACAGCATTATCATAATGTTTACGAACCATATCAAATTCAAGCTTATTTCTAGCGCAATAGGAAATAACCATCATTCCCTTTTTATATACTTTATCAGCGTACTTATTTGGTAAATCTTTGATACCATAATTAACAAAGTCTGGTTTGGTGAAAATATTAAAAACCATTCGTTTCATTAAGGATTTAATGAAGCGATTAATTTTTGAATCATCTTTAAAATATTCGGTAACTTGTCCTCTGATTATTTCTGGATGATTTTTTTTGAACCAATATACAATACTAGGGCTAAAAGAGTGGACTGCAAATTCGCCTTGGTAATTATCCATAGTTTTGATAAATGATTCACATAACAGCTTATTGTTGCCTTTTGGTTTAAGTTCAATAAGAAGTGGAACTTTACCTTTGACAAGTTCTAATACATCTGTTAGTAAGGGAATTTTTTCGTTTGTGTTTAATAAATGGAAGTTCTTAATTTCTTCATAGGTTACTTCAGATAAATTAATATCAATATTACAAAGTCTCCTTAAATTAAGATCATGAAATACAACAACTTTTCCATCTTTAGTTACGTTAACATCCATTTCGATTGAGTAGTTATAGTCGATTGCTTTTTTAAAAGCTAATAGTGAGTTCTCAGGGATAGATTTGTCCAATGAATGAAAACCTCTATGTGCTATGTGATTTTCTTTAATCCATTTAATTTCTCTCATGATATCCTCCATTTATAATTCCGACATACATTATAGCATGTTATTTTAAAAAAATATATTAGTAAACTTTAAAGAAAATTTTTTCAATTAATTCAGTTCCTTTGGTAGAATAGGATTAGATTTATGTGATATAATAATGGCGAAAGAGGTGTATATATGAAAAATTTTATTTTTCATTCTCCGACAAAATTTGTTTTTGGTAAAGATACTGAAAATGAAGTGGGAGATTTATTAAATTCTTATGGTGCTAAAAAAGTATTAATTCATTACGGTACAGGTTCAATTAAACGTTCAGGTTTGTTTGATCGTGTTGTTGAATCTTTAAATAAGTCAAATGTTGATTTTGTTGAATTAGGAGGAGTAGTTCCAAACCCTAGAGATGATCTTGTTTATGACGGAATTAAACTTTGCAAAAAAGAAAATGTTGATTTTGTTTTAGCTGTGGGTGGCGGATCTGCAATTGATTCAGCTAAAGCAATAGCAGCTGGCGCAAAATATGATGGAGATTTTTGGGATTTCTATGATAAAAAGGCTGAAATAAAATCTGCTTTAAAAATCGGGGTTATATTAACAATACCGGCAGCGGGTAGTGAAGGTTCTGCAAGTGCAGTTATTACTAATACAGATGGTATGTTAAAAAGAGGATTATACTCACCACATTATAGACCTACTTTTTCAATCATAAATCCAGAATTAACCTATACTTTACCAAGTTATCAAACTTCTGCGGGTGTAGTTGATATGATGGGACATATTTTTGAAAGATATTTTACAAATAGTGAGAATACATTATTTGTAGATAGATTAGCTGAAGGTGCATTGCTTTCGATTATAGAAGCTGGCAAAAAACTTATTGATGAACCAACAAATTATGAATCTCGTTCAGTTATTTGTTGGGCAGGGACAATCGCTCATAATGGTTTCTTTGGCGTTGGAAGACAAGAAGACTGGTCAAGTCATAGATTAGAACACGAGTTGAGTGCATTGTTAGATGTTACTCATGGGGCAGGTTTAGCAGTGATCTATCCAGCTTATATGAAATACACTTTAGATAATCATGTTAAGAGATATAAACGTTTGGCAGAAAAGGTGTTTAAAATTGTTTCTAAAGGAAAAACAGATAAAGAAGTGGCTGAAGCTGGAATAGAAGCTTTAGAAGCATTTTATAAATCAATAAATATGCCAATAAGATTTTCTGGGTTAAATGCTTCAGAAAAAGATATTCCAAAATTAGTTAACAAACTAGAAGAAAATGTTGGTAAAAGTTTTGGACATTTTGAGAAATTAACATTGAATGATGCAAGAAAAATATATGAATTAGCATGTCAATAGAAGTGAGGTAATCCATGCCTGATACACAAACGATTATTCTAGCTTTTTTAATTACTTTAGGAGCTGGTTTAGCAACTGGAATAGGTTCATTATTAGCGTTTTATCGCAAGAAAACCGATGCGAAATTTTTATCAACTGCATTGGGCTTTTCTGCTGGGGTAATGATTTATGTATCATTTGTAGAAATCTTTCCAAAAGCAAAAGATGCCTTAGGAGATGACTCAAGAGCTTTTGCATTAGCAACAATTGCATTTTTTTCTGGAATTGCTTTAATAGCGATTATTGATAAATTTGTGCCAAGCGAAGAAAACCCACATGAAATTAGAGATGTAACAGACTTAAACAATGAAGCGAATAAAAAAAGCTTAATGAGGATGGGCTTATTCTCTGCACTAGCCATTGGAATTCATAATTTCCCCGAAGGTTTGGCAACTTTTATGGCTACTTTAGAATCGTCAACATTAGGGATATCAATTGGGATTGCTATTGCGATTCATAATATTCCTGAAGGGATAGCGGTTTCTGTGCCTATTTATTATGCGACAGGAGATAAGAAAAAAGCTTTAAAATATTCTTTTCTATCTGGTTTTTCTGAACCAATAGGCGCAATTGTAGGATATTTATTGTTGATTACGATTTTTGGTCAAAGTTCAATGATTATGGGATTTGTATTTGCTGGTGTAGCAGGGATTATGGTTTACATTTCCTTAGATGAACTATTACCAACTGCAGAAAAATACGGAGAACATCATTTAGCGATTTATGGTTTAATTGCCGGAATGGCAACAATGGCAGTTAGTTTATTACTATTCAATTAAAATTTGCCAATTACATTTATATAATATATTTGTGAGGTGAAGTAATGAAAGTAGGCTGTGTTAAAGAAATTAAAAAATTAGAATCTAGAGTTGGTTTAACACCTAGTAGTGTTAAAGAATATGTTAATCATGGACACATTGTTTATATCGAAACAACGGCTGGTATTAATTCAGGATTTACTGATAAAGAATATTTAAATGCAGGGGCTAATATCATTGAAAAAGCCAAGGATGTTTGGGATAAATCAGATATGATAGTCAAAGTAAAAGAGCCTTTAGAACCTGAATACAAGTTTTTTAGAGAAGGCTTGATTATTTATACTTACTTGCATCTTGCGGCTGATGAAAAATTAACAAAAGAACTAATGAAAAAGAAGGTTAAAGCTATTGCTTATGAAACAATTGAATTAGAAGAAGGTAAATTACCTTGTTTAAAACCAATGAGTTCTGTAGCGGGACGCTTAGGGGTGATTGAAGGCGCAAAACATCTAGAAAAACCAATTGGTGGGTCAGGTATATTGTTATCTGGAGTTCCTGGCACAAAAAGAGCTAATGTAACTGTGATTGGTGCAGGAACTGTTGGTGAAAATGCTATAAAAATGGCTGTAGGGTTAGGAGCTAATGTTACTGTTCTAGATATTAATATAGATAAATTAGCATATCTAGACGATATTTATGGTAATAGAGTAACAACCCTCTACTCAAATGCTCATAACATAGAAATATCTTTAGCTAAATCAGATTTAGTTGTAAGTGGAGTTTTGTTGCCAGGAGCTAAAGCTCCAAAAATAATTAAACGAGAATATTATAAAAACATGACTCCTGGATCAGTTATAGTTGATGTAGCAATTGATCAAGGCGGTTCAACTGAGGTTTCAAAACCAACTTATCATGATGAACCGACATTTGTAGTAGATGGAATTATTCATTATTGTGTTGCAAATATGCCAGGTGCAGTTCCACAAACTTCGACAGTGGCTTTAAATAATGCAACATTAAAATATGGACTCATGATTGCTGATTTAGGATTAGAAGAAGCCGTCAATTCATCTAAACCAATTGAATTAGGTGTGAATACTTATAATGGAAGGTGTACTTGCAAAGGTGTTTGCGAAGCATTTGGTTTAACATATAACAAATTATAATGATATGATAAATAAAATAAACCAGGAAAATTTTTCCTGGTTTTTTAAGATTTAAAATATTAACAACGATTTTTGTTAATCTTATACAAAAAATATTTTGTCTATGCTATTATGAAAATGTTACAAATAAAAAAACCGCAAAATGCGGCATTTTATCCACCAATGTGGGTTAGCTTTCGCTAACGACGAGAATAAATTTTTATTTGAACTCGTATTGTATCTATTGAATAGATACATAGATTATAATATTTTTTTGAAAGGATGTCAATAATGGAACCAAAAAAAGTCTTTGTAGGTTTAGATTTAGGAACAGAATCTTGTGGATGGGCAGTAACAGACCAGAACTATAATGTATTAAAAAAATCAGGAAAACATCTTCATGGTGTTAGAAAATTTACTGAAGCTGAAGCAGCTGAAAACAGGAGAATAAAGCGCTCTGGAAGAAGAAGGCTAGAAAGAAGAAAATTCAGAATAAATATATTACAGGATCTATTTAATGAAGAAATCATAAAAAAAGATCCAAATTTTTTTATAAGATTAAATAATTCTTTTTTTAATCTCAAGGAAAAACCCAAAGAGTTAGGAAAATATAGCTTGTTCAATGATAAGTTATATACTGATGCTCAATATTATAAAGAATATAAAACTATATTTCATTTAAGACATCACTTGATGAACTCCAATGAAAAAGAAGATATTAGATTAATATATTTAGCTTGTCATAATATATTAAAATATAGAGGGAATTTTTTGATGAAAGGTATTTCACCAGACAAAAAAAGCTCTGATTTTTCATATATTATTGAACAGATTCAAAATTTAAACATAAAATTAAATGATTTTTTAGATGATGAAATATATTCTATTTCAGTTAATGAGAAAAAAATAGAAGCAATATTAGATGTAATAAAAAAAACTAATTCTATAAATGATAGAGTAAATAAAATTAATAAAATTTTAAATAAACAAAATGACAAACAAAATAAAAAGATTATCGAATTATTTATTGGCAAGAAGGTCCAGTTTAAAGATATTCTTCTAGATGATAAATACAAAGATATAGATGTTCCTAAAATCAAATTTTCTGAAGAAAAATATGAAGACGATGTTGAACCAATTTTATATGAATTAATTGGTGATGCTGCAGACGCAATTCACACAGCAAAGAAAATTTATAATTGGATTATGATAAAAAACTTCTTAAAAGAAAGCAATTTTATTTCTGAAGCAAAAGTTATTGAATATAATAATCATCACAGAGATTTACTTGATTTTAAAAAATTTATAAGAAATAATTTTGATAAAGAAATTTATAATGATATGTTTCGTAAATCCGAAAAACAAGCAAATAATTATGTGGCTTATGTAAAAACAAATTTTGTAAATAATAAAAAACACTACGTTTCTGGTTGTTCTTATGAAGATTTCTTGAAAACCACTAAAAAATTATTAAAATCTTTTGAAGAAAGAAACAATATTGATAATAAAACACAAAATAAACCTAGCAATCTTAATGAAATTAATTGGAATTTATATATAAAAATAAAAGAAAGAGTTGAAAACAGAGAATTTATGCCTAAACAAAGGGTTTCAACAAATGGAGTTTTACCTTATCAACTTCATTTATATGAACTCAATACAATATTAGATAACGCTTCAAAGCATTACAAATTTTTAAACCGAACTGATGAATCTGGATTAACTATAAAAGATAAAATTGAACAATTGATGACTTTCAGAATTCCTTATTATATAGG
>JAIPGD010000075.1 GCA_021736305.1 Candidatus Izemoplasma sp.
TATGATGTTTTCTAACACACTAGGATTAATTTCACGTTCAATCAATGTGTCACTAGAACTGCTGAATATCTCGATCTTATCTATATCAATAACATATTCCGAATCAACCAATTCTACTGTTACTGTAATAGTCCGAGGGGTCGTTTCAAAAATGTTTGAAGCTATTACCTCTTCTCTAGGACGACTGACAACACGAACACTTATCTCATGTTCTACAAGTGTGTCTAGTGACATAAAAGTATATAGAATTGTATACTCGCCAACTGTAGTCGTATCTAGGTCACTCGTATCGATGTCAAAACTACTCTTAGGTTGTATTGTATCATCTGGAGATACTCGATTCACATAAGAATCAAAATTAGGCAATTCATTTGTTCCTACAACAATCTCAATTTGTTCATGTTCTATTTCTTCAAAATAATCTATTTCTGTATTTTGATAAAGAGGATCAACAGCAGAATCAAATAATACCCCACAACCAGTTATAACTATTATACTGGTTACTAACCAAATAAATTCTATTATTTTTTTCATTTTTTTCTCCTTATTTAATTATGTTAGATAAATTGATTTGAGATGACAAGAATGCTTGGTTAAAACAAAAAGTAAAAAATTAAGTACACCCAAATTGATTAAGTAAAAATGAATAACAAGATTATAATAAATCAAGCAGGAGATACGAAATATGTCCAAAATAAAAGAAAAGGTAATGCAGAAAGCGATAATGTATCAGTAACTATGTAAACGATTTTTGTGTGTCTTGATTTCATCGATGCATCGATACCTCTAGCGATTAAATAAAGAAATAGTAAAAATAATCCATAAAATAACGTAACCCTGTATCTAGGGAATGACCCATAGTAAGAAAATCCTCCAACTTCAGAGAAGTAAACTCCTGCCAAAATATTTGCAGGTAAATACAATACAATGACAATTAATGGATATAAGTAAATTAGAAGTCCCGTTCTCATGAAATTCATATTTACATACACTATATTCCCAACTAAAAATACTAAATACAAAACAATCATATATCTTGCAAAATCTGTTTGTATATCTTGAATCATTGATATCCCAAATGTCAGTCCTATCAAAAATGCAAACAGTAAAACTATGGTGATTTTCTTTTTCATTTCACCCAACTCCTTCGATATAATTATATCAAATCAAATATTCATGTGAAAGACCGAAAATAACAATCATATTTGTGTTAGTCATATCACATGCTACATGTTTAATGCGTCTTTATTATAAAAATTTACTTATATGGAAATGCAATTAACTTATACATTTACTTGTACGTTTACTAGCGTTAAAAGAACAAAAGTTAACACAAAGATAATTTGCTTGTCTCTTAATCAGTGTTTTTTTTAGTTTAAGATTCTATCTCTATACAGCATCTTTAATTACTTTCTCGATATTTTCTTGGTTTAGAGCGTTTATCTTTATACATCAAATTATCAGCTTTGTGAATTAGTTCATCAATTGTTATTGCATCTTTAGGAAACAAAACAGAGCCAATACTTACACCGTTAAATTGAGTGACTTCGGAAGCACGATAATGAATTGACTCAACAAATAATGCTAATTCCTCATCTGAGTATGCTTTGTGGATAATACAAATGAATTCGTCTCCTGACATTCGGTATAATGTCCCACGAGAACCAATGGCTTTTATTACTCTTGCAACAAATGTTTTCAAGTACTCATCACCAATTTGATGACTGAACTCATCGTTTATTTTCTTAAGATTGTCAAGATCCATAAAAATTAGTTGAAATTGTCTTTCTTCTTGTATTAACAATCCAGCATCTAAAAAAAGTGAGTGTCGATTTTTAACGCCAGTTAAGAAGTCTTTATAAGCTATATTATGAAGTGTTTTTACTCTTTTTGTTTTTTGGATACTGTCATAAAGTAAGACATTCACTAATATAGTAGTTAGTCCAAAACTAATCACTATTACCAAAAATAATATAGGATTGGTATAAGGTATAAAATATCGCGCAGCCATTAATCCAGAAAAGTTTACTACTCCCATTATAATTAACACAACATTTGATTTTTTATCAAGGTTATGGAGTACAAAAATTAGAAATTTGTGGATGTATGGCAGTAAAAAAGGAATGGTTAGAACGATAAATATTGTTTGTAGAATAATCATCAAAGGTTCTAAATGAGTGCCATAAATAGAAGTTGTAATAATATAAGCTATCGATGACAAAAATAAAGAATACGACCAACAAAGGGTCATTACAATTACTTTCTTTAATAAGGCATCTTTATATAAAAGTGACAAAGGTATAATATATATTACCCCTAAAAGCATTGTCCATGCTCGTGATACTTCAGAAGGAATCGTTAACTTTACAATTATTGAAAAAGCAATTGTAAAAGTCAGTAAAGCTATTACTATAACATATGTATCATATTTCCTTTTTAAAATTAAATGCGTTAATAATAAATTGATAATTAAAACTTCATAAACGATGATTGCTTGTATCATGATGTCCCCCCCCTTTTTTGAGGTTTTGGTAGTTTCAAAAGTTGTGAATTCTAGTCAATTAAGAATAAACACTTCTTCAAATTTATTTCAAGCTTTGCTTTTATACTTACAATCTTTTAATTCTAAGCTTCGTAATATTTCAAGTGAAGTTTTCGATTGTTTTTCTGAAGGACAACACCCTATATAATACATTATATCAAAGAATAACAGTTCCACAAAGAACTGCTTCAGAATCTTCTTTTAATGCGTAATTTATTCTCATAAACAATTTAATTAAAAATTGAGAGATCAATTTTATAAAGTATTCTATACTTTCAAATCGAATTATGAAATATATTTCCATACATCCAATATACATTTAATTCTTTTTATCACTTGCTTTTTATAGATTAGATTCTTACTTACGCTGTCTACTAAACTATACTAACACCACTAATATAAAAAAAGGATGTTAGTTCCCACATCCTTTTTCTCATCATTCAAGTATACAATTAATTATAACTGTTACTTTTACTATTTATTTTTCGTGCTTCAGCTTCATGTTCTCTCATTAACAATTTTAATTTGGATTCCTCAAAATATATTCTTACATTAATTAAAACTATAAAAACTAAATAAAAGAATATCATAATTGGTATGATTATTGGAAATGTGTCTCTATCAAATATAGGTATACCTATGGTAATTACTAAAAAAAGTATACTAATATAAAATCTTGCATTTTTACCATTTTGAATTCTTCTTTTTCTAAATTCAATTAAGTTTTTCGCCATTTTCATAGACATAACCTCTCTTTATAAAAGCAATCAATAATAGTATGGTATATAATACCTATAATATGTTTTTTCTTGAGTCATTGATTTGTACGCCTTATATGTCTCGGTTTTCTGAGTACCAAACCACCAGTAAAATTGTACAGTGACTATCTTAACACTATTGTAGTATTCCAGTTTCTTTTGATCATATATATCAGTTCCTTCTCTTTCCAAATATGCAGAGAATGTGAACTTGCTATCCATATTACTGAAATTACTATGATTATTAGGTCCAAAGAAAACATCTCTATCTAACTGAGCTTTAACCTGTCTAACATACTTACCACCATTAGTACTATAATGAGCACTTCTGTCAGCTACAAAATTTGCCGAAAAGAAATCTGAACCATTTTGAATAGAACTAGCAATTCCATTATCAGTTTGTGTTTGACCATCTACAACAAACAAACCTAGCGAAGTGCTACCAAGACCAAGACTCCAAAATAAAGGATCGTCTGGCCATGGTGTAGCTGTTACAGCAAGACCTGCGATTGCTGCTATAGCAGATGATACACCTGATAGACTTATTCCATTATCTTCATAACGGTAGCCATTATGGCTGGCATCCATATGATAAATGAACTCATCATAATCGTATTGCACATTATCATTACCATAAGAAGAAGTTAGTTCCAGTGTGATTTTACTATACAAACTTCTCAAAGCAAGTGTTGAATAATCATCTATTTGTTGGACCTCATCTACCGGAGTTCCTAAGCTATAATAACCGTTTTCAGCATAATCAAATAATCCAGAAAATTCAGGTTTTGTTACAATCTTAGCTGTATCACTCGAATAAGAAGGTGCGTAGATAGTATTTGTCCAAACAAGAACATCTGAGATATATCTATCTGAATCTTCTGGATACTCACTAGTTTCAACATAGTATTCAAATGACCCAACTGAACCTGTTTTCTTTCCAGGATATGTAAAATAAGATCTAGGTATAATCATAGTGACTGAATCATCGTTCGATGCAGAAGTAGTTGTAATCATATATTCTAATGAGCTAATATCATAAGATGATTTTTCATAATACTCTAAAGCACTATTTTTTTGCGAATCTTTTTTAGAATATTTCTTTAATAACTTTTCGTTCTCTTTTTCAGATATTTTAATATCACTATTACTAACCAGATTTGTATCAAAAGTATTAATGTACCATTTAGTTGAACTGTATAGCTTCTTTGCATATTCAATTTCCAAAAAAGCTGATGGTTTTGAGATTTCTTTTACTTGATTCAGAGTTTTATCATCAACTTTATCAAAATAATATGTATACTGATCATTTTCTTGATCGTAAAAAGCAATATTTATTATATACCCATTTAGATTTTCTTCCAAACTTAAATTTATCAAGTTGTCTGCATTCCCTATAACGTCAGCAATATAATAGTTTCCATAAAAACTTTCGAATTCGAAGAACTCATAAGTAAGTTCAATTTTCCTAGTTTTATTTGAGTTTTCATCAGGATATAAAACTATTCCATCATTCTTATAACTTATCTTTTTGATTTGATGTGCATTTTCAGATGTACTCGTATTTGATTCTGAACTTAAAGCTATCAATCTAGTTGTAGCAAATGATGCAAACAATAGTAATATGAAACATGTAATAACGAAAAACTTTTTAAATATTCTTTCTAACATAAAATCCTCCCTTATTAATAATTATAATTATTACGATCTGGTTCTTTATAATCAAAGATAGTTGACTTGATAAGACAAAATAATAATTAAACTATAGTGTCTTTTTAATGACTACTAGGTAAAACCAAACAGATACAGTAATAATACAAAATTACTCCCACTAACCATGTTACCCCCCCCCTTACAATTGTTAAATATCAAACTCATTATATCATGTTAACTTATAGTATAATAGGTCATATATGACCTAGTTTGTATGCTATAATACGCATTCTTTTAGGTCATTTGTGATACGGCTCGTTATAACAATCTAATTTCACATTTAATATAGAACTCATATCATTTGGATATTATTAGAATCGATGGTGTTTACAGCTTCACAACGATAATCTAAAACAACGAAAACATTATATACTATTTTTTAAGTGAATAATGAAACCGAAAACATTATTAACTCGTGTTGACTATCTTTTAAATAATACTTAATAATAATTTTAAATCCATCATTAAAACAAGTACAGATTCTACTAAACTCTAATACTTCTCATTTAAAAATCCTCTTGAAGTGATATAATGATAATAACATAAATATAAAAGAGGGATTTTATGAGCGGATTTATTATCTATATATTGGTTTCTATTTTTACACCCGGTCCAAACAATATCTTTTCGTCTGCCTCAAGTGCAAAGATAGGATTTTTAAAAACACTTCCATTTATGGTTGGTGTTCTATTTGGAACTTTTATCGTCTTTTTTGTCACAGGATTATTTAATGTGTATTTGTACGAGAATGTTCAATTCATCAATCAAGTTATCGGGATTGTTGGAGGACTCTTTATACTATACTTAGCATTAGCGATGTTTCGCTCTCGTCATCAAAATGATAAATTAATGATAAAAAATGGAAAACTATTTACTATGGCTATCGTACTTACATTAATTAATCCCAAAGCAATCATATTTGGATTAACCGTTGCGACATTTTATTTGAATTTAGGATACAAACCAAGTGGAATGTTTTTATTATCAGTAATAAATGCTATCCTCTGTTTTCTAAGTGTTCTGGTGTGG
>JAIPGD010000076.1 GCA_021736305.1 Candidatus Izemoplasma sp.
CTTTAAGTCCACCATGGGGAACTGATGATTCAGATTATAGTGATCAACAATATTATTTAAATACTATAAACATTTTCAATGCCTGGGAAATTGAAACAGGTAGTTCTGATATTACTGTAGCTATTGTTGATAGTGGAATCGATACTGATCATGAAGAGTTTGTCGGCAGGATTTCAGAACTTTCATATAATGTAATAACTGATGAAATAGGCATTTCAGCTGTTGAAGATGATTTAGGTCACGGTACAAATGTTGCCGGAATCATTGCTGCTAATAGAAGTAATAATCTTGGAGTTTTAGGAATTACAGATAATATAAAATTATTAATCATTAAAACAAATGAAATCGGAAATGAAACATATTATAACAGTGATGTTGCAAAAGGTATAATTTATGCTGTAGATAATGGCGCCGATATTATTAACTTATCATTAGGTAGTACTTCTCCTGATTCTGCAATTGAAGCAGCAATCAATTATGCCTATGATAATCAAGTTTTTGTTGTTGCTGCTTCAGGTAATGATGGTGAAGAGAATAACTACTATCCCGCAGCATATGCTAACACTATTTCTGTGGGTTCAATTGATGAAGATTTAAACTTGAGTGCTTTTTCAAATTATGGTACTTTTATAGATTTAGTAGCGCCTGGTTCTGAAATAGTTACTACCAATTTAAACAATGGTTATGCTATGGTAAGTGGTACTTCTTTTTCAGCTCCACAAGTAAGTGCTGTATTATCTCTTTTATTAAGCCAAAGAGAAATATCCTATGAAAAAGTCTTTACAATTCTATTTAACACTACAAATGACTTAGGAGATGATGGAAAAGACAATTATTATGGTTACGGTTTAGTTGATGCTTATAAGCAGTTAACTGAAGATTTTGTCATGGTTTCTTTTGATTCAAATGGTGGAACTCAATATGAATCGATTTGGATAAATGCTTCTCTAAATTATGAAGTGCCTTTTACACCAGAATTAGTTAATTACACATTTGTTGGTTGGTACCTTGATCAAGCTCTAACTATTCCTTACACAAGCGAATATATTTTTAAATCAAACACAGTTTTGTATGCTAAATACGAAGTAATCTATTATACAGTGAATCTTTACAGTGAATCTAATATCATTGAAACCATTGAAATCGCAAGTGGTGATAATATAGATGTTTTACCAACTTTAGATAAAGAAAATTATTTCTTTGAGGGTTGGTATTATGAAGTGGACTTTCAAACAAAATATACTGATCAAATAATAAATGAGAATGTAACCTTATATGCCAAGTTTGTTAAAGCCGAAATAAAGGTTACTTTCCTCGATGCTACTGATAATATTTTTTCCGAAACTTATGTAGAAATTGGCGGAGATGTAACTCCTCCAGAAAATCCTATTAAAACTGAAACAGAATTATTTAGATATGAATTTGATTCATGGGACACTAATTTAGAAAACATTACAGAAGAAACTATTTTTAGACCAGTCTTTAATGAGGTTTTTATTTCTTCAAATGTTAGTTTAAATGCTGGAATAGATACTGTATATATTAATCAGGATTGGATTGATTCTAATATAACTTTATCAAGTGATTTGCTAACTTATACTAAAACAGGGAATGTTGATGCATCAAACCCTGGACAAAATATCATTTTATATGAAATATTTTATAATTCTGAAAAAGTCTATGAAATTAGAAGAGTAGTTAATGTAATTGAAAATAAAACAAACATAAAAATATCAATTGATTCTTCTATTACAACCTTTATATTAGGTTCAGATTTTAATGTTCCCAAAGCTAACACGAATTTAGGAGATGTAGAAGTTTTTTCAAACATTGATTATGATTTGCCTGGAAAATATTTTATTACTTATCGAGTAGATTATGGCGGAATAACCGAAGAAAAAACCATTTATGTTTATATTTTAGAATCAAATTCTATACCTTTAAACGAAATTGATTGGTACATAAACAAGGGTGATGATGATGAATAAAATAAAAATATTATTTCTAATAATAATTATTTCATTTATACTAATTTCTTGTACAGCAACTTTAGATAACATTTCATTTAAATTAAACCCTGGAAACGACACAGTTGAATTAAACTCTGAATATGATGACCCAGGAGCTACAGCGAAAGTTTTTGGATTGAAATATAATTACGATATTATTGAAAACACAGTAGATACATCTAAAATTGGTATCTATTATATTCATTATGAGTTTAATCACAAGGAATTCACCTTAACATTAATGAGAATTGTTACGGTTGTTGATGAAACACCACCTGAAATAGAACTTAACCCTGGCGTTGACACAATCTACCTTGGCCAAGAATGGATAGATAGTTATGTTTCTGTTACAGATAATAGTCAAGAAGAAATTGATATTGAAGTTATTGGTGAAGTTAACAACTTAGTAGTTGGAGAATATACAATAAGCTATATAGCGACTGATGGATATGGTAATGAAACCGAAATAAGTAGAATCGTAAATGTAGTTGGATAATACATTAAAAATAGTTTATCAATTTTGATAAACTTTTTTTATGGGAAAATTACTATAATATATCAAAGTTCATTCATTTAATATCTATGATATAATAATTATAAGTTGTAAAAGGAAAGGAGTGTTAATCTAATTTAGTTAATAAATATAAACTTAGATTAACTATTTTATTCATGAATACAAAATCTTTATATGAATCTTTCAAAACTAAATTTGATGTAGTTGGAATTATTAAAACTTCTAATTACTTATCTACCGCAAAAAAATTGAATATAACCGTTCCTAATGTTGAATATCCAACAATAGTTGTAGTTGGATTAAGCTATCCCAAAAGAATTATAAATCACACAAAAACCCATTTAGCACCATCATTTTATACATTTGGTATGGATTATCATAAAGTGATAACTACTCGAATAGATGCGGTGATGAAAAACTTACCTTATGAGTATTTAATCGGCGTTGACAACCATCCACATAATGAACGTTTAGCTGCGAGAGTAGCTAAAATCGGCTATTTTGGAAAAAACCAATTAATTATAAACAAAGAATTAGGAACTTATATGTTTTTAGGATTAGTCTTTATTAACGAAAAAATAAATGATGAATATATATTAAATATTACTGATGATTGTGGTGAATGCAGAAAATGCATTGAAGCCTGCCCGACTAATGCGTTATTTGATGGAGATTACGACATAAATAAATGCATAAGTTATTATAACCAAGCAAAAAAAGATTTAAATAATCAGGAATTAAAAGCAAATTACTCATTATTTGGTTGTGATATATGTCAATTAGTCTGCCCTAAGAACATAAATATAGATAATAAAACACATTCTGAATTTGAATTATCTGGCAAGGAATTAGTCAGTATCGTTGACTTGTTTACCCTTTCAAACAAAGATTTTAAAGAAAAATACAACAATATGGCTTATTTATGGAAAGGTAAAACTATTCTTATGCGCAATGCGCTTGCAATTCTTTATAGACAAAACAATAAACTATACAACGATCTAATCAAAGATTCAATTAAAAAACACCCTATGAGTTGGTATAAAGATACCGCGACTAAGGTATTAAAAAAACTAGAAAATTAATAGTAAACTAGCAAACTTCTATAAGTTATAGTAAAATAAGATTAAAATACAATTAGAAGGAATGATAATATGGGATTTGAATTAGATATAGTAAGATGGCTACAAAGTTTTAGAACTGATTTTTTGGATTTTATCTTTAAAACAATCACCTTATTCGGTGAAGAAATGATTATTATTATTGTTTTAGGAATTATTTATTGGAGTATAAACAAAGAAATTGGCAAACGTCTAGCAATAACAGTATTTTTATCTGCAGGATTAAATAGTTTACTAAAGATTTTAATTGTTCGCACAAGGCCTTATCTTGTTGATGATTCAATAACAAACTTAAGACCCGAAACATCTGGGAGTTATTCTATGCCTAGCGGTCACACCCAAAGTGCTTCTACCTTATTTTTTGGTGTCTATTATTTCTTCAAAAAAAGTTATCTTTTAATTTTCGCAATTATTATTACATTTTTAGTTGGTTTAAGTAGAATGTATATCGGGGTTCATTATCTCAGTGATGTATTAGTTGGAGGTTTATTAGGTATAGCATTTGTTTTTCTTTTTAATTATTACCTCAATAAAATGAAAAACCAAATGAAGCTCTACCATTACATTGGTTTATTTAGTTTCGCTATTCTCTTAGGTCTTACAATATATCAAGCTATAGACGCTAATACATCAACTGGCTTTGATGCTCAAACATTCTATTTTAATATCGAAACCATTGCTAAAATGATTGGGGCATTAGTTGGTTTTATAATCGGAATCTCAATAGAAACTAAATACATTAACTTTAAAAACCATAAATTTATAGTCAAAAATATCTTTCGATTCGTTTTGGGAATTGGTATTGTATTTTTATCACGAATACTTTTAAAAGAATTCTTCAATTTATTGATAAATCATGAACAATTAACTGATGAAATTTTCCTAAGTATTCTAGCTGTCACCTTCGATTTTTTGCGCTATACTTTAATGGTGGTAATTGGCATCGGATTATATCCTTATTTATTTAAAAAACTTAATATTTAAATATTCTAATATAATAACATCACTTTAATTAAAAAGTGATGTTTTTTTTATTTATTTATTTATAAAGATGCCTTACTAAACCAATGTTTTGTTTTATTGGCAATTTTAACCAGTGTCAACATGACTGGTACTTCTACTAATACCCCAACAATTGTCGCTAAAGCAACCGCTGGATTTAATGGAAATAAGGCAACCGCTACAGCAACAGCTAATTCAAAGAAATTACTAGCTCCTATCATTCCTGCAGGAGCTGCGATATCATGTGGCAGCTTAAAAACTCTAGCTGCATTATAGGCTAAAAAGAATATAAAGAAAGTTTGAATAACCAGTGGAATTGCAATTAAAACGATGTGGATAGGATTCTTTATTATAATCTCACTTTGAAGTGAGAATATTAAAATCAAGGTTAATAATAATCCTGTAATAGTAACTTTATTAAACCTTTTAATAAAGTTATTGTAATATAATTCTCCTTGGGTTTTTATAACATAATACCTTGTTAGTGAAGCAGCTACTAAAGGTACAACTACAAATAAGAATACTGATAAAAATAATGTAACCCATGGAACTGATATTCCACTAACATTTAACAAAAATCCAACAATTGGGGCGAACAATATTAAGATTATAATATCGTTAGTCGCAACTTGTACAAGTGTATATGCAGGATTTCCTTTGGTTAATCCACTCCAGACAAATACCATTGCTGTACATGGTGCAGCTCCTAATAAAACCGCTCCAGCTAGATAATCATTTGCTAAATTTAAGGGAATTATCGATTTAAAAATAACCATAAAAAATAGATAAGCTATTCCAAACATTGTAAATGGTTTAATTAGCCAATTTACAACCCAAGTAATATATAATCCTTTAGGATTTTTACCAACATCTTTTATAGCTGAAAAATCTATTTTTAACATCATTGGGTAAATCATTAACCAAATCAATATACCAATAGGAATATTAACATTAGCAATTTCAAATTTACCAAGGAATTCAGGTATAGCCGAAATATAATAACCAATAAAAACACCAATAGCCATACATAACAATACAAATATAGTTAGATATTTTTCAAAAATACTAATTTTATTTTCTTTCATTTTTTTATTTATTCATCTCCGACCGATTCTTGTTCTCCGTTTTTGAAATAATCGCTTTTATCTCTTCAATGTTTGACACATCACCCGATAAAATAATTCTGTTATTAACAATTAGTCCGGGAGTTCTCATCAATCCAGAGTTAGCTATCTCAACAATATCGGTAA
>JAIPGD010000077.1 GCA_021736305.1 Candidatus Izemoplasma sp.
CAATATCCGATGTAATCGCATCGATTAAATTTGAACCTATTTCAATATCTACACCATAGGCATATTGCATAACATCCTTATGAGCTTTATTAAAATACAGATAATTATATTCATTATCAATTGCTAAAATGATAAAATTCACTGGGCTTTCTAAACTCATCTTTAATAGTGATTCTGAATTTGCCTTTTCAATCTTCTCAATGGTTAAATCAATAATCATATGTGTTAAACTCAAAAGAAAATCAAGTATATCTTTAATTTCTTTTTCACTCACTATCGGTACTTCGTCAATTGCATTAAGATAATCTCGCTTATTAAAACCATATTTATTGGCTTGTTCTTCAAAAAAAGTCATATCCGGTTCTTCTAAGAAAAACTGACCAGTAAAAAGATTAGCGACATGTTCTCCTTTAATATTTATAGGAACAGCCACATCAATTAAACCATTATGACATTTATATAAATTATATTCTTTTCCATTATTCAGACTATTTGCCAAAATAGTATCACTTAAAACACAGTTTAGATTGGTTTCTTTGTTGATGCGATGAAAATCAGAACAAATAGATCTCCAACCTGATTTTGATATAATATTACCCTTTAAATCTAAAATCGCTGTTACAAATCCAGTAGATTTATTAAAGCCTTCTAGTAAGGCATTAAATCTATCAAAATCTATATAGTCAATTATATTAGTCTTCATAGTTTAATCACCAAAATCCCTTCCCTTTTATTTATTGTCTACCAATTATAAATATTGAAGATTAAAATCAATTTTCTTATTATCAAGATGAATAATCCTTATAGATAATCTGTAACATCCATTCAGTATCTATTAAGGCCATTTCTTCTCTTTCCTTTTTAGTAAAGGGTCACTAAAATACATTGTTTCAAGAAAGGCTTTTGACAACTTAGCATTTGAATTAATTAATTCTATATACTTCATGATTTTTATCTCTTTTACATCTTTTTATGTCTCTATTCTATCACATCCATCAAAAAACCTATAAACTTATAAGTAAATACACATATTTTCTCTGATAATATAATTAAAGAAATAATAATTCATGTCTGAAATACTAAGTCTAAATCGCTTTAATATTAAAGTTCTCTGTAAATTCCATAGACTTCCACATATGAGTAAATAGACAACCATTTAAAAAAAAGTTAGTAAATACATGTTATTTATGTGTCTACTAACATTTTACTCTTTCACCTAAGAATCATTATATTACTTTATTAAATAATGCTTGCCAAGTTTTATAGAATGATTTGATCCAGTGATATTGTTCATCATAAAAATCATGGTTTATATCATTAGAGCCTCTTGCATGATTAATAGTCGCTATTAATTCATAATGACGCAAAGGTATAAAAGCCATTAAAGATTTTAATGATACATCTTTTAAGTCTTCTATCTGAGCTAATACATTCTTTGTCTTATATACATCTTCTTTGTTAAAATGATTAAAGTTAGTTTGGTCAAAGATAATGGTTAAGTCAATATATAAAGATAAATCAGAACAAGCATCAAAATCAAGCAAGAATAATTTTTTATCTTCACTTAAAATCATATTGCCTGTATGAAAATCACCATGCATAAATCCTTTTTCTAATTGAGAAACTTGATTAAAAAGACTTTGTCCAATATCGTATAATTCTTTTATTCTCTCTTTATTATATTGAATACTTTTTAAATGATTTAGATATCTTCCAACATAGAAATCAAAACCCAAATGAGGGATATGACCTTGATAGTCTTTCATGGCCGATTTAAGTTTTCTATAAGAATTAAGTATAAGTTCTTTTCCTTTAACTTTATTAATCTCACGACCTTTAACATATTCCATTAAGACACCAGGTCTATTATAAATATTAATCAATAAACTTTTACTAGTGGTTTTATAAATCTTAGGTGTATGAATATCAAAGTCTTGTAAATAATCTAATATATTAACAATATTCAATACATCAATTTCAGTATCTTCTTGGTAAAGTTTAAATACATAATCTTTGTCATGTGTCTTCACATGAAAAAGTGTGCCTATAAAATCTCTAATAAGTTCTATAGTAATAATATCTAAATCATAATTTAAGGAAATTTCTTTTTTGATTATATCTTCCATTATAATGTCTCCTGTAATGCCAGATAGGCTTTTAAATCATTAGCAAAAGCTTTGGCATCCTTTAAATCATTTACATCAGGTTTACCTTTATTCATACCACCAAAGTGTTTTAAAAAACTATTTGTGTTAAATCCCTTACAAGAGAATTCAGCTATTATAGTATAACCTTTAGTAGTTAAGATAGATCTAAGGGTTGAATGGTCTTTATCAACCTTGCGTTTTCCTTGCGTAGCACTTGTTGAAAAGATAAAACTTGGTTTATGACTTACTTGAGATAAATTTTTAGCTAAAGATAATAATGGTTTATAATGTTTTCCACTATCAATTCCTGAACCAAACCCTATTAAATCATATTCAGTTAAATCAACATTGTTTATCTCTTCTAGTGTTATAACCTTAGCATTCATTGTATCAGCAATCACATTAGTTATTTTTAAGGTATTATTATGATGATATGAATAACAAATAATAAGTGTTTTCTTTAAGTCTTGTTTATTCATAAGTTATTTATCCTTTTTCTTTTCTTCATTTTCTTTATATTCAAAAACTTCATCAATAGATACATTAAATACTCTAGCAATTTTATAGGCTAAATCAAGTGAAGGTGTATATTTACCTAATTCAATAGCGTTTATTGTTTGCCTTGATACTCCTGTTTTTTCAGCGAGTTTTTGTTGGGACATCTCATCAGCAAAAAAACGTAATGTTCTAATATTATTAGTAATCTCATATCCTTTAGACATGATTTACGCCTCTTCTATAATAATATAACTGAACAAAACCTTCTAAGGCTGATCCAATACTAAAAGATAGGAATAAAATATTAACCATTATAATTGGTGAATAGTTTAGTAGTACTGCAATTAACGATAAAACAAACCCTATCCCAGCAAATGCAAAACCAATTCGCATTGCTTTTAATTCAATCAATTTAGCCATTTCATCTTCTATGCTATCAGTTTTTATCATTTGTGATATCTGTTCTTCTATTTCTTTATCAGATAGTGCTTCATTTTCTTGTTTAAGTTTGATTGCTAAATAAATAGAATAGAAAATATGTAGAAATATAATCGCAATTACTATTGCTACAACACCAATTCCAATAAAGATTAAAATTCTCGCCGCCCAAAACTTTAACGTTAATGATTCTGCACTTCCTTCATTATATTTAATTATTGCATATAATAGGTATGATAATGATATTAAGAGCCCTACAATAGATGTGACAATTGTCTTTTTTTCATGAAAATTCATAATTTTTCTCCTTTGTTAAATAATATATACGTATAGTAAAACAAATTATACAATATGTCAAGTATTATTTACATAATTATAATTTAATAAAAATAAACGTCTATATCTAGATCTATTCACTTGATTGGTTGATAATTTTTAATTTTCATTCAAGTTTTTATAATTAATAAAAGCACTGAACTTTAAAGAATTCAATGCTTTATATTTTTATATATTATTTAGTTAAGAATATTTTATAAGCGTTATACGCTTCATAAACATCTGCTTTAGATACTATTTCCATTGGTGCGTGCATATTTAATACTGCAACACCTGCATCAATGACATTCATGTTATATTCGCCTAAGATATAAGCGATGGTTCCACCGCCACCTTCATCTACTTTACCAAGTTCACTGGTTTGATAATGGATATCATTGTTATCCATGATATTTCTTAACCAAGCAATGTATTCAGGTTCAGCATCATTACTTCCGCTTTTTCCTCTTGATCCGGTATATTTATTAAAGACAATACCATAACCAAATTTTGCATTATTCTTTTTATCACTAACGCTATCATATAATGGATCTAAGGCAGCTGATACATCACTTGATAACATTTTTGAATTTTTCATAGTGCGTTTTAAATCTAAATAATTAGTTTTCTTAGATAAAGACAATAATTCTGCGACACTGTCTTCAAAGAATGAAGAACTAGCCCCTGTTGCGCCAACACTGCCTATTTCTTCTTTATCAACCAATATGCAACAAGATGTATATTCAGTTGTTTCAATATCTAATATGGCTTTTAAAGAAGTATAAGCACATACTCTATCATCATGACCATAACCAGCAATCATAGATCTATCAAAACCATAATCCCTTGCCTTTCCAGCAGGAACGATTTCAAGTTCTGAAGAGATGAAATCTTCTTCTTCCATATCATACTTATCTTTTAATAATTTTAATATGTTTGCTTTTACTGCGTCTTTTTCTGTATCTTCTAGAGGTATAGAACCAAATGTTACATCAAGTTTTTCACCTTCGATAACTTCTTTAGCAGATTTTTTCATTTGTTTCGCTGATAAATGAACCAATAAATCAGAGATACCTAAGACTGGATCTGATTCATCTTCACCAATATTAATATTTATAGTTGTACCATCTTTCTTACATACAACACCATGTAAACTTAAAGGAGTTGTTACCCATTGGTATTTTTTAATACCACCATAGTAATGAGTATCAAGAAAAGCAAATTCATCTTTTTCATATAAAGGGTTTTGTTTAATATCAAGTCTTGGTGAATCAATATGAGCACCAAGAATTCTTAAACCTTCAGTTAATGGTTTTTCACCGATTAAAAACAAAGCAATATTTTTGTTTTTATTAACAACATAAACCTTGTCTCCCGGTTTTAAAGCTTTTAAATCGCTTAGTTCTTTATAGCCTTGTTTTTTTGCAATAGCTTCAGCTTCATTTACACAAAGACGCTCTGTTTTACCAACACTAATAAAATCTTTATAACCTTCACAAAATTCATTTACTTGTTTGTTCTTTTCTGGAGTAATTTTCTTCCATACATTTTTTGCGTACATAATTTTTTCTATACTCATTATTTATTTTGAGTATACTTACCTTTCTTATATTTTATTTTAAACTGTCTATTTAATATCATATTATTTCTATACTAAATAGTCAAGTTTACTAAATAATATTTATATGTTTAATCTTATACTAAAATTATGTAATACATTTTATAAAAAGAGCAATTAGTGTTATAAAAAACATCTATATTCAGTCCCTAACCCCTAATTGGTTGAGAATTCTAAGTTTTTATTCAAGTTTTGATTTAGATTATATAATATGAATTATGATCTTTTCATTAAATATAAAAAGTGCCGCTAAATTTATCTAAACTAGTGGCACTTTTATTATACTAATGTTATTTTTTATTATTTGTATCTTTCCATTCTTTATTTAAGACTTTTTCGACAAAAGCTTTAGCAAGCTCTGGATCAAATTGAGTTCCTGCGTTGTCAATGATTTCTTTAGTTGCTTTTGCTTTACTCATTTTTTTACGATATGGTCTATCTGAAGTCATGGCTTCATATGCATCAGTAATTGCGATAATTCTTGAAAACAACGGAATGTCCTTGCCTTTTAAACCGTTTGGATAACCTAAGCCATCATATCGTTCATGATGATTTGATGCATGAATTGCAAGGTCTGAGTATTCATCTGCAGTATGTAAAATATCATAACCAATAGTTGTATGTGTTTTTACAATTTCATATTCTTCTTCAGTTAGTTTACCTGGTTTATTAAGGATATTATCAGGTAATGATATTTTACC
>JAIPGD010000078.1 GCA_021736305.1 Candidatus Izemoplasma sp.
TTAGAAGTAAACTTTCTATTATTGGACTTGTTACATTAGTATTACTATTTGCTTTTTCTTTCTTAGGCCCACTGATTTCACCATATGGCGAAACAGAACCGACGGGAGATTACAAATGGGTAATTTCGACTTTACCACACAAAATAGTTGTTGAAGAGTTTAATGAAGAAACTCAAGAGATGGAAGAAGTTACTTATAATTTCTATGAAGTAAGTGATCCATATAAAGTTTATTCAAAAACTTACCCATCTTTAGAACATCCACTTGGTACTGACCAATATGGATATGATGTTTTAACAAGATTAATGTATGGTGGTAGAGTATCACTTTTACTAGGTTTCATTGTTATCTTCTCAGAATTGATTCTGGGGGTTTTCATGGGATCATTAGCAGGTTACTTTGGTGGTTGGGTAGACCAGGTTATAATGCGTGTAGTAGATGTATTTAGATGTCTACCAGGCTTACCAATATTATTGCTAGCCGCAGCATTAGTTGAAAGTTGGGGAGTACCAGCAAATCAAAGAATATTCTATTTAATGGGTATTTTAACTCTGTTCGGATGGTCCGGTTTTGCGAGACTTTCTCGTGGTCAAATTTTAGGTGTTCGTGAACTCGAATACATGTTGGCTGCTGAAGCTACTGGATTAAGCACAAGAAGAAAAATATTTAAACATATTCTTCCTAATATCTTACCGCAGTTAATTGTATCTGCGACATTAGGATTAGGTGGAATTATTTTGACAGAATCAACTTTATCATATTTGGGACTAGGTGTTCCTTTCCCTTATGCTGCATGGGGAACTATGATTGGATCTACAAGCGGTGCTGCTGGTAGAGATATCCTTCAAAATTATCCAGCAATTTGGATTCCTGCAGGTGTCTGTATCGTATTAGCTGTACTTGCATTTAACTTTGTAGGCGATGGATTACGTGATGCGTTTGATCCTAAGATGAAAAGATAGGTGTATTATATGAATAAAATATTGAATTATTTTAAGAAAGTATTAAAAAGATTTAAAAAGAAAAAAGCAAGACAAAAAGAAGAGAGCAAACATTATATTAGCCTTAAGCAAATAAAAGCAACTGCTAAAGAGAACAAAAGAATTACTAAAGCAATGGAGAAGAAAAACAATCGTAAAAATGTTCCTGAAGAAGAGTATTTAACTAAGATGAGGGATCCTAATAATGTTGTTGAGTTTGAAGATCTTCATTCATATTTCTACACTGAATCTGGTGTTGTTAAAGCAGTTGATGGCGTTTCATTTGATATACCTAGAAAAAGTATTGTTGGTGTTGTTGGTGAATCTGGTTGCGGTAAATCTGTAACAAGTTTATCACTAATGAAATTGCTTCAAAGTCCTCAAGGACAAATTCATAGTGGATCAATTCGTTATTCTGCTAAGAATGGAAAAGTTTACGATATTGCTAAGGTTCCAAAGATAGATATGAGAAAAATTCGCGGTAAAGAAATGACTATGATTTTCCAAGAACCGATGACTAGTTTAAATCCTGTATTTAAAATTGGTGATCAACTTGATGAAATCTTATTCTTGCATTTTCCGGAAACGACTAAAAAAGAAGCAAAAAAGAAATCTATTGAAATGTTAAAAATAGTGGGAATTGCTGTACCAGAAAAAGTGTACGATAGATATCCTCATGAGTTATCTGGTGGTATGAGACAAAGGGTTATGATTGCAATGGCTTTATCATGTGACCCTAATCTTATTATTGCAGATGAACCTACTACAGCTTTAGATGTTACAATTCAAGCTCAAATTTTAGAATTACTTAGAGACTTAAAAGATAAAATTAATGGAAGTATTATGTTAATTACACATGACTTGGGAGTAATCGCTGAAATGGCTGATTATGTTGTTGTTATGTATGCAGGACGTGTAGTTGAAAAAGGAACTGTTAAAGAGATATTTAAAGATCCTAAACATCCTTATACTATGGGATTACAAAAAAGTATTCCAGCACTGAATTTAGATTCTGATACATTGTATACAATTCCTGGGACTGTTCCAAATCCAATTGATTTACCTAACTATTGCTATTTCCGTGATAGATGTAATAAACGTTTTGAGAAATGTGACGGACCTTATCCTCCATTAATGAATACATCATCTTCACGTAAAGTAGCTTGTTACTTATATGAAGAAATACAAGCTGAATTCAATAAGGAAGCTGGTGGCAAAAATGGCAAAAAATAAAAAAACAGAAAAGAAAAAAACAAAAGATTTGCTTGTCGTTAATAACTTGAAAAAATATTTTCCTGTAGGATCAGCATGGTTAGAAAAAAACAAACAATACGTTCAAGCAGTTGATGATGTTAGTTTCACAATCAAAGAAGGTGAAACTCTTGGAGTTGTTGGTGAATCCGGGTGTGGTAAAACGACATTAGGAAGAACTATTTTAAGACTTCATAGTATTACTGATGGAGAAATTCTCTATGATAAATACGACATTGGAAAACTTGGGAAAAAAGCACTTAGAAAACTAAGACCTAAAATACAAATAATTTTCCAAGATCCTTACTCTAGTTTGAGTCCAAGGATGACTGTTGGAGAAATTATTGGGGAAGCTGTAAGAGAACATAAAATTGTACCTCCTGAAGAACATCAAGATTACATTATGGGAGTTATGAAATCATGTGGTTTACAACCATATTACTATAGACGTTATCCGCATGAGTTTTCTGGTGGTCAAAGACAAAGAATTTGTGTTGCTAGAGCTTTAGCTTTAAAACCAGATTTAATTATTTGCGATGAACCAGTAAGTGCACTTGATGTTTCAATTCAGGCACAAGTAATTAACCTTTTGAACGATTTACAAAATAAATTTGGAATAACATATATGTTTATTTCTCATGATTTATCAGTTGTAGAATATATTTCTGATGAAATTATGGTTATGTATTTAGGAAGTGTAGTAGAACATGGAACTAGAGAACAAGTGTTTAAAAACCCAATGCATCCATATACACATGCATTGATGTCTGCAATTCCAATTCCAGATCCAGAAGTTAAAAGTAAAAAAATTATATTAAAGGGAGATATTCCAAGTCCTATCAATCCTCCAAAGGGATGTAAATTCCATACTAGATGTTCTAAGTGTATGGAGATTTGTAAGACGGTAACTCCTAAATTTAAAGAATATGAAGAGGGGCACAAAGTAGCTTGTCATTTATATTCACAGGATTAGTGATTAAATAAAAATGAAAAAAGAAAAAAAGAAAAAACCTGAAATCATTGATGATGGTAGAACTATTGCTGAAATGAATGTTAAAGGATTTCGTTGGTACCAAAGTAAAGAAACAATAAGCAAAAAAGCGAAAATTAAGGCACTTGATCTAACTCCAAGAGAAAGAAGGGCTATGATAATTGGTTCTTACTTGGCATATTTGCCTGTTTTACTTGGTTTGTTAGCTGCATTTAGTGTTGCGTATTTGCTTTTTTACCTTTGGGCAATCTCTTTTCAATGATTGAAAAACGAAAAATTGATAGACTCTACTTATTATGTGAGATCTATTTTGCAATAAGAATAAAATAGTTTATACTAACAGGATCTAAGTCAAAACTTGGATCCTTTTTTGGTGTGCCGGGCAGGGCACTAATCTAACTGGTGAAAGTCCAGTCGGGGGTATTTATCGCCAACCGTAGCGAAGCGCAAGGTATCTATCGTGAGGTAGAACTGGAGGAAGCGTGTAGCAAAACTTTGAACCTATGAACAAAAACTTGATAAGAAGGCTATGAGGTGGATAAGGTAGCCAATGATACTGAAGTCCAAAGATAAACGTAAAACCGAAGTAGTAAATCAAGAGGTAATGAAGTGAAAGATTAGAGTCTTACCCCAGGAGAACTCGTGGACAGAAATGGTCGAAAAAGGTTTATCGCGAGAAGTCAGCAGAGGTCATAGTAGAGGATACTCGAAGGACCGAACAATTTTATAGTGTTGATTCAATATAGTTTAAATAAGCATTAGCTAGAGTTAGAGGAAAAGGGTTGTCAAAAATGTAATTTGAATCACCTTGAAAACCGACTAATATGTGATGTGCTTAATTTAAAATATACTTGAGGATACAACAGTGTAAACTGGAATATAAAATTGAACCGCCCTGTACGGTTCCGTATGCCGGGTAGTGTGAGAGGGGATAAATAAATTAATTATTTATCCTCTACTCTATCAATCACATACCAAGGTTTTTCTTTATTTCCAATCAGGAATCTTATAGACACTTCTTTTTGATAAGTATTTATCAAGAACGTTATCAACACCTAAATCATCGAGTATGGTTTTTAAGAAAGCAATCACATGTTTTGGATACTTCATAATTTTATGGATCTCATAAAATGCTATGTCATCATACAGTTTAACAGATGAATTTAAAAACTCATGAAACTGGTTTAAATCAATGTTTGTAATTTTATGAAAACCACGAAGAACATCCATGAGCTGAATAATCGAAGTTGTCGTAGGATCGAAATCAAATGGCAAGAAGGTAAACCTTGCATTTCCTATTTTTTTTGATCGTTCGTCTATTTGATTTGTATAGTATAGATACTCTTTCGCAATAATCTTAGACAACTTTAAACGGTAATATAATCCATCACCTACTAGAGTACCATCGTTGTTGTTAGAAAAGATAAATGATTTGATTTGATATTGTCTAATATTAACGCGTTTACCATCTCGATATTTAGGGAGATAAAAAATTCCTTTTTGAAACATGATAATTGATTCATCTTTTTGCATGCGGTTTATAATTTTAGAATAAGTCGATTCCATACAAAAATCGATAAAATATCTTTCATAAATTTTTCTTGAATTAAACAGCTGATTCTTTGGCAGTTGCAGGATTATTTCTTTCACTTCAGATGTTATATTCATGTTAATCACGTCCTTGTCATAATATGATACCAAAATATAAGATTTTATAAAATACCCTTTATACTGATAACGTAAAATGATATATCGTCTTGACACATTCAACATGGTGATTATGTGAAAAATGATAAATCGATATGATTTTGAGAACTGTACTTTGTTATGTTGTTGTTATGAAACCAATGTATTTTGTTATGAAAACCGTAGTCTTAAAAGGTCTTTATAAAGAGAAAAAAAGTCATTTTTTACTTGACTTTTGAGAAAATTTGTGGTCGGCACCGACATCCATCTGAAAGGACTGTCGGTTCTATGTATGAATCACTGCAACCTTTGACATAAAAAATAACTTTTTTCTAAATTTTTAATGTTTTTCGGATGATTTCCTGTTTTTTTTCTGGATTTTATTCATTTTTCCAAATAGTGTTTTATTCTACCCATAAGATATGATACTTATTGGCTAAAGTAAGACAATAAGTAAAAACTAAAAATAGTGAAAATCTAAGTTTTTATAGTGATAATAATCCTAAAATATTTAATTTTCGGTAGGCAATACATTTTATTTTTTTATTCACTAAAAATGTATAACAAATGTGTTACAATATTTATTGAGGTGATACTGTGAGTAAAAATACGTATATTAATGTAAGAGTAGATGAAGAAACAAAAAAAGAAGTGGAAGACATTTTAGATATACTTGGTATAAATATGTCTACTGCGGTTGATTTATTCTTGAATCAAATTATTTTAAATAAAGGATTACCATTTAAAGTAAAATTACCAAGTAAAGATATTACAGTTAAAGAACAAGAGTTGGCTGAAGCA
>JAIPGD010000079.1 GCA_021736305.1 Candidatus Izemoplasma sp.
TGATGAAATTAATTTTACTGACATATTTAAAATTAAAACCATAATAAGAATTATTAATGCAATGGTACTAGCAAGTTCTATATTTGCTGGTTCATCTGTTAATAAAGACCAGATATGAACAGATAGTGTTGTGGATTTACCAAAAATAGAAATATCATCTTTTATTGCAGTTCCGATCGCAAATATAAGCGCCGCACTTTCACCGATCACTCTACCAATTGCAAGTAAGGTAGCAGTTAAAATACCTGGTAAAGCTGAAGGTAAAACCACTTTAAACGTTGTTTGTGTGCGGTTAGCTCCTAAAGCTAACGAAGCAAAACGAAACTCATCAGGAACAACTTTAAGTGATTCTTCAGTCGAGCGGATAATTACTGGTAGTAAAATAACTGCTAAAGTTAAACTCCCTGAAAGTATATTTCCACTTGTTGCTGGAGTATAACGCGTTGTCAATGGAACGAAAACTGCTAAACCTACTAGCCCAAATACAATGCTTGGTACACCAGTTAACATTTCAATCATTTGTCGAATGATTTGGGTTATTTTATTTTTATGAGCAAACTCATTTAGATAAATTGCGGTAAATATTCCAATTGGTAAAGCAAACAATAAAGAAAGTCCAATAGTATATAAAGTAGTTATAATTGACCCTCTAATACCGCCCCCACTTGAATAAAAGACAATTTCTCTAAACTCATTAGCTTCATTCAACTGATTCATCATGTTTTCTGCGCCTTGAATACTTAAAGCCGAAGCTTTATCATGAAACTTAATCATCGAGACTATTTGCCCTTCTTTAAGTGAAAACAATGTGTTATCAGTGTTATTCTTATCATATAATTCATTTAATGGTGATTGAGAATCAATATAATCAACCTTGATTACAGCTTGCCCTTCTTTATCTGTCGCGTTTTTTAAAGCTACTCCCCAATGATTTGAAAAATAAGCATCTTCAGCTAAATCATCAGGTGCTGAAAAACTTATATCATCAGTAATAACTTCAGTTCCACCATTATAAAATTTTGCATGATAATCACTGGTTAATAAATCAAAATTTATTAATCCAGATCCATTCTTTAAAACAAAGAAAAAGATCATCATTAAAATAATAAGTGCAACAGAAGAAGCTAAATAGGTTATGGCTTGTAAAAAGATGTCTTTTCGTTTTCGTTTATTTGACATTGACATTACCTATCTTTCTTTTAGCAAGATTTAATAAAGCATTAGTAATTAAAATAACAACCATCAATATAATACCCACACTAAAACGAATATCATAATCTAAACCAGTAGTTTCTTTTAATCCTTGTAACATAGTTGAAGTTAATGTAGCTGTTGTTTCAAAGAAATCTAGTGTAGGTCCACTTCTTGCATTACCCGCAACTAAACTAACAGCTGTAGCTTCTCCTAATGCTCTACCTATTCCTAAAATAGCGGCGGAAAATATACCTGATTTTGCGCTGGTTAATACTACTTTAAAATTTGTTTGAGTTTTTGTAGCTCCTAAAGCAAGTGAACCGTGTTCAATCTCTTTACCCACACTTCTAATAGCAACTTCAGATAATGCTGTAATAGTTGGTAGTATCATTATTGATAGAACTAATACAGTAGCTAAAACAGAGTTCCCCCCTTTAGATTGAATTCCAAAAAGATTTGCTAAATTATATACAAAGACTAAAATAACCCCACTACCAAATAAACCATATACAATTGATGGAATAGAGGCTAATAACTCTACAACTGTTCTTAAGATAGCAGATATTTTTTTAGGCGCAATTTTCGCGATAAATAAAGCTGTTAAAACTCCAATTGGCATAGAAAGTAGAAGCGCTAAAAAAGATATATATAGTGTATTAACAATGATAAAGCCGACACTATATAAATTAGATTGGAAAGCTGTTCCTTTTAACCAAGTAGTTCCAGTAATAAACTGTAAGAAATTTACTCTTCCTAAACCATCATTATTACTTATAAAAGGTTTGATGCCTTCTTCTGCGACAAATATTATGATTATAACAATGAAAGAAGCTGATAAAATCGTGGTGAATAAAAACAATCCCCGAATTAATATATCAGCAAGTTCTTTTTTGTTTTTAATTTTAAGTGATTGAAACATGTTTTTGATTGTCTGCATTCAAAACCTCCAAACATACAAGTTAGCCCTAATAGAGTAGGGCTAATGTATTTGATTAAAGAAAAATTAATTTAATAATTGGTTCCAAGTAGTGTATGTTCCATTGTAGATTTTCTTTAACTCTTCAGCAGTTAAGTTAGTTACTTCATTGTTATTATGAACGATAACTACAATAGCGTCCCAAGATAATTGTCCTTGAGTTCCTTCTGAACCTTGTTCTGTATCTTTAAAAGGTCTAGATGCAAAACCTATGTGTTTATAATTGTCTCCGTCTTTCTCTGCACCTTGAGTTCTTTTAAATCCATCTGATGAACCTGTATGGTCATGCTCAGGTACAAAGTCACCACATTTTGGTGCAAATGCTTCTGTTAAGGCTTTAGCAACTTGTTCGATTGAATCAGATCCACCAAATCTAATTGTTACGCTAGAATTGTCAAGTTCACATACAGAATAATCAGCTTTTATATCATCCCATGAATTTGTTGAAGCTAATGGAATAGCGCCTGCATTTGTTATGATATCAGATCCATCAGTAGTTCCTAGGAAAGCAATGAATGCTAAACTGATTTCTTTTTCTGTATCATTATTGTAATCATTTAAATCTCTAAGCACATAATTAAAAGGTCTTTTTAATCCATATGTGTTATTAACAACATTAGCTATTGTCGGTTCAACACCTTCAAATGGAACACCATATACACTGTCATTTAAACTTGATAGAGATATATAACCAATACCATATTCATCTGTAGCCATTGTAGTTAAAATTCCTGTATTGTCATTTATTACAAATCCATCAGCTAAGATGTCATCGTTTTCAGCACCATCAGGAAAACCAATTCCACTCATAAACCCTGCTCTTGTGCCACTTGATGTATCTCTTGTATACACTGTGATATTTTTACTTGAATCCCAACCTTCACTTGTTTCTCCGCAAGCAACTAAGGTTGTTGAGATTGCTAACAATAATACTAATAATATTTTTTTCATTTTAAATCCTCTCTCTTATTTGATTTTTACACGTTAATTCTAATATGATTATAAATTCTAAACTATCAAAGAATTGTAATGAATTGTAAATAAAATGTAAAAAATCAAATGATTAAGCTTAGATAAATCCTTAAATCATAATGTAAATTTTATAGCTTACATGTTATAATAAAATTAATTATAATGATAAAAAATCTAGAAGGGAGATACGTAATAGGTCTTAGTTTTATCTATTACAAAAACTAACTGTGAAATTATCAGAAAAAATATCTAAAATAATTATTAGTCTTTTTGTAGTATTATTTTTTATTACTTTGGGCTATTTATATTTCTTTCTTTCAAATTTAATGATAGAAAAACAAACAGAAATTTTAACCTTGCAACGAGATTTAGCTGTTGAAAAAATTGAAAGTGAATTCTCAAGTATAGGTTCAGTTGTTTATTCGGTTGCTAGCACAATTCGTTCAGATCAAGATCAATCAAATTTAAAAGATTTGCTTGTTGATATTGAGAATAATAATGATGTTATCATGCAAATATATTATGGAAGACCTGATAAAACTTATGTTTTATCTAGCGATGATTTTGTTGAGCCACCGGGCTTTGATGTAACTCAAAGACCGTGGTATCAAAAAGGCCTTGATAGTGAAAGTATATCTTATACTGATGCATATATAGATTTAATATACGAAAGTACAATTATTACAGTAGTATACCCAGTTTATGAAAATGATCAATTACTTGGAGTTATTGGCGCAGATATTGAATTAGATACCATTACTGATTTTGTAAATAGTTATATATCTGAAGATATAGGGTATGCTTTTGTTATTGATAATTCGGGTAATGTTTTAGCTCATACTAATTTATTGTCACAAACTACTTTAACTACTTCTGAAGATTATGATATTGATAAAGAATTACTTGTTGGAGATGAAGGCATTACAGACATGATTGAATCAGGAGATCAAACTGGAAAAATTGCGTATGGAAGTGTAAACAATTCTAATTTCACCTTTGGTATCTTTATGACCCGCGCTGAGCTTAATCAAAGCATCGGAACATTAACTTTCGCGATTATGTCAACTTTATCACTAATCTTTGCGATTCTTATTGTGATTTTCCTTATTTATCATAATTTTATTAATTTACCATTAAAGGCATTGATTAAAGATATCAATAAAATTGATATCTCTAAACATCCCGATTATAGATTAGAAGTGTCAAATCAAACAAAATTTAATAATGCAAGAAAAGCTTTAAACAATCTGATTGATGAATCTGTTGGTTATCAAGAACAACTAGAAAAATCAATGGAAGACTTATCTTTAGAAATTCAAAAGTTTGAAGTACTATTATCATCATCATCTGATATAGTTTTTGTGATTGATAAGAATAAACGCTATTTAGCAGTTTATGGTAATGGGTTAGAGATTTTAGGAATTACTGAAGAGGATTTAATTGGCAAAACTCATAAAGAAGTTTTTGGAGAGCGTTACGCTGAAGAACGTGAAGCTCAATATGAATTAGCTTTAAAAGGACAAAGAGTTCTTTATTCTTGGGAATCTATTTACAAAGGAAAAACCTATTACTTTGAAAATGTTTTAAATCCAATGTACAATAATAAAAATGAAATCATTGGTGCTGTAGGTGTTGCTAGAGATATTACTGAACAAGAAAATCGATATAAAGAATTATTATATATATCAACACATGATCATTTAACAGATTTATGTAACCGTAAAGTATATGATAGAGAATTAAAAAAACTTAATGATAATCAACAATATCCATTTGTAGTTATTAATATGGACTTAAATGGATTAAAAATCATTAATGACGCTTATGGTCATGAAGTTGGGGATGTGGCTTTAAAGAAAACAGCTAGATTATTAGAAAAAATCACTAGAGAAGAAGATATTATCTGTAGAGTTAGTGGTGATGAATTTAGTGTAGTTATGCCAAATTCTGATAAAGAAGAAGCAGATAAATTTAAAAAACGTTTGTTTGAGGAAAGCAAAAAAACATTTATTAAGAATATGGATCTTAGTATTGCTGCAGGTTATTTTGTTCAAAAAGATAATCAAGTTTCGTTAAATGATGTAAGGAAACGTGCAGAAAACAATATGTATCGTCAAAAAATTCTTGAAAGAAAAAGTGTAAAAAATAAAGCTATATCAGCTATATTAAAAACTTTAACTGACAAGGATGAGCTTGAAAATTTACACTCTAAAAGAGTAACGAAACTATCGATTAAACTAGGTAAAGCTTTAGGATTTGATGCTGAAGCTATAAAAGAGTTATCACAAGCAGCAATGTTCCATGATATAGGTAAAATATCATTACCTGATAATATCCTTAATAAACCAGGTAAACTAACTGAAGAAGAATATGAAATTGTAAAAACACATACAACTATTGGTTATGATATTTTACATACTGCAGATGAATACTCAGACCTTGCAATTC
>JAIPGD010000080.1 GCA_021736305.1 Candidatus Izemoplasma sp.
CACGCAGGTGGAAAATTTGATCACGATTCTTATAAAGTTTCTGGTGGATTACATGGTGTAGGTGCTTCTGTTGTTAATGCATTAAGTTCTTTTATGACGGTAGAAATTCACAAGGACGATAAAAAATATATAATTGAATTTGAAAACGGATTTCTAAAAAAAGATTTAGTCTGCGAGGGTGACTCAAATCGCAGAGGAACAATTGTTACTTTTTTAGCTAATCCAGAAGTTTTCAAAGAATCTAATGTTTACGATTTTGAAATATTAAGAACTAGAATTCAACAACTTGCTTTCCTAAATAAAGGTATCAAGTTTTCTATAACGGATTCAAGAAACGAACTAAAAATCATCAGCAAAGACTATCAATACGAAGGCGGTGTAAAGGAATATGTTGCTTTCTTAAATAAAGGCAAAGATGTTTTACATCCTGATGTTGCTTATTTTGAAGGTCTCAATGAAGATGATATTTTAGTAGAGATAGCTATTCAATATAATAACGGATATGCTGATAACATCTATCCTTTCACTAATAATATTACTAACCCTGAAGGTGGGACTCATGTCGAAGGGTTTAAAATGACTTTAACACGAATATTAAATAAATACGGTAAAGAAAATAATATCTTTAAAAAAGATGAATCTTTACAAGGTGAAGATACAAGAGAAGGTTTAATAGCAATTATATCAATCAAACATCCTGACCCTCAATTTGAAGGACAGACTAAATCAAAACTCGGTTCAAGTGATGCTAGACGTGCAGTAAGTACAATCATGTCTGAAGGCTTAGAAAGATTTTTACTAGAAAACCCTAATGCTGCTAGAACTATTATCGAAAAGGCATTGATGGCACAACGAGCTCGTGTAGCTGCTAAAAAAGCCCGAGAAGCAACTAGAAGAAAATCTCCTTTAGATGCTCTAGGCTTTGCCTCAAAACTTGCTGATTGCAGAAGCAAAGATGCTATTAAATCAGAAATATATATCGTTGAGGGAGATTCTGCGGGTGGTTCTGCTAAACAAGGTAGAGACTCAGAATTTCAAGCAATTTTACCATTAAGAGGTAAAGTTTTAAATGTTGAAAAAGCTCGACTTGATAGAGCTTTACAAAACAAAGAAATCGTATCAATGATTCAAGCTTTTGGAACAGGTATTGGCGATGAGTTTGATATCTCAAAACTAAGATATCATAAAATTATTATCATGACCGATGCTGATGTTGATGGTGCACATATTAGAACATTGCTTTTAACATTCTTATTTAGATATTTGAAACCACTTATCGAACAAGGTTATGTATATATTGCTCAACCACCTTTATTTAAAATTCAACAAGGAAAACAAATTGAATACGCTTATTTAGAGAAAGAGTTAGAGCCAATCTTACAATCAATGAATGGAAAACCAAACATTCAAAGATATAAAGGTTTAGGGGAAATGAATCCAGAGCAACTATGGGAAACAACAATGGATCCAGATGAAAGAACATTATTACTAGTGACTTTAGAAGATGCAATTAAAGCTGATCAAGTTTTCTCAATGCTCATGGGTGATGATGTCGAAAGCAGAAAAGAATTCATTAACGAAAACGCTGAATACGTTAAGAATTTAGATATTTAAGAAGGAGTTTGACATGGACGATAAATTTAATATAATACCAGAAGATGAGAAAAAACTGACAGATAAAATTTTAGAAATCAATGTAACCAAAGAAATGGAAAACTCATTCTTATCATATGCAATGAGCGTTATTGTTTCAAGAGCTTTGCCAGATGTAAGAGATGGGTTAAAACCAGTTCATCGGAGAATTCTTTACGGAATGAATGAATTAGGTCTAACACCTGATAAATCATATAAAAAGTCCGCTAGAATTGTCGGCGATGTTATGGGTAAATACCATCCTCATGGTGACAGCGCAATCTATGATGCAATGGTTAGAATGGCGCAAAACTTTTCGTATCGGTACCCATTAGTTAATGGGCACGGAAACTTTGGATCAGTTGATGGAGATCCAGCAGCTGCAATGCGTTATACTGAAGCAAAAATGCATAAAATTTCTGATGAAATAATTAAAGATTTAAAAAAAGATACTGTTGATTTTATTGAAAACTATGATGGAACAGAAACTGAACCAAAAGTACTACCAGCAAAAATTCCTAACTTATTAGTAAATGGAGCTACTGGTATTGCTGTAGGTATGGCAACAAATATTCCCCCACATAATCTTTCTGAAGTTATCGACGGATATATTGCTTATATAAATAACCCTATTATTGATATTGATGAATTAATGGAATATATAAAAGGGCCAGATTTTCCTACTGGGGGTATTATTCTAGGACAATCAGGAATAGTATCAGCTTATAAAACTGGACGAGGCATTATTAGAATTAAAGCAAAATCTGAAATAAAAGAACTAGCAAATGGAAAAAAACAAATAATCATTACAGAGATACCTTATCAAGTCAATAAAACAACTTTAATTGACCGCATAGCAAACCTAGCCAAAGACAAAAAAATTGAAGGAATCACCGATTTAAGAGATGAATCAAGCAGAAAAGGTATGAACGTTGTTATAGAGTTAAGAAGAGACGCAAATGCTGAAGTTGTTTTAAATAATCTTTATAAAAATTCTCAATTACAAGTATCATTTGGCGCAAATATGCTAGCCTTAGTAGATGATAAACCAGTAACTTTAAACCTAAAAGACATGATTAAGTACTATTACTTACATCAAGTTGAAGTATTAGTTAGAAAAACTAATTTTGATTTAAATAAGGCAAAAGAACGCTTGCATTTACTAGAGGGATATATTCTTGCTTTAGACAACATTGAAAAAGTAATAAAAATCATTAGAGACTCTTATGATGATACCGAAGAAAAACTAATTAAAGAATTTGACTTCTCTGATGTTCAAGTAAAAGCCATATTAAAAATGCAATTAAGAAGATTATCTGGATTAGAAAGAGATAAAATCAACTCTGAAATTGAAGAATTAAATATAACAATCGAAGATTTGCAAGAGACTTTACAAAGCAAAGAAAAACAAAACAACATTCTCATCGATGAAGCGCTTGAAGTAAAAAGACAATTTGGTGATGATAGACGTTCTGAAATCGATTTATTTGGGGACTTCGAAATCGAAGATGAAGATTTAATTCCTGAAGAAGACGTTATTATAGCAATAACAACAAATGGTTATGTTAAACGCATGAATATAGACGTTTACCGTTCTCAAAACCGTGGAGGAAGAGGAAAAACTGGTATTAATTTAAATGAAGATGATGTGTTAGATTCAATTATCTTTACATCAACTCATGATTACTTACTATTCTTCACTACTCTTGGAAGAGTCTATAAAATGAAAGGTTATAAAATACCTAACTTCGGAAGAACTTCAAAAGGATTGCCAATTGTCAATCTACTTGATTTAGCTGAAGGTGAAGAATTAGCGACTTGTATGTCAGTAAAAGATTTTGAAAACGGTTATTTATTCTTTACAACAAGAAACGGAATTTCAAAAAGAACAAAAGTTTCTGAATTCAAACATATTCGTGTTAACGGAATTAAAGCTATTACTTTAAGAGAAAATGACTACTTACACTCTGTTAAACATACTGATGGATCAAGAGATATTATCATTGGCGCATCAAATGGTAAAGCAATACGCTTTTCTGAAACTCAAGTAAGAAGCATGGGCAGAACTGCAGCCGGTGTTAAAGGTATTGATATCTCTGAAAAAGAGCACGTTGTTGGTGTAGCTGTTGTTAGTGAAGAACAAAACCAAATATTAGCTATAACAAAACTAGGTTACGGAAAACGGACTGAAGTTGATGAATATCGTTCTCAAAAACGCGGAGGAAAAGGTGTTAAAACAATTAACGTTACATCTCGAAATGGAGAATTAGCTAAACTTGTATCAGTAGTTGGAGATGAGGACTTACTTGTTGTTTCTAATCAAGGCATGATTATTAGAACACCAATAGATCAAATCTCAATTTCAAAACGCGCTACTCAAGGTGTAAAAATCATAAATTTAATTAATGAACAATTCGTTAAAACAATCGCATTAATTAGAATCGATGAAAGTGATGAAATAAAAGAAGACATCGATGAAGAAACTAAAGAAATGATTAATCAAAAAATCAAGGAAAGTATTGGACAATAAACTAATTTATTCAAATAAAAAATCTTCTGCTAAATACAGAAGATTTTTTTATTATATCAAACTAAAAATATAAATTACTCCATAGACTAATAAAGAAGTTATTGCATAACCAGCTCCAAGCCCCGTAAAAAATCTACGTATATTATTTGATTGGAGTATCTTGAAATATTGCAATAATCCATCAATGGCCATTAATAATAGAAACGATAAATTTAAATAAATATTATTAAATCCTATTAATAAAATAACTGGCGCTAAAATAAATTCTCCAAGTAAAATTCCTGTACACCTTGAACAAACAGGAAACTGATAATTTTTATAAAAAAATGATCTACAACTCATTTGATGGCAACCAATATTTCGGCCAATCTTCATCAAACGAAACCATAGTTTCTCAGAATTCGTGTCCACAATTCATACACTTCCTTACAGTTAAACTTTCTTGTTTACCACTTAAACCACACAATAATCCTAAAGGCCCAAATATAATATAACCACAACAAGCATTTGAACCGCTAAAACCATCAGTTGATTTAGTTAAATAAGCTATTTTTTTAGAGTTGCAATTAGGACATCTTATATTGTTATCATGAGTGTCTTTGTTATCGATGGGACCATCGATAACTTCTTGTTTAGTATGAGAATCATAATTACTATTTTTAGGATAATCGCTTAATTCTTCTCCACAATTTATACAATATTTATTTGAATCAGCGTTTTCTATACCACAATATACACAGCGCTTCATAAAATCACCCCTATTAAGTATAATTTTATAACTTGAATTCATAAAAGACAACCATTATAGATAAATTTAAAAAATTTTTATAAAACTTACATAAAAAAAAGGGGCTGTCGGAAAACAGCTAAATAAAGAAAAATAAAAAAAGAACAGGAAAAGCATGTAAAAATGCTGACCTGTTCCTTTTTTTTCAAACTTATATGGTAAAATATAAGTATGAACACTCAAGAATATTTTATAGAC